>NZ_JBAMHQ010000001.1:304130-608260 GCF_037081775.1 Haladaptatus sp. ZSTT2
GATGCGAGTCTTGTCGCCGTCATCGAGAGTGGGCTGACGGCGGTTGGATTTGCGGTGTTAATGTACGCACTCTACGTCGAGTGAGTGTCGCAGAAAAAGTCGTGTGTTCAGCCGAAGATGTACTGCAGGCGTGGGTAGCGCTCGATGAGCGGTTCGCCACGGAACTCGATGCGTTCTAAGTAGGTGTCGAGGCCGAGGATGCGGCCTGCACCGAAGGCGGCCACGGCGAGGAAGACCAGCATGTACGCGAAGTCGCCGTTGATGACGCCGTGTTCGATGCTCCAGTTACCGAAGTAGAACATGAGCATCATGAACGCGCCGAAGAACGCCGCGAGGCGGGTCAGTGCGCCGACGATGAGTCCGAGACCGATGAGGAGTTCACCCCACGGGACGGCGATCGCGAGGAAGTCAACGAACCACTGCGTCTGTCCCATCCAGAGGAACATCCCTTGCAGTGGGTTGCCATTGGTTGCCGCGACGTTAAGCAGGTAGCCCTGTGCGCCCCAGCCAGCTGCGAGCACCTTGTCGAGGCCTGCGTTCAAGAACGCAACCCCCATCATGAGTCGGAGTGCGAGGACGAACCACGCGCTCAGGCTGTGTGCTTCACCGCGAACCGTGATGCCACCGAGTTGGCTTTCGAACGTATTTACGCCTTCGAGGGTTGGTTGAGTAGTTGCCATTTTTATCACCTTACAAGTACTGCTACGCGAACAGAGAGAATATAAACCAAAGCTGAGTCTCAATCCATGAGAATCGTCCCACTGTGAGCGTTTGCCACAGCACAAACGCTTAACCAACCACAGACACGAGCGGACGTATGCGACATGTTCGATTCCGCGACCCGGCAGGGTCGGTACGAACTGGTGAGTGGACCGACGAGGGCATCGTTTTCGCGGGCAGAACCTACGACACCGACGAGGTGGACGTACTCCCACCGTGTGAACCGTCGAAGATCGTCTGTGTCGGGCTCAACTACGCAGACCACGCCGCAGAACAGAACTCTGAGATTCCAGACCGTCCACTGTTGTTTCTCAAACCCCCGAACACGCTCGCTGGCCACGGCGACGAAGTGACGCTTCCGGCGGGCAAAGAGCGCATTGACCACGAAGCCGAACTCGGCGTGGTGATCGGCACGCAGGCGAAAAACGTCGCCGCAGCAGACGCGATGGACTACGTGGCGGGCTTTACGTGCGTAGACGACCTCTCGAACCGCGACGACCAGCGCAAAGAACAGAACTGGATTCGTGGCAAGGCGTTCGACAACGCCGCGCCAGTCGGCCCGGTCGTGGCAACGCCCGACGAAGTACCGGACGACGCGTCGGTCAAACTCTGGGTCAACGGCGAACTGCGCCAAGAGTCGTCTCGGGCTGAGTTTATCTTCTCGATTCCCGAACTCATCGAGGAGATTACGTCCTACCTAACGCTCGAAGAGGGCGACATCATCTCGACGGGGACGCCAGCGGGCGTCTCGCCGCTCGCAGACGGCGACGTGGTCGAAGTCGAAGTCGAGGGCGTTGGCGTGCTCGAACACGCCGTCCGGATTCCCGAATAGTTACGATACGGAATTGCTGACCGCATCGAATTTTCCGAAAAACGCTTCGAGTTCAGTGGCAACGCGTGCCGGGGCTTCGATTGCGGGCGCATGTCCCACCCCTTCTAGGACGACGAGTGCGGCGTCCGAACCGACGTCAGAAAGGGTGTGGTCTATCATTTGCCGGAGAATGACGCTGTCTTCGGTACCGTACAGGACGAGCATTGGCGCACGGAGGTGCATCCCCTCGCCGGTGCCTTGTTCGACACCGTTATCGACCGACGAGATGTTGAAATGGGCTGTCGCGTAGACGAAGTCGAGAAACCCCTCTTGGGTGAGCATCTCTGCAACGTGGTCGGCTAAGTCGAGGGCGTCCGGGAGTTGCTCGTTGAACACGAGCGTTTGCAGGTAGGCTGTGAGGAACTCGGCGTCGTTCGTCTCGATGGCTTCGAGGACAGGTGCAATCTGGAGGGTGTCTGCGGCGAGTTCGGCACGAGTGGCGAGCGGTTGTTGTGAGATGACGTTGCCCGCGTTGTCTTTTTTCAGGATGGGGTATCCGCGCGCGCTCACCGGAGAGATGAGGGTTTGTGAGCGCACGAGCGACGGCGCTTTGAGTTCTACCTGTAAGCCAATCGCCGCACCGCTTGACCACCCGACGACGTGGACGGGGCCGACGTCCAACGCCGCGAGAAACGCCGCAACATCGTTCGCAAAATCCGCAATCGAATCGACTGGTTCGAGGTACGACGAGCCGCCACAGCCTCTGAGGTCGACCGCGATGAGGTGATAACGCGGATCCAGTTCATCAAAAACGAGCTCCCAGTGAATCGAAGACGAGCAGTTCGTATGGATGAACACCACAGGGTCTGTCTCGCCCATGCGCTCACGATAGGCGAGTTGATCGCCGCTCGGCAGTGTGACCACATGAGTCTCGACAGTCATAGTCGGTTGTAGGAGCAATTACATATAACGTTTCCGACACAAGTGATGTGGATGACAACGCATAAATTTAGGGTGGCCTAATTCTGCGCCAAGATGAAGCTGACGCGACGAGACGCGCTTGCATCGCTTGCGAGCGTGGGAATCGTCGTCGGTGGGGGTGCGGCGTTCCTCGCGAGTGACACCGACGGCACCGACGTGTCACGGACGCAGCTTGTCGAAACGATGGCTGCCGTTGCAGAAGTTATCTATCCAACGGACGTGAGTGGGATTCACGCATTTGTTGAGACGTATTTGACGGAGAAAGCAGCCGCCCGACCGGCGTACAGAAGCCACCTCGGACGTGCGGTGGCCGAACTGAACGAGACGGCAGTCGAGTGGTACGACGCCCCGGTTTCGGCGTTGCCGGTCGAAGTCCGAGAACAACTCCTCAAAGAGATGGGGCTTCCCGAAGCCGACCCAAGTTCCGACCCGGACGCGACGACGGCGCGGCGACTTCGCTACTACATCTGGAACGATCTCCAGTACGCGCTCTACGCGTCGCCAACGGGCGGGCGTCTCGTGGGCATCGAGAATCCACAGGGCCATCCCGGCGGCTTGAGCTACACAGACCAGCCATGACCCACACCACCGCCTCCCGCACTGACGTGTGCATCGTCGGCGCGGGGCCTGCCGGAGCCTTGCTCGCAGACACGCTTGCAGCGGCTGGCCACGACGTGGTGGTGCTCGAAGCCGGGCCGCGATTCGACCCTGAAGACCGCATCGCGCAGATGGAACGCTCGATTCGACCGGGCGACAGCGACCACGGCGTGTGGGAGATGGGTGGTCCACGCGACGCGTACACGTCTTCTGGCGAGAACTTCTACCCGCTCAATCACGCTCGCGTGAAAGGCGTTGGCGGGAGTACGCTCCACTGGCAGGGGATGGTAATGCGCCTCCACGAGTCAGACTTCGCCGCCACCGGCCCGGACGGCGGCGAGTGGCCCATCGATTACGACGAGTTGCGACCCTACTACGCGAGCGCAGAGAAGGAGTTGGGAGTCGCTGGCTCGGTCGACAACCCGTTCGCCCCGCCACGAGACGAGCCGTATCCGATGCCTGCGTTCGCGCCCTCGCACTCGGATTCGATTTTCGCAGAGGCGTGTGAGGCACTCGAAATCACCACCCATTCGGTGGGGAACGCACGCAACTCAGAGGCGTACGACGGGCGCTCTCAATGCGTAGGCTACGGGACGTGCAATCCCGTGTGTCCGTCGGGCGCGAAGTACTCAGCCGACACCACCATCGAGAAAGCAGAGGCAAAGGGCGTTCGCGTCATTGCTGAAGCCCCCGTCCAACGCCTCGAAACCACCGCATCCGGTGAGCGGGTCGAAGCGGCTGTGTACGCGAAAAACGGGCGGACGTACCGACAGGAAGCCCGTCAGTTCATCCTCGCGGCTGGCGGCGTTGAAATCCCGCGACTGCTCTTGCTGTCCGCTTCGGACGACCACCCGGACGGCCTCGCAAATTCGAGTGGCGTAGTCGGTCGCTACTTCATGGAACACCTATTTGCGGGCATGGGTGGCGTACTTCCCCGCCGCGAGACACGGCAGAACCACATCGGGTTCAACACGACCGAAAGTCACCAGTTTTACGACACCGACGACCCCGATATCGCCCCTATCAAACTCGAATTTTTAAACTATGCCGGGCCCTCGCCCGTCGAGATGGCGATGGATGCAGCCGAGTACGGCGACGAACTGCTCGAAACGCTCCAGGACTCGTACGGCCACGAACTCGGAATCGGGGCGCTCGTTGGCCAAGCGCCGCGCAAAGAGAACTATATCGGCCTCGACACGGCGAAAACCGACGACCACGGCAAACCCGTCCCGGACGTTCACTGGCGGGTTGGCGAGAGAGAACGACGAACTCTCGCCCGCGCAAACGAGATTCAACGCGCCGTCATGGACGAACTTGGCGTGGACATCCGGTGGACGGTCGGGCCGGAAAACACCGGGCCGACGTATCATCACATGGGAACCACGCGAATGGGAACGAACCCCGAAACGAGCGTCGTCGATGCGCGCATGCGCACGCACGACGTGGCGAATCTCACGATTGCGTCAAGCAGCGTGTTCGTCACGGCGGGGGCGATGAACCCGACGCTCACCATCGCAGCGTTGACACTTCGCGCAGCTGACTTCGTCTCTGAATCGCTAAAACAAACGTAAGGGGAAGGCTAGGTTAGCGACCAATCCTCGTCTCAGTCGTCTTTGCCGCATGCACACATCTCACCGTTGTTGTAGGCGTCTAGGATGTTGTAGAGACATTCACCGTTTGCTTCGAGTTTGTCCCACTCACCTGTGCATCTGTTTGGAAGCGTTATCTCGGCATCCCAAGTTCGCATGGGTGTGTACTTCGCCGTCCCGAAGTCAGCGAAGCCAGCGGCGTAGAGCCAGCGCACGGCTACGCCCGGTACACCGTAGTAACAGCGACCGCCGCCGATACACTTGTCTGCGGTGCCGCGATACCGGATACACGAGTCCTCTGCACCCGCGTACTGGTTGAGTTTGGCCGCGACGAGCGCCTTTGCGAGGATGCGGTTTTTGTCACCGCGGACGGGTTGTTTCAGGAGGTAGTGAATCCAGAACTCCTTGCGGGCACGCTTGTTGGCGATTTGCAGCACGTCAACCGGCCACGCTTCGGGATGGTTCTTCCAGTAGCCCGGCGACCGCGCACAGACTTTCCGTCGGTCTCTGTCACCTCGGGCCGCGGCTGTGCCGGGAATGCCGAGTGACGCCGCTCCCGCGATGAGCGCACCGCGTTTAAGGAGTGTTCGTCGTGAAGTACGTATGTCAGTCATGAGTTCTCACTCGTACGAAAAATCTCTATCAATTGACTTTGTTACAAGTCTGTTACCTCAGTTTTGGTTGAACTACCAGTCGGTATGGAGGCCATTTCAGCGTGAACGTTCAACTTAGCAACCAGAGCAAACCGTGAGCCGAGAAAGGCGTTATTCGTGGAACAGTGGTTAGCCTGTCGTGAATCTCGTGGGCAGAAAAGAAAACGTGAGCTTAGTCGGCCTTGCACGCACAGAGCATGCCGTTGTTGTAGGCGTCTAAGATGTCGTACAGACATTCGGCGTTCACCTTAACGGTGTCGCGCTCGCCAGTGCACTCGTTGTGGAGCATCACGGGGAGCTTCCAGGTGGTCTGTGGCGTGTAGCCGTTTGCGAATTCTGGGAAGCCAGAGGTGATGAGCCACTTGTCCGCTACGCCGGTCACGCCGAAGTAGCAGCGACCGCCGCCGATACACTTGTCTGCGGTGCCGCGATACCGGATACACGAGTCCTCTGCACCCGCGTACTGGTTGAGTTTGGCCGCGAGCAGCGATTTCGCAAGGATACGGTTTTTATCGCCTTCGACGGGTTGTTTCAGGAGATTTTCGATCCAGTAGTCTTTGTCCATCTCGAGGCCACCAATCTTGACGGTCTCGACTGGCCAGGCTTCGGGGTGGTTCTTCCAGTAGCCTGGCGAGCGAGCACACACAACCGTTCCACAGCCTGCTGCGGAAACGGTTCCCGGAATACCAATTGCCGCCGCCCCCGCGATGAGCGCACCGCGCTTGAGTAATGTGCGCCGTGATGTTTGCATTTCTGTCATAATGGGTTTCCCCGAAGGGAAAGATGAGGGTTGGGGATATTGTTATCAACAAACAATCTTTGTGAAAGCTCATTTTACCGGAAACCGGAATGGTGGGCTTAAACCAACTCACCACTCGCCCGAGGTGGGTGCGTTTAAGGGCGCACGCCGATAGCAGACAGATATGCAACCACGGGACCTCTCCTCGCACACCGCCTACCGAGCGGGGCGTGGCATCGAGGAGGTCGCACGCGAATTGGGCCTCGACCCAGCGAATCTGGTAAAACTCTCTTCTAACGAGAACCCACACGGGCCGAGTCCGAAGGCCGCAGCGGCCGTCGAAGCCGCCGCGCCGACCATCCATACCTACCCGAAAACGTCGGCCGCGGACCTGACTGACGCCCTCGCAACAAAGTGGAGCGTCACCGGCGAACAAATCTGGCTCGCAAACGGCGGCGACGGTGCACTCGACTACCTCTGTCGAGCGATGCTCGAACCCGGCGACGAAGTGCTCGTCACGAAACCCGGCTTCGCCTACTACGCGATGAGCGCCCGCTACCACCACGGAGAGGTGAACGAGTATCCGCTGCAGAAAGCAGACGACTTCGCCCAAACCGCAGCGGGCGTGCTCGACCACTACGACGGCGAGCGCATCATCTTCCTCACGAGCCCGCACAACCCGACGGGGTCAGTCATGGCACTCGACGAGGTCGTGACGGTAGCAGACGAAACAGCCGAGGAAACCCTCGTCGTCGTCGATGAGGCTTACGGCGAGTTCGCGGAGATGGACAGCGCAATCTCACTGCTCTCTGACCGCGACGATATCGCCGTTCTCCGCACGTTCTCGAAGGCCTACGGCATCGCAGGGCTTCGACTCGGATACGCCGTTGTCCCCGAAGTGTGGGCCGACGCCTACGCCCGAGTGAACACGCCCTTCGCCGCGAGCGAACTGGCCTGTCGGGCCGGACTCGCCGCGCTCTCTGACGACGAGCACGTCGAGAAATCCGTCGCAACCGCCGCGTGGGCGCGCGAGTACATCTCCGAGAATCTCGAGGCAAAGACGTGGGAGAGCGCCGGAAACTTCGTTCTCGCGGACGTCGGTGACGGCTCTGCGGTCACGAAAGCCGCCCAGCGCGAAGGCATCATCGTCCGCGACTGTTCGAGCTTTGGGCTGCCCGAGTCCATCCGCATCACCTGTGGCACTGAGGAGACGACGAAGCGCGCGGTGTCCGTGTTGAACGAGGTGCTCACGTCGTGAGAGTCGTCGTCACCGGCACGCCCGGAACGGGCAAGACGACGGCCACAACCCTCATCGATACCGACCTCGACGTGATTCACCTGAACCACGTGATTCGAGACGAAGACGGCCTCTATAGCGAAGTTGACGAGGAGCGCGACAGCCTCGTTGCCGACTTGGATGCCGTCCGCGAGTGGCTCGGTGACCGCGACGACGTGCTCGTCGATTCCCACCTCGCTCATCACCTGACGGCGGACAAAGTCATCGTGCTTCGCTGTCACCCAGACCAGCTCGAACAGCGCCTGCTTGAGCGCGGCGAAACCGCCCAAAAAGCGCGCGAAAATGCAGAGAGCGAGGCGCTTGACGTAATCCTCTCGGAAGCCGTCAACGAACACGGTCTCGAAGCCGTCTACGAAATCGACACGACTGACCGAACCCCCGAGGCGGTTGCCGCGGCCATCGAAGCCGCCATCGTTGGTGACCGCGCACCGTCTGCGGGCGAAGTGTCCTTCATCGACTATCTATAATGCTCGACAAATTCAGACCCGTCGCAGACCGGCTGCTCGCCCCCTTCGTCACCCTCGCCGCCCGACTCAATCTCACCCCCGACAGCGTGAGCGTCGTGGCGTTCGTGCTTGCGGTCGCCGCCGGTGGCGTGTACTACCTCGCCGGGCAGACGCCCAGCTACTATCTCGTTGGCGCGATACTTGTCTTCTTGAACGGCTGGTTCGACCTCGTCGACGGGGCGCTCGCCCGCGAGTTGAACGTGGCCTCACGCTCCGGTGACCTCCTCGACCACGTCCTCGACCGCTACGCCGACATCGTCGTGATTGCCGGGTTGATGGCAGGGATTGGCGAATACGCCATTGGCTTTGCCGCCATCACGGGCGTGCTCATGACCTCGTATCTCGGAACGCAAGCCCAAGCAGTCGGCTTAGACCGCGTGTACGGCGGTCTCGTCGGGCGGGCAGACCGCCTCGCGCTTATCGGTCTCACAACCGTCGTGGCAACGTTCGTCCAGCAGGTCGGTGGCGTGTCGCTGGTCGTCGCGCTCCTCGTGTTCTTCGCGATCATCGGCCACGTGACGGCGCTCCAACGCTTTTACTACTCAATGCGGGCGCTCGCCTAAACCGCCTGCGGGCGGCCATCCGGCGTGCCATTTATACACGCCCCTTGCTAAGTGGGGCTATGGCTCAATGTGAGATGTGCGGAGCCGAGTCTGGTTCGCTCAAGACCGTCAAGGTCGAGGGAGCTGAACTCCAGCTTTGCGACAGCTGTTCGCAGTTCGGGACGGAGGTTCGGACGCAAAAATCTTCTTCCAGTTCGTCCACCAAGTACTCGACCAGCAGCTCCTCTGGGAAGTCGTCTTCGAGTAGCAGCACGTCGAGCTCGTCGAGTAGCGGCTCCTCGACGCGCCGTCGTCGGGACATGTTCGACGACATGGACGAGGTGGCATCTGATTACGACGACCGCATCCGCGAGGCGCGCGAGGACAAGGGATTGAGTCAGGAAGAACTCGCAAAGAGTCTCAACGAGAAGGCGAGTTTAATCCGCAAACTCGAACGCGGCGACATCCTGCCAAACGACTCCGTCCAGAAGAAACTCGAACGCGCGCTCAACATCAGCCTCTCTGAGAGCGCCGATACGGACTCAGAGTGGGAAGGAAGCGCCTCCACGACCACCACGCTCGGTGACGTGGTAAAACGCAAAGACAAGTAACGCGACTACTTCGTCTCGCAATCTATTTGTCGCCGGGGAATCGCCTCCCGGTATGTTCGTTCTCGTAAACCTGAAAGCCTACCCCTGTGACCCGGTCGCCGTCGCAGAGGCCGCAGCAGCCGTTGCCACAGACACAGACGCCCGTATCGCCGTTGCACCGCAGGCCGCACACCTCTCTGCGGTCGCAGAAACCGGCGTCGAGACGTGGGCACAGCACGTGAGTCCCGTCGAATACGGCAGCGCCACCGGCAGCACGCTCGCAGAAGCTGTCGCAGAGGCCGGTGCGCAAGGGACGCTCATCAACCACTCAGAAAAACGCCTCAAACTTGCGGACATCGACGCGAGCGTCCGTGCCGCAGAGCGCGCTGGGTTAGAAACCATCGTCTGTGCGAACAACCCCGCACAGGTCGGTGCCGCGGCCGCCCTCGGCCCCGATTCCGTGGCCGTCGAACCACCGGAACTCATCGGGACGGGAACGCCCGTGAGCAAAGCCGACCCCGACATCGTGACAGGTGCAGTCGAAGCCGCGGCTGCGGTTGACGAGTCGGTCTCCGTCCTCTGTGGCGCGGGCATCTCGACGGGCGAAGACGTCGTTGCCTCGCAAAAACTCGGCGCGGAGGGCGTCCTCCTCGCAAGTGGCGTGGCAAAAGCAGACGACCCGCGCGCCGCCCTCAAAGACCTCGTCTCCGGACTTTAAGCGCGCTGGAGGTCAGGGAGGAACTGCGATTCGATGACGTCAATAATTTCTTCGAACTCTGCGTCGCTGAGCCGGCCGTCGTGGGCGGCTTCGATGAACTGCGGAACGCTGTAGTCGTAGTGACCTCGCCCGAGGTGGGTGACGACGCCCACCTCTTTGAGCGTCGCGTTGCAGTTGTACGCAATCGTTCGGTCTGCATCTCCACCCGCGGCGACGTAGGCGTCCATCGGCTCTGCCGGACCGTGCTCGCAGTAGTAGGCGAGCATCCCGCGTTCGATAGTGTCGAGGCCGGCTATCGAGCGACAGAGCTGTTTGACGAGCGGGCGATTCCCGCCAATCTGGAGTTCGTCGAAGTCTGGTTCCGAGAGCGGGGTTTCGGGTTCCGGTTCAGGCTCAGATTCCGGCTCCGGCGCGTCGCGCTCGTAGTTATCGAGCCCGGACTGTTCTGCCTCGCGCATCCGCGAGGGTTGGGTGGTGTCGAGCATCGCCTGGGCGAACTGGTCTGCCATGCGGCTCATGTCGCGGGCGTCTGCGAGTTCGGCTTCGAGCTGGGCGATGTGTTCGTCCTTTTTTTCCAGTTGGGCCGTGAGGCGTTCGACCTCGTCGTCGTGTTGGGCGCGCTTGTCGGTAATTTGTTTCAACTCGGAGACGAGCGAGTCGCTCACCGATTTGAGGTCGGGACGCTCGAAGTCGTCCAAGCCGGGGGTTGCGCCCGCGTCGAACGTCGTTTTTCGCTGGAACTGGACGCGACGAATGCTCTCTGCCCAGTCGGTCATCAAGAACGCCTCGCCGTCGCCCATGTTCTCGATGGCGTTCGCGTACTCCGTGCCGATGACGCGCTGGACGACTTTGGTGTCGTTGCCCCACGTCAGGCGATGCCAGACGAGCCAGTCACACTGGGTGATGAAGTCCTTTTTCACGTCAGCCGGGCGCTGGCTGATGCCGGTGATACCGAGGCCGTGTTTCCGCCCGCGTTTTCCGATTTTGATGAGCATGCGCCCACACTCGTCGAGGCCGGGGCCTTCGGGGAGATACTCGTGGACTTCCTCTACGAGCATCAAGAAGGGCTTTTTCAGCTTCTTTTCCTTGGCGAACAGTTGTTTCGTGACCGCGGTCAGGAGGTCTTTGGCTTCGTCCTCATCGAGATAGCCAGACACGTCGAGAATGATGGGGACGTTGCCTTCGAGGGCGAGCGACGCGATTTTCTCTGCGTGCTCCGGGCCGACCATGATGTCACACTCCTCGTCTGCGCCGACGTGGAGCAGCTCGAATTTCTCCTTTAGCCCGTAGTACTCGCCGTCGGTATCGACGATGAGGATGGGAAAGTTATTCGAGAGCAGTTTCTCTGCGACGACGCTCGCCGTATTCGATTTTCCCGACCCTGATTTACCCGTGATGAAGCCACGACCGGTGAGCACCTCGACGACGGGCAGAGAGACTTCCTCCCCAACGGTACCCTCGCCCCCCGGACCCTCGCTCACGTCCGCGACTGTGATAGTTTCTACGTCTGCCATGTGCGCGTATCACACTGGTCGCAGGCCTGCCCTATATACTGTTGGCTGTCGATTCCTGCGAAAATTCAGGCGCGGATAACGAAGTGACTATTCCCTTGGTCTTCGAGCGTCGCAGACTCCAGCATTCTGACAATGTAGCCCGTCTGGGTCTGGCTCACGTTGCAGTCTGCGTCCACCCGCACGAGGTGCCCGATTAACTGGGCAGACGGTGGTTTCTGCGCTGCGCCACAGTCGTAAATGGTGAGCAGTTCGTCACCGGCTGGTGACTCGTAGACGATGATGTACGCGTGCGGTGCGAGTTCCCAGCGCCCGTCTCCTGCGCCCGCGAGCTTGTTCATGCCGAGAGTTCGTGTGCGCGCAGATAAATCACCACTCTCAGTTCCACAAACATTATTTTGTTCGGATATATTGTTGCGTGCATGGATGACGCTGTGAACCGTTCGCCAGTCAACGGGATTCCCGCGCTCGGACTTGGAACGTACAAAAACACCAACTTCGGTTCGTGCGTGGCAAGCGTCAGAAACGCCCTCGATATTGGGTTTCGCCACATCGACACCGCCCAGTACTACGAGAACGAGGCCGCGGTTGGCGAGGGTATCAGGACGTCTCCCGTTTCGCGGGAAGCGGTCTTCCTCGCGTCGAAAGTGTGGTTCGATGACCTCGCCTACGACGACGTGGTTCGGACGGCGCGAGAGAGTCTTGACCGGTTGGGCGTCGACTCACTCGACATGCTGTACGTCCACTGGCCAGCCGAAAGCTACGACCCGGAAGCCACGCTCACAGCCTTCAGCGACCTCAAACGGGACGGTCTAATCGACAATATCGGCGTGAGCAACTTCACCCCGGAACTGCTCACCGAAGCACGCGAACAGTGTGACGCCCCCATCAAAGCGAATCAAGTCGAGATGCACCCCTTGCTCCAACAAGACGAGTTGCGCGCCTACGCAGAGCGCCACGATATCGCGCTCGTCGCCTACTCGCCACTCATGCACGGCAACGTAGGCGACGTGCGCGAAGTGTGCGAGGTGACAGAAAAACACGAGACGACGCCCGAACAGGTCACGCTCGCGTGGCTCCTCGACAAAGGCGTGGTTCCCATCCCGAAAGCGACGAGTCGCGCCCACATCCGAGCCAATTGGGAGAGTCAGTTTTTGGCGTTGGACGACGAGGACATCGCGCACATCGACGGAATCTCAGAGGAAAAGCGGCTTGGCAACCCGGCGTTCGCGCCGTGGTGAGTTAGAAATCAGTCAGCGACTGTTGGCCTTCCCGAGATTGTTCACTCACGGGCTGGCTCGATTTTTCTCGTGGTTCGCTTGACGTCGCCCCACTCCAGCTATCGAGGCTGGCCTGGTCTTCTGCGGCGAACGAGAGTTTGGAGACGCGAACGCCGAGTTTGCGCGCCGTTTCGCCCTCGAACTCGGTGAGCAACGAGAGCGCCACCGACTCGACGAGGGCCGGGTCTTGAACGGGGCCGGGCAGCGACCGGGCACGCGTGTGGACGTCGAACGGCGGGGTCACCACCTTGATGCCAATGGTCTGGTAGAGCGCGCCTTCGCGGTCTGCGCGCGCGGCGACTGCTTCCGCAAGCCGCGAAACCGTGGTTTGGTGCTCGCTTACGTCTGCCGTCGGGGGAAAGGCCGATTCCCGTGAGAAACTCTTTGGCTTGCCAACCGGCTCTACGACCCGCGTGTCCCTGCCGTTCGCTCGCTCGTAGAGTTCGCGGCCGCGTTCGCCAAACTGGTCTACGAGGTCGTCGCGGTCTGCGGCAGCGAGGTCGCCCGCAGTTTCGATACCGAGGTCGCGCAGCGAACGGGCCGTGACCGGGCCGATTCCGTGGACGGCCTCGATGGAGAGTGGCGCGAAAAATTCGCGGACAGTTCCCGGCTCAACCACGGTCAGCCCGTCGGGTTTGTCGAAATCGCTTGCGACCTTCGCCGCGCTCATGTTCGGCGCGACGCCGATGCTCGCGGTCACGCCCACCTCGCGTTCGATGCGCTGTTTGATGTAGCGGGCGTAGCCTTCTGCGAGCGTCCGGCTCCCATCTGCGGTTTTGTCCCACGCGGTGCGCTCGGTCACGTCGAGATAGGCTTCGTCGATGCTCACCTCCCGGAGGGTGTCCGCGCAGTCGCGGAGGATGGCTTTGACCTCCGCGCTCACGGACTTGTAGAAGTCGAGGTCGACAGACCGGTAGTAGCCGCCTGCCTCGCCGTCGGCTACGGCTTCGATGCGCGGGAGCGTGTCGAGGGCTTTCGAGATGGCTTGGGCGCTCTCGATGCCGAACGCGCGCGCCTCGTAGCTCGCCGTCGCCACCGCGCCAATCGTCTCACCGGGTTCGTAGCCCATGCCGACGATGACGGGCTTGCCGACCAGCTCGGGCTCGCGCAGGCGCTCACAGGCGGCATAAAAACAGTCCATATCGACGTGCAAGATGATGCGCGCAGGGCCGTCTTCGTCGGGAACCCCCGGCAGCCGGGCACCATCTCGATTGGCCATACGAACAGTACTCAGTGGAGGCGTGTTAAGGTTCCTGAAGCGAGCGCAGACGCTCTGTGGAATTGGTGGTTGACTCAGCGGTTCACCCAGACCGACGGGCGAGCCGCTTGAGCCAGTTTCAAAAGGTGTTCTCGATTACAGGCCGACGTCTTTCCACCGGACGCTGCTCGCGTGTTCGGTGTGGCCGTACGTCGTCCCCGCGTACTTCTCTAAGTCGGTAATCGTCGTACAGTTCAAGCACGCAAACACTTCATCATTGTTGGTCCCGAACACTCTGACAAAGTCTGGCGTAACGAATCCCCCACAGTTTGAACATTGTTTCATGTTAACTTCCCCCTTACAACTTTGAACTGATGGTTGGACTGACTATTAAGTGTATCTATCGTTTACTTTCGTTATTGGGCGACTACTCGATAGAAATGTATGAAACGTTATTTTTTGGCCCAAATCCATGACGTTCAGCCATTCTTCTCTTTGTAGAATTCCGTTTTCCCACCCCCGTGGGGTCGTCCGTCGATTATCAATCAAAAATACCGACAGTATGCTTTGACTGACAGTAGATTGCTTGACACTCGCGGAGTGGAGAATTATTTATTTATTTTTACAATTTTGGAGAAGCAAATCAAAAACGTGACCAATAATCGCTATGCTGTAGTCCGGTAAGCTGTTCCTAACTTACGAAACAAATATGCGGTGATAGAAACATTATACTCGTTGGTGTAAAACTGTGAGTGACTTGTTCATCCTTCAAGTGGGAACCATCGGGGATACGCTGACAAACATGCTAAACGAGATGATTGCGTTCGTGCCGAACTTGGTCGGCGCAATTCTCATCTTGCTCATCGGTTGGCTCGTCGCCCGAGGGGCAATGCGGTTGGTCGAGTACGTCTCAGACCGCATCGAACTCGACCGCGTCGTCCTCGCCACGCCGCTTGGCGACATCCTTGGTGGGACAGAGAAAGCAGTCTCCCATTCGTTTGGGCTACTCGCCTACGCATTCGTTTTCGCGCTCGCCGTCCTCGCGGCCGCAGAGGCACTCGCCATTCCACTCCTGTCGCTGTGGATTTCAGAGGCCGTGTCCTACCTGCCGTCGCTGATCGCCGGCTTGCTCATCATCGTCCTCGGCTTCGTCGTCGCTGACTTCATCGGCGACGCCATCCAGCGCACCCGCGCGGCGACC
Organism: Haladaptatus sp. ZSTT2; assembly: GCF_037081775.1. Taxonomy (NCBI): domain Archaea; kingdom Methanobacteriati; phylum Methanobacteriota; class Halobacteria; order Halobacteriales; family Haladaptataceae; genus Haladaptatus; species Haladaptatus sp. ZSTT2. Next base: position 319,064 of record NZ_JBAMHQ010000001.1, read on the forward strand.
GAGACGATGTACACGAGCTGGTTTGCGACGGGCGTTCGCCTGTTCCTCTACTTCACCGTCGTCGTCATCGGACTCGACACGATGGGCGTCGACGTAGAACTGCTCTACATCCTCGCAACCGCCTTCGCCGGCGGGGTGGCAATCGCGCTCGCCCTCGGTGTTGGTATCGCGGTTGGCTGGGGTGGCAAAGACTACGTCGCTCAGAACATCGCAAGCTGGATGAGCGCCGCACGCGGTGGCATCACGCCCCGCTCTGACGGCCCAATGACCGGTGGCGAAACCCCGGCTGACGACGACTAAGTACGAACAATTTTCGCGTTTTTAGAAAACTACCGACTAGCGACGGCGATACCACCACACGGCTGCCGCCGCGACGACGACCACTGCGAGGCCAATCGCCTCCATCGGAATCTGCTGTGGAGCACCTTCGACAACTTCCACCGGAACCTGCTGGGTTTCGGTGCGCATCGTGCCGTCTGCTTGTTCGTAGTCGATAGCGAGCGTCACCGCCTTGGTTTTCGGAATCGCGTCGTCTGACACCTCGAGGTCGAACGACATGGTGGTCGATTCACCGGCGTTGAGGCGGGAGACGAATGTCGAAGCGTCGGCACTCGAAACGGGTTCTTCTGCGAGCAGTCTAACGTTGACGTTCGTGACCGCCTCCATCCCGTCGTTCGTGAGGCGGACCACGAGGATGCCGTCTGAATCGACTTCGAACGTCGCGTTCACGGGTTCGATGTTGAAGCGGTCTTGTTTCTCGGCCACCGCGACCGAAAGCGAGAACGGGTCGGAGGTTTGTCTCCCAGTAAGCAACTCATATTCGACCGTCGCCGAAAGTCGTCTCATCCCAGTCGTGGCGTTCCCCGTCACCGTAATCGGGAACTCGAACTGGGTGCTTTCGCCGGGTTCGAGCGAACCGACCGGCACCGCAAGGGAGTGGGCGATAAACGGCGGCGAGACGGGTTGGAGGACGACCACCACGTCGTTTGCCGTCGTCAGGCCGGTGTTCGTCACCGTCCCCGTAACCGTCCCAAGGTCGCCGACGCTGAGCGTGCTCGACACGTTGTCGATGGTGAACTGCTGGCCCGTCTGCGGGCGAACCCCAATCGAAAGCGGGCTGGAGAGCCTGCTCAGCCCGTCTTTATCTTTATACGCCACTTCCACTTCTGCGGCGTAGTCACGCACGAGCGCATCGGAAGTGATGCCGACGCGGGTGGTCACCCGCTTTGTCTCCCCCGGTTGCCACGTCCCGATGAAGCTTTCTGCACTCTGTGCACCGCTTCCGAAGTTGAGTTCGCTGTCCGAAGACTTCACGAGCAGGGTGGCGTCTCTCGCGGTGGCAGTGCCGTCGTTTCTGAGGGTGAGCGTGACCATGCCCGTTTCACCGACCGCGACATCTGATTCCACGTCGAGAACGGTGAAGCGTGACTGGTTTTCGATGACCACAGTCACCATGAGTTCCTGCGTACGGCTGCGCTCTACGAACCGATGTGACCCGTCTGCACGGGTGATAACCTTCGAAGTGTACTCGTATTCCACATCAACCGCGAGGCGGTAGGTTCCCGGCGCGGCATCCTCAGCCACGGTGAGTCGAATCGGATACGGCCCCGCGACGCCCTCGGGAAGCATGCCGACCGGTGTGGTCGCAGTTTTCACGGTGATAGGGCTGTCCTCCGGCGCGGAGACAGACACCGTGGTCTGGCGTGCCGTCTGTACTAGCTGTTCGAACTCGTCGTCACCAGTTATCTGCACCTTCCCGTTGTTGACGAGGTACAGCGACACGGTTCCGGTCATTCCCGGCGCGAGGGTGTTTTCTGGGATAAACGCCGTAAAATCAGGGCGGCCGGCGACGCTCGTATCCTCTTGGAGCCCCGCAACGGGGCCAACACTACAGGCAAGGAGCAAGCAAAAAACACCGATAACCCGCAAAACGTCCATATCTACATGTAAGTTAAGAATATAGATAACTGCTTTTACTATTCTCAGCTCGAATCGTCGCGTCGTGAGAACTCCCCAGCGATGCTATATGTTCGGATAGCTTACCGTCATATGTGACTGCGCTTATCGAAACCGATGGGCTCACCAAGTTCTACGGCGAGGTCCGGGGCATCGAGGATTTGACCTTCTCCGTAGAAGAAGGGGCGATATTCGGCTTTCTCGGGCCGAACGGGGCCGGAAAGAGCACGACCATCAGGACGCTCCTTGGCCTCTTGCACCCGACGGGCGGGGAGGCGCGTCTCCTTGGCTGCGACGTGACCGACACGACCGCGCTCACGGAGGCCAAACAGGAAATCGGCCACATCCCCGGCGACTTCCACTTTTATCGAAACACGACCGGCGAGAAGGTGCTCGATTACTTCGCCCGACTCCGTGGCGACGAGCGCCGCGAAGAACTGCTCGAACTGTTTCCCGTGCCCGAAGACCGCAAGGTGAAAGCCTACTCGCGGGGGAATCGCCAAAAACTCGCCATCGTCCAGGCGTTCATGCACAACCCGCGACTTGTCATCATGGACGAGCCAACGTCCGGCCTCGACCCACTCGTCCAAGAAACGTTCTACGACTTTCTGCTCGCAGAACAGGACCAGGGCGTCACGACGTTCTTTTCGACGCACATCCTGAGCGAGGTGCGCAAAATCTGTGAGCGCGTGGCCATCATCCGCGACGGCAAACTCGTCGCGCTCGAAGACATCGACACGCTGCTCGAAAAAAGTGGGAAGGTCGTCCGCGTCTCGCTCGCAGAGGACGTTGCCCCGGAGACGTTCAAAATGCCCGGCATCGCCCGCACCGAGAGAGACGACGACGGCTACCTGCGACTCATCGTCACCGAAAATTTCGATGGGCTCATCGACGCACTCGCAGCGTACACCGTCCAAGATGTGGACATACGCGAAACCTCCATCGAGGACGTGTTCATGCACTTTTACGACGGTGATGTGGATGCTTGAGATTGCGCGTTTCGAAGCAAGGCGACGAACACGGAGCGCCGCGGCGCTGACGATTCTCATCCTCGCGCTCATCGCGCTCACGATTGGGCTGTACCCCTCGATTTCCGACACGGGCGTCGATTTAGACGCGTACTTAGACACCCTCTCGCCGGAACTCCGCCAAAGCTTCGTCGGCAGCGTTACCTCGCTCACCACCATCGACGGCTACCTCGTCTCGCAGTTGTACGTGCTCGTGTGGTTGCTCATCCTCGGCATCTACTTCGCCTACGCTTCCGCGTCGCTCGTCTCCGCGGAAATCGAACACCGCTCTATCGACTTGCTGCTCGTCAATCCCATCTCGCGGACCAGATTCATTGTCGAAAAATTCCTGGCGCTCCTCCCGGTGAACATCGCGGTCAACGGAATCGCGCTCGTTACCGTTTACTTCGGCGTCCAGTTCGTGGGTGAGTCGCTACCGCTCGCAGACCTCATTGCACTCCACGCGCTGTTCGTCATCTACCTCGCGGCGTGTTCGGGTCTCGGTCTCGTCGCTTCCGTGATATTCGACGACGTGCGCAGGGCACAGGGCGTCGGCATTGGCCTGCTGTTTGCGACCTACTTCCTCGACTCGCTCACCCGCGGGACGGATTACGAGTGGGCGGGCCAGTTCTCGTTTGCCCGATATCTCGATCCTGCAGACGTGCTCTCCCTCGGGGAAATCGACTGGCTCGGCACGGCGATTCTCCTCGCAGTCACCATCGGTCTCGTGATACTCGCCGCAGAGCTGTTCGAGCGAAAGGACATCAACGGCTGACCCACTCCTCGGAACAATTACATCTGCGCCGAGACTACTTACAGGAAATGGCGACACACGACGAGGGGCCTGCAGTTACCGTGTCAGGACTCTCGAAGGTGTTCGGACGGCGGGGGAACCCACCCGTCACGGCCGTCGATGACGTATCGTTTTCTGTCGAGCGCGGGAGTGTCGTCGGGCTGCTCGGGCCGAACGGCGCGGGCAAAACGACCACCATCAAAGCCATCCTTGGCCTCTTGACGCCGACTGCCGGGAACATTCAGGTGGGTGGCGTTGACGTACAAACCAACCCACGGGGGGTGTACCGAAACGTGAGCGCCGTCCTCGAAGGCTCGCGCAACATCTACTGGCGACTCTCGCCACGACAGAACGTCGAATTTTTCACCAGTTTACAGGGGATTCACCCGAAAACCGTCCGGGAGGACCACGACGAGGTGTTCGACTGGCTCGGCCTTACGGACAAGGTGGACGACCCAGTCACGAACCTCTCGCGCGGGATGAAACAGAAGACGGCCCTCGCCTGTGCGATTGCGCGGGACACGGACGTGCTGTTTCTCGACGAACCGACGCTCGGCCTCGATGTCGAAACCTCACTCGACTTGCGGCGCGAACTCAGGCGCTTGGCCGAACACGACGGAAAGACCATCCTCATCTCCAGTCACGACATGGACGTGGTCCAAGACGTGTGCGACCGCGTCATCATCATGAACGAGGGGCGCGTCGTCGCAGACGAGCGCATCGACGACCTGATTGCCCTGTTTCGCTCACAGACCTACCGCATCGCAGTGTCCCACGACGAAGCCGCGCTCAGAACCCATCTCCACGAGTTCGAAGTGACCAACTGGGCAGTGCGTGACGGTCGCATCGAGTTCGACGTGGTGCTCAGAGACGGCGACCGATTTTACGACCTGATGGACACGCTCCGGGAAGGAGGGGTACGCCTCGACTCGGTCACAGCAATCGAGCCGGATTTAGAAGACGTGTTCCTCACCGTCACCGAAAACGGGGGGATGCAATGAGGCCAACGCTCGTCCTTTTTCGGGGCATCTTCCTGAAATCGATTATCCTCCTGACTCGGTATGCGTTCAACACGGTGAGCGAACTCGTCACAATCTACCTGTTTTTCGCGCTCATCTTCTTCGGCGGGCAGGCGTTCATCGGGACGGCGTTCACCGACTCGCTCGAAGGCATCATCGTCGGCTTTTTCGTGTTCACGATTGCGGTCGGTGCCTACTCCTCTGTGTCGTGGGACATCATTCGCGAGGCGCAGTGGGGAACGCTCGAACAGCTCTATATGTCGCCGTTTGGCTTCGGACGGGTAACGACCGTCAAAGTCTGCGTGAACGTCCTCATCAGCTTCCTGTGGGGCGGCGCGATGCTCGCGCTCATGTTGCTCACGACCGGGGAAACGCTCGCCCTCGATCTCGTGACCATCGTCCCACTACTCATCCTCACACTCGCGTCTGCTGTGGGGGTTGGCTTCGTCACCGGCGGACTCGCGCTCTTGTACAAGCGCATCGAGAATCTGTTTGCCATCATCCAGTTTACGTTCATTGGCCTGCTCGCGGCCCCCGTCGACACCTACCCGTTCTTGAAATTCCTGCCGCTCGCGCTTGGTGGCGACCTGCTCGGCGCGGCGATGGCCGGAGACGTGCGCCTGTGGGACCTGCCGACCGGCGACCTGCTGTTGCTCACCGCCAACGCCGTGGGCTACGTCGTGCTTGGCTACGCGATTTTCCAGTACATTAGCAAGAAAGCGCGCGAGAGGGGCGTTTTAGGCCACTACTGAGATTGTCTGATTTTCACGCCAAAGTGCGGCAACTCGTCCACGCACTCTTGCCTCCACATCGACAATTCTGCAGCGAGACAACTCGAAACCCTCGATTTCACCATATATAAGGTCATGCATATGCTAATAAGTGTTATTACCACACCAACGAAATGGTTAAGTAACGGACCTATGTTACTGAGTAACACCATGTCAAAACGAAGCCGACGACCGACAATGAAAGATGTTGACCACACACCGCCAGCAGGCGAGTCCGTGACGAACGTGTGGAATCGAGGACGGAAGCCGGAACCAGAGCCAAGCGACTAAGCAGCTACCAGTAGTTCTGAACAGTCTCAGTTTTCAACCAGTAGAGGCATCATTTTCCGCTCAGCGCGCGTTCTAGAGTCCGTTGCACCCCGACAGTGAGGCAAATGAACAGTGAGTATCAACGAATCGTAGACGACGCAGAACACGAGTGGCGAGCCAGCTTCGACCAGGGGCCAACCCGAACCAGATGGACCATCCTTCCGGTTCAGATTGGCGACCTGGCCCCCGATTTCACCCTCTCTGACCACCAGGGAAACGAGCGCACGCTGAGCGAGTTTTGGACCGGTGGCCCCGCACTTATCCTCTTTTTCCGGCACTTTGGCTGTCGGTGTAGCATGGCTCGGGCCGCCCGCCTGAAAGACGAACTGGCGAGTTATGATGAGGCGGGCGGAACCGTCGTCATCGTGGGGCAAGGCGACCCCGAGCGAGCCGCCGCCTACGCCCGTGACCACGACATCGTCTGTCCGATTCTCTGTGATACCTCGATGCGCGCGTACAGCGAATATGGCCTGCTCGAAGGCCTCCCATCGCAAATTCTCTACGGCTTAGACGAACAGGTTCGCAACCGCGACCCGGCGGCCACAGACACACTCGTTGCAGAACGGAGACGCGAGGGTCGCCCGTTCGTGGACAACCCGTGGCAACTGCCCGGGGAGTTCATCGTCGACGAAGCTGGCATCATTCAACTGGCCTACCGCTATCAGTACTGCGAGGACTTCCCCGACCCGCGCATCCTCGAGACGACGCTTCACTCGCTCACCAACACGGAGAGCGAAGTCTAAGCCCTCCGCGCGCCTATCTTCCATTATTCCGGTGGCGCACGCGCCACCAGCGAAGCCAGCCATGTACGTAGAACTCGAACGAGACGACGCGACGCGCTCACCGGTTGCCGGTGACGAACCACTCGTGCCCGGCGCGACTATGTCGTGTCGCTCGCATCTCGTGACAACCGTGTACCGAAATATCTGGGTCATCACCGTCGATTCTATCGAGGAACTCGAAAAACTGATTCCAGAGCCGATTTCGGTGCACCCGGCGGAGCGAAACGGTACCGACGCGAAAGTCGTCATCCACGCGAAGCCGGAACGAACCGCAGAGAAGCAAAAACGCGAGCCGATTCCGGCCGCGTAACCGAGTACCGATTTTGCGCAATTTCCCAGCGCGGATTCTATGAGGCCGATTTTCGAGACTTTGAGGAGTTTTTCAAGATGAGTGCTGAGTTCGCACAGAGAGGTGCCTGTGCTGGCAGCGACAAAACACCCAGTAGAATTTACCATAATTTTATGGCAATTTGGCTTCTTTTGCACACTATATCGGAACACTTTGCGACATTTGTGTGGAATTTGGGTGAGAGTCTGGCAAATCCCTTTCAAGCAATTCGCCAACGCTTCGAGTGGAGTTAGAGACAATGACTACCAAATCGCCCGAAAACGACTCCGTGTCCGCGCTGCAACAAGCAATCTCCGCGGTGAACGACCGCTTTGCCTCCCGGCGTGACTTCATCACAAAGGGGACCGCAGCCGGTGTGGTCTTACTCGGCATGGGTGGGGGCGCAGTCAGCGCAGCCGGTGCCCAAGAAGACGACGAACCAACCGACGTGGACGTGCTCAACTACGCACTCACGCTCGAACACTTAGAGGACGCCTTCTACCGCGAGGGCATCGAGACGTTCTGCAGCAAGGACTTCAACAGCTGCAAAACGCTGAACGGCTTCAGTGCACGCGTCCGCGGCGACGTGTACGACAACATCGTGGACATCGGCGACCACGAATCGACGCACACCGATGTCCTCACCCAGGTCATCACCGACCTCGGTGGCGACCCAGTTCCCGAACTCGACTACGAATTCGGCTTTGAGACGCCAGCCGAGTTCCTCGGTATCGCCCAAGTCCTCGAAAACACCGGCGTATCCGCCTACGACGGCGCAATAAACCGCATCGAGAACAAAGAACTGGTCACCGCTGGCGCAACCATCGCAACCGTGGAAGCCCGCCACGCTTCGTACCTGAACCTCCTCAACGGGGCAGACCCCTTCCCTGCCGCCTTCGACGAGGCGAAATCCCAAGAGGCAATTCTCGAAGCCGCCGGTGGCTTCATCGTTCAGGAATAACGCGGCGTTCACCCTCCGTTCCATATTTCGGCTGTGTCGTGCGATTTACCGGACCGATACTGTTAGCTGAATGAAAAATTATTTCCAGATAGTTCCAAAACTACCCCCATGGCCGGATTCAGTATCCACATCTCGGGGCCGTTTGCGCTCGCTATTGCGCTCATCGGAGCCATCCTGATCTACCGAGACGGAAAGAAGCGTGGGATGGACACCGCCGACATGTGGGCCGTTGGCTTCTTCGTCGGATTCTTCATCCCGCCGCTTATCGGCGCGGTCGTCGTTCTCGTGTTCTATTTCCAGAAGCGAAAGCCGAGACGGCGCGTACCGTATGGGGTTCCGCCAGAATAGCCGACCGACAGTTCTCCAGTCAGATGAATAGCGGCTGTTCGCAGAAGGCTTATGCCAATTTTCTGAGTGGGAACGCCAATGGCCGCGCTCTCACGTTTTCTAACAGTACTTGGCGTTATTCTCATTCTCAGCGGTGGCGTGGGTGCAGTTTTGAGCTACGACCAACATTAAAAGAACCAGTGTGAATCTGGGTATCAAGTGCGAATCACGCAGTTGGGACCGAACGAAGAGCCCCGATTCACCAAGCAAGAGGTTGACTTCAAGAATTTATCTGGTGCAGACCAGCGTGTCTTCGAGGAGCTTGTGGCTGCCGACGAGCCGCCAGTGTATCAGAATGTCTCTGCACTCACCGGCATTGAGCGGAAAGTCGTCACCTACCAAGGTGGGCGATACGAGACAAGCGGGCTCACCGCTCATGATTGCGAAGCCGAGGGACTCGTGCTCATGTATATGGGGATTTCGACCGCACTCGGTGGGGTAGGGCTGGTTGCATCGCCCTACCTGTGGCGGGGTGGAACGCAGTTGCTTGCGTCTCTCAGAAGGTGAGAGGAGTGAACGGCCGATTGCGAACCCTTATCCCGACACGACGGGTAGAACAGATGCTTCGGCTTCATCACCGAAGAATTGCAGTCTGCAATGATACGCAGATTCGCTAAGTATGGTGGATTTCTCCACCGATACTTCTCACAACCCACGAGTGGTGATGCTGTGACTCAAAGAAGCAACCCCCTTATCTACGTTTGAGTCACGTCAATGAATGTCCACAATCGTCGCCGTCAGGCACGGAGAAATCATGGGGAATCGAGAGCAGTTCGGGTTTACAGCGATACCGCGGGACAAGATTTTAAGTCGAAATACGCGTGAATGATGACGATGGAGCCGATAGTCATCGTCGGTGGAGGCATCATTGGAGCCAGCATTGCCTCTCACCTCAAAGACGACGAGCGCCCGGTGGTGGTCTACGAACAGGACACCGTCGGCTCTGGAACGTCCGGCGACTCGGTTGCAGTCTTCGTCTGGCACCAATCGACGCCCGACCCGCTGAGCCACCGACTCAGAGCACGAGCGTGGGACACCTACGAACCGCTCATCCGCGACGGGACGCTCAGCTTCGAGCAGATTGGCACGCTCGACGTCGCATTCGGAGCCGAAGGCGCAACGATGCGCAAAGAAGTCGCCGCGACGCTCGACTCGTTCGGCGTTTCCGCGTCATTTCTGGAACCCGAATCGCTGGCCGCACACGGACTCGAACCAGCAGCCGTCGCAGGCGCGCTTTACACGCCCGACGACGGCTATCTCGACCCCTCGGAGATTATCCAACACTTCCTCAAGGAAGCCAGTTCACAGGACGTCACTGTCGAGACGAAGACGGCCGTCACCGCAATTCGGATCGACGCCGATGGCGTAACCGGCGTCGAAACGGAAGCCGGGTTTCAGCCAGCCCACGCGGTGATAAACGCCGCTGGCCCGTGGGCGCCGGCGGTCAACCGAATGGTGGGCATCTCGCTCCCGCTTCGGCACAACCTCGGCCCGGTCGTAGTCCTCCAGAAAGACGCGCCGTTCACGCTCCCGTTCATCGAATTCGAAGACGGCCTGTACGTCCGGGGCGAAGGCGACCGGCAGGCGTTCGCCGGCCAGTTCGGCGCGAGCTACGATGAAGCAGACGAGTTACAGCCGGACGAGGCACGCTCCGTTGCCCACGACTTCTATCTTGACATCGACGCCCGAATCGAGGACGCGATTCCCCGACTCTCAGGGGTTGAACTCGTAAACGAGTGGGTCGGGATGCGCACGCTGACACCGGATGGCGTCCCGTTCGTCGGTGAAACTGCAGTTACAGGTTTCTACGTCGCCTGTGGCATGAATGGGCTTGGAGTTACACTTGCTCCAGCGATTGGAGAGGTGCTTGCGGAGATGGTTGGCAGTGGCTCGGTTAATTCGGAAATTGAGGAGTATCTGCGTCCGGGTCGGGTGGAAAAAATGGGTTCAGAGGGATTGTGAACCTCAACCACCTTCATTTAGGTTTTATATTGACAGATTGAAAGGATGATATGGCTGATGAACAAACAACATTCGCGCTTTTAGAATTAGTTGCATTGGTATTACCTGCTGTCGCCATATATCTGGAAATTCCCTCTTCCAGACATGACCTGTCTCAAATGGACGATGGCATTGCGGCAAATTACCATGCAATTAGACTAACATTTGGATATCTTCTTTTTGCAGGTTTTACTCTGATAATTGCCTTGTTGATTCCAGATATTGGTCAGATTCTTAACCAAATTGCTCTTTGTGTTCTTGCAATTTCCCTCCTGACGTTTGGTTTGCCAGTTGTATTCAGTCGGGTGGGATTATCGAATCCACATTCCATTCTATACCCTTACATGAATACGTATCACCGAATTAGTGATACAGTGAAGAAATTCACTCAGAATAAGAATCCCGAACGAGAGTAACACCATGGCACACCTACGGTATTCATTATCCGAAATCCGAAAAGTTGGCACTGTCGAAATCCTCAGAATTTGATGCGTACGGCGTGCAACCTACAGAGCGTGTATGCAGCACCAGGTGCTGGTTGGTTTCACCTTGACTTGGGTGAACTACCCGCCGTTGTATTGCGAGTCGGTTAGAGAAGTCTGTTTCAGAGCGAGAGGTAGCTTCGGTCCAGTATGTTTCTCAGAGAAACTGAACCGGAGTTCAGTCGTCTCTCACCAGCACCGCTCCGCGCATTCCCACGAGGTTGTAGTCGAACCCGCTATTGTCGTGGAACGGGTAGCCATGTGGGTGGCAGAAGTAGAGGTTCGTCCCCACCTCTTCGAACGTATATTCAAAAGATTTGTCATTTCCTGCCAGGAACATATCGCTGGCGAACTTGTAGGTACCTCCTATTTTTTCGAGGGATGCGACATCGTGCGGCCATGGAGCACCAGGGGGAACCGGGATTCCCGGGGGAGCAGATTCCCACGGGTTACCAGTCCAGACCCACTTAACAGTCGTCCCGGGCGAGACCTTGACCACACGAGGGGCAAATGCAAAGGGCCCCTCTTCAAACGGAGGAACCATCGACGTCAACGTCCCGACCTCTACCTCGACTGTTCCTTCACCCCTCTGGTCAGAGATGCCGTCATCCCAGATTGGGGGCTTTTTTAATTCGGCTTTGTCGTTGAGGAACGCTCCGATACCGTTTCCATTACCGAACGATTTCTCAGCACTCGCAGAGCCGCTCAAGAGAACACTCCCTACGGCACCTGCCCCGAGTACTTTCAATACCTTCCGTCGAGTTGTCCGCGCTACGTTGTTCATATATTTATTGCGTGAGTCTTGTAACCACCGTTCGATAACCAACGTTCTAACGCCTCGGTGGAGATGCCAAAGGTCCGTCTCAGTCCTTTTTGACACCTCTTGGTTCTCGGGGATAGGCATAGTTATAGACTCAATCTGTCGAATATTGGCCGCTTAAATTCGTAATCACGCGATCTTGTTGAAAACGTAGACAGAGACCTGTGACCAGATTTGTGCTACATTTTCTGTATCGAACGGCTCGTCGGGACACTCCCACTCATCCTTCGTGACCGACTCAAGCGCTCTATGCAGCACGGTCGTAGAAACCTCGCCAGTCCCTGTCAGAAGTGCCGTGCGAGATCCAGAGGGTGTATCGCGCACAAACAATTGATGGAAGCTCCCCGGAAACTACACGCGTAGCTAGTTTCGACAGTCGTTCGAAGTGAGAAGCGAGACAGCAGTTGGTGGTTGGTCGGAGAGTTCGACGTGTGCCCGTACCATATGGCATCTGTTGCCTTGTTCGTGAAGTGCGAGGGTGTTCCAGCCAGACTGGTTGTCAAGTCTTGCGTAAACAGTGAGTTGTTCGGGCGTAGCGGGCCACTCGTTCTCGATAGCGACCCCGGTTGATTCGCTTACACCATCTTCTCTGGTCGTTGCAGGGGCTAAATCGAGCGATGACCAGTACGCGATCTCGCCGTTGTGTTCGACAATCAGGTGAACTGTGTGTGATTCCTCGCGCTCGTTCACCACCCGGATGACTTCGAGCGTCGCACCCGACTGCCCAACGACAGAGGAACATCCTGCAATACCGGTAGCGAGAACGGCAGCACCAGCTTGGAGGGCCTTCCGGCGAGAGATAGATGGCATCTTGTTAGAATATTATAACAAAGACAACATAGCCCTTCCGCTCAGGTGAGTCTCCGGTGTTCAGCACCGACATTCTAGACGACGATTTCGACTAGCCCGTATTGCGAGACTCGCGCCCTCTATTCAGCACGGCCCCGAGAACATATCATCGATTGAGGCTTTCAACAGAGCCGATAAATTCTATTACATTCACCATCCTCTAATAGTTGTAACCAACCGATGACGGCTCCGCCCAACCAATAAATGGTTGAAATCAAACGTCGAGTTTCGACAAAGAGTATAACAAAAGCTCCGCCGTCTTTCGATTTGTGTCCGGGAATAAATTAAGTGGGGTCGGAGGGATTGTGAACCTCAGTCGCTCACTGCGTTCGCTCCGTGGTTCAAATCCTCCTCGTTGATTACAGTCCGCGCTCAGGAGTTTGAGCGCGGAATAGAAATGGGGTCGGAGGGATTTGAACCCCCGATCGACTGATATCTCCGGTACGCCTCGGTACTCCAGAGGGTCGTCAACGCACCCAATGATCAGTCAGGTGCTCTGTATATCAGTTCTGGAGTGTCGTCACCGTGCGTGTTACCTCTGGAGTCAGTCGCCATGCCGGGCTTGGCCACGACCCCGCGCATCTCTTCGTTGGACAATGCTACCTAAAGTGGTTTCGATTCGGGAACGGAAAAACACGCCGCGTGCGTTGGGTTTGTCCAGCTTCACACAGCCATTCGCTCAGTCGATGGGGTGGCCCGTAGGACTTAGAACGAGGTGTGCGCGCTTGCGGCCTCACACGGAGAAACTGTGAGTTCGAGGCCGTGTTCGCTCGATACAGAGACGACGATGTTCTCGACCGCACGCACGTACTCACTCGTGTGGTTTCCAGAGAGCGACAGCCGGGTTCGCTCTTCGAGGAGGCCAACATCGGTGAGCTGGTTGACCTTCCGGTAGGTCGTCGACACGGGGAGGTCACAGGCCGCTGCAATCTCGTGGGCCGAGAGCGCCGAATCCTTCGTTGCCATGAGAACCGCTCGGCACGCCGTGTCGTCGAGCGCCTTGAGCAGTGGTTCGACGTTCTCTTGGGCGACGGTGGTAGATTCGTTCGAGCGACCGGGGGCGAAAGCGAGTGCAGTGGACATAGTGATTCTCTACTCTGTAGGAGGCGCGCTACGGGAACCAATGGACTGCCCGGATAACACGGGTGGTTTATATACTCGGGACGATGGCGAGTGATTCTGGAGCCACTGATTCCCGATGCAGCCCGGCTACCCGTCGTGTTCGAGGAGCTGGTCGAACACTTTCGATTGGGCGGCGGCGAGGTGCTGGGCGAACGTCGACTGGCTGATGTCGAGTGTCGACGCAACCTCGGTCGCGTTTGCCTCTCGTGGCTGGGAAAAATAGCCCATGTCGTAGGCCGTTTGGAGGACTTCGAGTTGTCTCGCGGTCAGCCGACTCCTATCGACGAAGACGTTGTCTTTCGCGGTTCCTTCGGTCGGTGATCGAACGAGCCGTTTGATGTCGATGTCGGGGAATCGGTCGCGGAGTTCGGCGATGACCTCCTGTAACTGGTGAAAATCCGTCGCGTGAAAGACGATGGTGAACGTTCCTTCGTGGGCGAAGTAGCGTTCGATTGGGCAGCCAAACAGACCAAGACACTCACACGGGCAGGTGACCCCCTTGTCGTGGGTGTATCGATAGAGTCGGGTTGGTCCGTACGCAAAGATGGGGTCGATGGCAGCGTCGAGGGTGGGTGGTTCGCCTTGCAACAAAAACTCGGTGACGCTGTGGGTCGATTCGAGCGGCGAGACCGAGGTTGACCGAGAGTAAATCGGGTAGTCGACCTCGGTTGAGAGGTCGGCAATCGGGCACGTTTCGGCGGCGGTGAACGCAACCGTGGCGCGGATTCCCGACAACATTGACTATGCGTTGGCTGTTTGGTCGATTTCGACCCGGCGGCCGCCGATGTCGTCTGGGTCGAGTTCGTACAGTTTAATGTCCAAATTGTCCTTGGCCTGTCCCCAGATTTCGAACAGCGGGCGTTTTGCGTTGCCGTACTGGACGATGTGTTCGACGGTCACCTCGTCGGGCGAAATTTCGTGGAGTGTGCCAACGGCGACCGCACTTCGGTACACCGTGTCTTCTTGGTCGTGGACGACGAGTCGAACCATCGGTGCAGAAGAGAGGAATCGGCGTTTTTCGCTCTCTGGAGTCGAGACGAGTCGCATGTAGAACCGCCGGTTAGTGGCGTCGTAGCCGTAGGAAATCGGGATTGCATAGGGGGTATCATCGTCTGCGAGAGAGAGAACGGCTGTTTCGTGAGCGCTCAGAAGAGCATCGGTTTCTGACTCGCTCATCTTGGTCTGCTGGTCAAGAACCATAGTGCCTACTCGTGTATCTTTCCCGAAAGACTGTATAGTTATTGTTGGTGGCGTCCCCCCGCAGTTGCCCATTGTTCGCGTGGTGAAACGCCGCCCAGATCGAACGAGTCGGGAGGTTTGGCAGGTTCAGACCGTTGAGAAAGCGCTAGAAGATACCGCGGAACCGCAGATGACGCACCCGTTGTCGATGAGCGCATCGCGCATCGATGCGTTCACAACCAATGATTCTCCGCACTCGGGGCAGGAGAACGTTAGGTCTCGTTCAATACTCATCATTGGTTACTAGTATGCTCGTAAAAGATAAATGGAACCCCTACGGTTCTCACTCACCGAGAATTTCGCTCAGTCTCTCGATTGCAGGCGAGAGAGCCGTCGTGGGTGTGAACCAGCCAACTCTTCTGAACGCACCCCTAACTAGCGCCTAATGCTCGATTGGCGGGCCATCGGTCTCGGCGTTCTCGCACAGGCGGGCTATCTGGGGGTGCTCTACGCCGCGTGGCCACTACGAGGGAAACTCGTCCAGAGTCTCGCGCTCGTCGCGCTCACCGGCGTCCTCGGCGGGGTCATCGCAGGGCGGCTCGCTGACGAACACGGCTTCGACCGAGCGCGCCATGGGTTGTTGAGCGGCCTCGGTGGTGGGGCGGCGTTCGCCGTCTCCTTTTTCTGCATCAAATCGACGCTCGGCCTCGCAGAAGGGGCGTATTGGAGCGTCGGATTCGTCATGGCGACGACCATCCCGTTTCCCGACCTCATGCTCCGCGACGGTGGGCTGTGGCTCGTCGTTGGGTGGAGTCTCCTTGGCGGTGTGGTGATTGCTCTCCTCGGACTGCTCGCGGGTTATCTCGCACCGCCTGCGAGCGAAGAACTCGTGTTTATCAAAGAGTAGTCAGTCGTCGCGGTCGTCTGCGCTCCACTCGCAGTCTTGGCACTTCCACCCGGTGACGAACTCCATTACCGAGGGCATGTAACCGACTTCGAGGACGTTTCCCCCACACTCGGGGCATTCGCGGTCTGCGTCTCGAATCGGTTCTGCATCCATCACATCAGCGCCTTCGATGAGCGCGGCGAGTCGCTTGGGCGTGACCATCCGGCCCTCTACGACGCGATTATCAGCCATGAAAAGACACAGGAACGCCGTCCCCTAAGTGTTAGCGCTCTCGGTTAGAGCCACGGGGCACGACTGTCGGGTTCGCCGGGGTAGCCGTAGGCGCCCGAATCGTCTTCTTCGTCGTCGCCACCGTCGGTGACCGCCTGTGCGGCCACTGACTGTTGGCGGGTTGCCGTCGGTTCTGGCGTTGGTTCGGGCATTGGCTCTGGCTCCTCTGCCACCGTCTTCGTCCGCTTTGGAATCGTCGCGTTGTCCGGGTCGAACGCGAGAATGGTCGCGATGCCGAGGACGGCGAGTGCGATTGGTGCGTCGCTCGGAACACCCGGGACGTGCAGGATGGAGAGGGGCAACATCCCGAGGGCGACCGCACTGCCGAAGCGGAAGCGGTCGATGTCGACCACGCCACGCAGCCACGGGCCGAGCAGGGCAATTGAGAGGGCAAAGCCGACGCCGACGCCCGCCGCTGCTGCAGACCGGACGATGAGGTCTGGGTTGAGCGTGAGGGCGAGTTCGAAGCCGGATACGTCGAGGCTTGCGAGCAGGCCGAGGCCGATGATGACGCCGGGCCGGGGCAGGTACTCGCCAATCGTCGCGCTCGCGGTTTTGGCCGCGATGGCGAGGATGACGAGCGCGGCGAAGCGCTCGAACGTGGCGAGGTTCAGCACGCTTTCGATAGTCGGTGCGAACGCCGCCTCTGCGGCGGCGAGTGCGATGAGTGGCAGCCCGACGATCAGAATCGTCTGTGCCTGTTCGCGCGGGCTTCCGTCCATTTCAGCGAGGATGACCGCGACGGTTGCAGAGCCACCGAAGACGAGAAGTCCGACTTCGAGGATGCCAGTGATGCTGTCGAGTGCGCCAGCGAGAACGAGCGCAGGAAAGATGCCATCGATAAGTGGCAACGCCATGACCGTGACGAGAAGCTTTGCCGCGCCGCCTACCTGCTGCTCTAAGCGAAGTGCGATTGGGTGTTGGGAGCTACTCATTTCGGACTACTGGTGGCCGTCACCTTCGGCCAAACGGCGATAGTGGAGACGATACTGGCGTTCAGCGTGGTCGCGTTTTCGCCAGAGTCCTACCGACGGGAATCCTGCCAGTGTAAAAATGGATTTCATCGCGTTAAAGAGTGTCAGCTTGTCGGAACGGATGTTCTGACTGACCGTACTCCGTGCGATGGGACTGGCAGCGTCCATACGCTCACAACAATAGTTATAGACATAAACGTTGTGTGAGAGACGGTTCCATGGCTCTCGAATATCGAACGTGAATCGTTCTCAAGGCCCGGGAAGCCACACTTGTGTACAGATTTGGTGGACAATTGTCTACACATAGCCGTAAACTATATTGGGTTATGTTGGTCGTTTACCCGCGAAGTGAGGGCGATTTTGGTTCTTATGGACTGTCGTGTCACGTCTCAACATAGAGGGGATATCTCGCAACGTTTTTGAGGAACCCTTTCCGACGGTTTATATGGCGAACGACGTTCCCGAAGACGACCCATTCTCCCAGAAGTTGCGCGTCCCAGAGGCGCTCACATTCGACGACGTACTGCTCAGACCCAAAGAGAGCCGTGTCGAACCCGACGACGCGGACGTGAAGACGCACGTCTCGAAAAACGTCACTATCAACGTGCCCGTGCTCTCTGCGGCGATGGACACTGTCACCGAGAGCGAGCTCGCAACCGCGATGGCTCGACAAGGCGGCATCGGCGTCCTTCACCGAAACATGGACGTCGAGACAATGGTCGAAGAGATCAACCGTGTCAAAGCCGCAGACGACCTCATCATCCGCGAAGTCGTCACCGCGAGCCCGGACATGACCATCCGCTCTGTCGACCAACTCATGGAACAGCGCGGCATCAGTGGCGCACCCGTCGTCGACGACGACGACAAGGTGCTCGGCATCATCAGCGCGACGGACGTGCGCCCGTACCTCGAAGTCGGTGAAGGTGACGAAGTCCGCGAAGCGATGACCGACGAGGTCATCACCGCGACGGAAGCCGTCACCGCACGCGAGGCGCTCGAACTCATGTACGAGCACAAAATCGAGCGCGTCCCAATCGTGGACGATGAGAACAAGCTCATCGGCCTCGTGACGATGCAAGGTATCCTCCACCGCCGCGAGTACGACAACGCCGCCCGCGACGAGACGGGCAGTCTCGTGTGTGGGGTCGCAGTTGGCCCGTTCGAACTCGACCGCGCGCAAGCCGCGGACGAAGCCGGTGCGGACGTGCTCTTCATCGACTGCGCCCACGCGCACAACATGAACGTCATCGACAGCGCCCGCGAGATTCAGGAGACGGTCTCCGCGGACGTCGTCGTGGGGAACGTCGGCACGCGCGAAGCAGCCGCCGAAATCGTGGACTTCGCAGACGGCATCAAGGTCGGCATCGGCCCCGGCAGCATCTGTACGACCCGCGTCGTCACGGGTGCCGGGATGCCACAGATTACGGCCATCGCACAGGTCGCAGACGTGGCCTCGAAACACGACGTGCCCGTTATCGCAGACGGCGGGATTCGTTACTCCGGCGACGCCATCAAGGCACTTGCCGCGGGCGCAGACGCCGTGATGCTCGGTTCGTACTTCGCCGGAACCGACGAGGCCCCAGGCCGCGTCATCACGATGAACGGCAAGAAATACAAGCAGTACCGCGGCATGGGCAGCGTCGGTGCGATGCGCTCGGGCGGCGGCGACCGCTACCTCAAAGACGAACCGGAGGACGAAGACGACTACGTCCCAGAGGGCGTCGAGGCCGCAACGCCGTACAAGGGCAGTCTCGCGAGCGAACTCCACCAGCTCGCCGGCGGGATGAAAAGCGGGATGGGCTACGTCGGCGCAGCCACCATTCCTGCGTTCAAAAAACGCGCTGAGTTCGTCCGCATCTCCTCGGCAGGCCAGACCGAAGGCCACCCACACGACGTGATGATTACGGACGAAGCGCCGAACTACAGCCCACAGCAATAAGCCAGCAGGGAGCGTTTTTTCGCGGTTTTTCGACTACTGTGTAGCCACATCGCGCCACTCGGCTTCGAGCAAGCCAAAGTAGTGCGTGTCGTGGTACGCACCATTGATGAACACGTCCTCGCGGTGGACGCCTTCTTCAGTGAAGCCGAGCCGTTTCAGTAGACCCATCGACGCCTCGTTGAAGGAGAATACGGCGGCCTGAACCCGGTGCATCCTGAGCTGGTCGAAGCAGTACTCGATGGTGAGTTCAAGCGCGGCTTTCGCGTAGCCTTCGCCCTGATAGTCGGGGACGAGCCAGTAGGCAACCTCGACCTGTCCCGTCTCGCGGTCGATGGGGTCTAATTCGACGACACCGACGCGGCGGTCGTTGCTGACGATGAGCAGTTGGAGGCTGTTTTTGTCCGTGCTCATCTCCTCGAAGTACTCGCGCTCTTGGTAACCGTTCGTCGGGAGTTGCTGGCCAACGGGTACCCGCACAGCAGGGTGGTTGACGTTGTCGCGCAGAAAGTCTATGTCTTCCTCTTCGACGGTCGCAAGCGAGACGCGCTTCCCTTCGAGAACGATGGCCCCGGGCATGGTACGAACGACTCCACAGAGGCTGAAAAACTTTCCTTGCACCGACCTACTCCCCGAGAACTGGCTTATGCACGCGCACAGCCTATGAGAGCCATGGTTGTGTCCCCTGCCATCGAAACCCTCCTCTCGTCCGGGCGGGCGAGTGCCCACCTTGCAACCTCCCACAACGACCGCCCGCACGTCGCCCCCGTCTGGTACGTCTACGCCGATTCGAAGCTGTACCTGATGACTGGCGGGCGAAAGCTCCGAAACATGAAGGAGAATCCACGCGTCGCCGTGTCCATCGAGAACACGCGCGAGAACTACTGGGCGATCTGCATCCTTGGCACGGCCCGCATCGTCACCGACCGGGAGAAGGTGGGCGAGATTCGGCGGAAGCTGAACGAGAAATACACGACCGCAGAAACGGATGGCGGCGAGTCGAGTTACGAGTACCGACTGGTCGAAATCGAGATTGGCAGCGCGACGCGAGCCAGTGGGTGAGCGACCACCCGAAATCTTCAGCCTTATTTTTGGGCCGTGAGTTCACTCAGAGAACGCATGCCTCTCTCGCAACTCGAATCTCCCGAACCAGCCGCGGTCGTGGAAGCCGCGAAGGCAGCCGCCCGCGACGGCTCGATGCTCACCGTCGAAGCGCGTTGTGAAGTCACCTACGAGGGTCGAACAAGCGGCTACCTCGCCACGGGCGACCGCATTCTCGTCGCCAAGCCCGACGGCACGTTCCTCGTCCACCAACCGACGGGCCACAAACCAGTCAATTGGATGCCCGGCGGCGGCAGTGTCTCGGCTCGTCTCAGCGACGGCGACGCCGTCCTTCTCGCCCGCCGGACGAATCCGAGCGAGCGCGTCGAAGTCCGAATCGAGGAAACCTACGGCCTCACGCGGTTCGACGCGGTAGACGGCGCGACCTACGAGGATTCAGGGACGGAAGCCGAGATGCACGAGTTCATCAAATCGAACCCGGACACGCTCGGCGCAGACATCCGCATCGTCGAACACGAACGCGAGTCGAAGTACGGCTACATCGACTTCTACGCCGTCGACGATGACGGCGTCCCGGTCGTCATCGAAGTTAAGCGAATCCAAGCGACGCTCAACCACTTCGACCAACTCCAGCGCTACGTCTCGCTCTACGAAGAGACGAACGACGCCGTGCGCGGGATGCTCGTCGCACCGTCTGCCTCAGAGCGCGTAAAGCGGGCGCTCCGAGACAACGGGCTGGAGTTCGTCGCACTGGAGGAGTTTGGGCGCGACGCAAAAGGCGCGACAGAGGCGAAGTTGAGCGATTTCTAATTGAAAGGGCGACCGCGGGCAGAGAAAATTAATTCGAAGTATTCGTAATCAGCGGACATGAATACGGGCCGGTGCTCGTGAACGACTATCTCGATACGCAGCAGTCAGCGTAGGTCGCGCGTATCTTTTCTGTCTGCTCGCCGCGCAAAACCTATACGATGAATTGATACTCATTGCGTGTGATAGAGTATCACAATATGGCTCCGATTGACGAACTAACAATTCTTGTCCCGGTCGATGTTTCGGAGTCAGAACTACCGCCGCTTCAGATTCTCGACCTCCTCAAACCAATCGAGGTTGTACTGCTTGGCTACTTTCCCGTTCCAGACCAAGCAGAACCCGCGCTCATCAAAGACGAGTACGAAGCCGAGGCGGTAACCAAACTGCAAACGCTCGCTCACGGCCGCGACCTGACCGACGTGCTCGTTTTCACGCACGACCGAGCAGCCACTATCGACCGGATCGCCCACCAATACGACTCTGACGCAGTATTAGCAGGTGGTGACACAGCCGTCATCAATCGCATTCTCGTCCCACTCCGTGGTGATGTGAACCTTGACCGCATCGTCTCGGTCGTTGCTGACCTCGCACGAGCATGCGATGCGACGATCACCCTGTTTCACTCGGTCACCGAAGACACGAACCAGAGCCACGGGGAATTCCTCCTTCGTGGGGCGGTCGAGCGACTGACTGACTACGGCATCGACGAAGGGAAAATCGATTGGCGACTCGGAGCGGGCGGCAGTCCACAGGACGAAATCATCGCCCTCTGTGACGAGTACGACATCGTCATTCTCGGCGAGACAGAACCCTCGCTGCGAGAACGCATCATCGGAGACGTGCTCTCGCGGATTATCGACGAAATCGAGATTCCCGCACTCATCGTCCGGGATGTGGAGTAATGACCGCTAGCGTGTTGTGTGAATTGCGTGTGGGTCGGCCATGAGTTCTGGTGGCGGTGAGTTAGAGCGCACCCTCGGCTTCCTCGAAGCGATGACGCTCGGCGGCGGGACGATGATTGGGGCAGGGATTTTCATCCTCCCCGGCATCGCGGCGGAACTCGCCGGGCCTGCGAGTTCGGTGTCGTACGCCATCGCTGGCTTTGTGGCGTTGCTCGCGGCGCTCTCGCTCTCGGAACTCGCCACGGGGATGCCGATTGCAGGCGGAAGCTATCACTACGTCAACCGCGCGCTTGGTGGCCTGTTCGGCGCAATCGTCGGGTGGGGAATGTGGACCGGGCTGATGTTCGCGAGCGCCTTCTACATGGTGGGCTTCGGCCAGTATCTGGTCGCACCCATTCCCTTCCTCGATGGTCGAGTTTTCATCATCCTCCTCGGACTCATTGGCTTAGTGTTGCTCATCGGGGTCAACTACTACGGGACAGAAGAGTCGAGTTCCTTCCAGAACGTGATGATTGTAGCAGAGACGGCAATCATCATCGTGTTCGTCTCCCTCGGGGTGTTCTTCATCGTCCCGGAAAATCTGGAGCCATTTGCACCAACCGGGCCAAGCGGGATTCTGGCCACGACGGGCATCGTGTTCATCTCGTTTCTCGGCTTCGAAATCATCGCCACCGTCGCAGGTGAAATCAAGAATCCAAGTCGGACGATTCCGCTGTCGATGATACTCTCGGTGGTGCTCGTGACGTTCCTCTACGTCCTCGTCATGCTCGTCAGCACGGGCGTCCTCCCGTTCGAATCGCTCGGGGAGTCGCCCATTCCGGTCTCCGACGTGGCCGCGGTGTACATGGGTTCGATTGGGGCGATTGCCATCGTGTTCGCCGCGATTATCGCCGCGATTTCGAGTTCGAACTCGTCGATTCTCGCCGCCTCGCGCGTCGTCTACGCCATGGGCCGAGATGGACTCGTGACCAACTGGATGAACGTGAGCCACGCGCGCTTCCGGACGCCCCACCGTGCGATTCTCGCAACCGGTGGGCTCACAGCACTCCTCATCCTAATCGGCCTCAGAGTTGACGCCATCATCGCGCTTCTCGCGGAAGCGGCGAGTTTCAGCTTTCTTGTCTCCTACTCGCTCGTTCACCTCGCGCTAATCGTCTTTCGTCGGGCCGACCCTGACGAGTACGACCCCTCGTTCAGGCTTCCGTTCCCGCTCTATCCGGTCGTCCCCGTCCTCGGCGTCTTCCTCTCGTTCGTCGTCATCTCACAGATGGCTCCCGTCATCATCTTCATCGGGTCAAGCATCGTCGCGCTCGGCATCGTCTGGTACTTCGTCTACGCCAGAAGCCGTGTCGTGGGCGAGGGACTCATCCGCGAGGCGTTCCGGAGAGCTCCAACCAAGGTGTATCGCGTCGTGGTTCCGGTCGCCAATCCAGCCACACAGCGGGGGCTTCTCAGGCTCGCTGCAGCCAGCGCGCAAGCCAACGACGAACGAGGGACGCCCGAACTCGTCGCGGTAAACGTGGTTCAAGTCGAACACCCCTCGCCGTATCAAAACGTCGAATCCGACCGCTTCGACCACCAGCACGAACTGCTCGAAGCTGCCCACGAAATCGCCGCGACCGAAGGCGTCCACCTCCGTACCCGAGCGATGGTCGCCCCAACAATCGACATGGCAGTTCTCGACGTGCTCGACGCGGAAAACGCAGACCACCTTCTCCTCGGTTGGGACGGGACGCTTAGAGACGGCGATACGCTGTTTGGCCACACGCTCGATACAATCGTGAAAAATGCTCACTGCCCGACGTCGCTCGTCACCCTCAGAACCGACACGATTGGCTCGCCAGTGGCGCTCGTCGCACCCGGCCCGAACGCCCCGGTCGTCGCCAGACGCGCCGTGGAATTTGCTACTGTCGAGGGAACTACCCCAACCCTGTTGAACGTCCAACGACCCCGAGAAAGCGAAGCAGACGCGATACAGCGCGGTGAGGCACTCGTCGCCGAAATCGCGGAGCGAGCGGGCCTCGAACCCGAGGAGTACACTGTCGAAGTCATCGTCAGCGACGACGTCGATGCCGCAATTGTCGACGCACTCGACCGGTTCGACACCATCTGTGTTGGCTTGTCCCAACGAAACGACGGCGCTCGAATCCCGTTCGGCACGATTACAGAACAGGTGGTTACGCGTGGCGTCGGCAACGTTGCGATGATACGCGGGTCGTGAACAGTCGGAAAACGAAGACATCAGATGAACCGAACCCGCGCCGACGTGCGCGCTGTGATGGAACCTTTATGCCTCGAAATTCGAGGAGCGACGGAGCTACCGATCCGCGTAGTGGCGAATGAGGCCACACTCCGGGCAGACTGTGACAACAGTTTTGACCTTCTCTTTCACGCCAAGGCCGCCTAGAAAACCCGGCTTCGGTTCGTTCGTCACGAGATAGAGTTTGAAGCCGTCACCGGTCTGCATCTCCATCTCTTCCATCGTGACCCCACAATCTGGACACCGCCGCATGGTCGTCATGTCCCGTGTAAAATGTTCGTTGCGTACAATAAATGCGATGTCCAATTAGCGGAGAGCATGGCCCACTGTGTGATGGAGAACTAAATAGCCCCAAAATAAAAACGATATCAGAGATGAAAATGAATCTCCGAGTCGGATTGTGCATTCTCGGAGTGAGCCTCTTGGGGCTGGCAGTGTTCTTTTCTGAAGGGCGAGATTGGCAGGTTGCGGCAAAGGCAACCCTCGCAGGTTTACTTGGGGTGACGTATCTGTCCGTTGGCATC
This sequence comes from Haladaptatus sp. ZSTT2, assembly GCF_037081775.1. Taxonomy (NCBI): domain Archaea; kingdom Methanobacteriati; phylum Methanobacteriota; class Halobacteria; order Halobacteriales; family Haladaptataceae; genus Haladaptatus; species Haladaptatus sp. ZSTT2. The sequence continues at coordinate 343,495 of NZ_JBAMHQ010000001.1, forward strand.
GTCGCGCTTCGGACGAGTAGCTTTGACGAGCTCTTGCGGTGGTCTGTGGCGACACTCCCCGTCGCCTATCTTCTATTACGAACCTTGACTGCCCTCGCACAATTCCTTGCCGTTGGCGAACTCTCACTTTCTGCGTTCACTAGCCTCAGCGTGCTCTGTTTCACATTGCTCTGTTTCCCCGCTGGCCTTGGCTACGTGTATGGACGGTCTAGCTCTAGATTACAAGAGCAATCGGTCGGCGCAGTCGCAGTCGGAAGTCTTCTCATAGGCGCGCTCATCGCGGGAGTGACATGGAGAGAACTCAACCCGACATCGATGCTCACGCGATTCATGATAGTCGCGTTTGTCGGACTCATTGTCGTCCCAATCTGTGGGCTTCCACCCTACCTGCTTGCGAGAGTCGAGATACGCGTGGAATCGACCACGAAGTAGTGAACCCGCCGGTACGGTGTCCCGAACGAACCACCGATTCGAGTTCCACCGCCACCCAGCCTTTATATTGTTGACAAATCTAGTACATTATTGTGAAGGCTGTGTTCGTTGTCGTGGTATTGCTCATCGCTGGCTGTAGTGCCATCCCTGTCGATAACGCGACGGAAACGACGGCGACCACGGACGCAGTGACGACTGAGACGCAGACGGTGGCGGATTCGACCACAGGGACAGCCCCGACTTCCACACCGGCCACGACGCAGACGACGGTTCAAGCAACCACCACCGAAGTGCCGCCGGTCAACCCGTGGGACAAGAATCCGGTAACAGTGGCCATCGAGAAGCCAGAGGGAGATTCACGCGACTACACCCCATTGGTCGAGGAGGCGCTCGACTACTGGGAGGAAAACAGCCAGCAGTACGCGGATGCAGAAATCGAGTTCGAACTAGTCGAAAATGCGAGCGAGGCTGACCTGATACTCAGAATGTCGCCGTCGATTGGGCAGTGTGGCTCGATATCCTCTGAAGACCTCCTCGGGTGTGCACCTCGATACTCGCCCGACAACGATCTGCCCTCGCCAACGGTCGTCTACATCGCCGCTGGCTTCGTCAACGAGACGACCGTGAAAACAATCAAGCACGAAGTCGGTCACACGCTCGGCTTGGGCCACGAGACGCCACCGGCGTTCATGACGGCGTACACGAACGCCACCTCCCTCTCGATTCCGAACGCGACCGAACGCCGGATCCCGTTCGAGGAGTCCACAATCACCGTCTACGTCAACTATTCGAACGTGGACGACGGTATCGACTACGCCTACGAGACGAAAGTCGAGCAAGCGTTTGACTACTACAACAACGGAGCGGAGGGAACCGAACCCGACCACCTTGAGTTGGTCGTCGTGGACACCCGCGAGGAGGCGGACATCGTCATCAACCTGGGCGACGACCGAGCAGAGCGCTACACCGACATCAGCGTCTTCGGCTACGACACAGACGACGACCCAGCGCTCGAATACTACTCGAACGCCACCATCACCGTGACCGGATACAACTCGGGCGACACCGGCTGGATTGTCGGCTATTATCTTGGGTACGCGCTCGGCGCTGAATCGAACGAGGAGTTGGCTCGGCCCTTCCAAGACGGGCAGATAGACGACCCGAACTGGTGGGAGTACTGACGTTTCTGTGTACCTCCAGCGAAGAGATGTCCGTTGGTTGTTATCCGCGCCAATACTCTGCGCTGAGTAACCGCTTGGGAACAGAGGTGTGTCTGGACAACGCGGGCAATCTGCCAACGAGCTAATAGCTGTATCTGACGTATCATCTGTGTAATGTCTTTGGCTGCGAAAAATCGAATCGTCGTTATCACTGGGGCGAATGAGGGCATTGGCTACCACATGCTCACGTCGCTCCTCGAACGCGGCTACCGCGTTGCTGGGCTCGATATCAACGGAGAACACATCTCCGCGCTTCAAAAAATTCACCCCGAGCGAGTCCGATTCATTGCGTGCGATGTGACCGAAGACGACGCGGTTACAACAGCAATTGAGGGAATTATTGACGACTGGGGCCGCATCGATATTCTCGTGAACAACGCCGGAGTATTCAATTTCGCGCCCTTCGAAGCTCAGACGCTTGCCGACACGAAACGCGAGTTTGAGGTGAACTACTTCGGCTACCTCCGGATGATTCACGCCGTCTTACCACATATGAGAGCGCAAAATGAGGGCATCATCCACAACGTGAGTTCTGGAGCAGGACTCGTTGGCCATCCGGGACTGACTGGATATGCATCAACAAAGGGTGCAATCGAGGCGCTCGTCCGGTCTCTGCGACTGGAACTGCAACATGAAAACGTCTCGTGTACGCTGATGCACCCACCGCTTTCGAACACTGAGTCGGCAGCGGAACTCGGATACCCAAAATCACTGTTAAGTGATCCCGCTGATGTGGGCCGGAAACTGGCTGCACAAATCGAATCGACTGACCGAGTAATCACCGCTGATTGGCAAACGAAACTCGGGCTGTATCTCTCTCAACGCCTTCCGTACATGGTGAAAAAAGGCACTGAGCGATTCGTCTCTCCTGCAAAATAGTTGGTCTGCACACCGCACGTGGTTTTTCGAATGAGATGGGCTCGACCCGGCATCGAATGTAGCACACGCTCAAGAATTGTGAGCGTGATGCAAAACGGGCCGGGCGCGAAATCACTGTAGCCTGGATAAATACGATTCTAACTATCCGACAAACTGCGACCCATTTCTGAGTGAGGAATTATCATGACAGGCATACTAATTGTATCGATGACCTTCTCCACGGTTGCTGCCACCGGGAATCAAGTTCCAGCCACTCAAGAGGTGAGCATCACAGTCGAGGTCGTTGACCAGTTTTCCGTCCAAACACCAGCCCGCATTCAGATTACGTTCCAGAATACCTCCGAAAGGTCTCGTGAGTTTCTGCTGGGGCCGGATGTTCCCTTTGGTCCACTCACCGGAACGTCCGAAATAGGCGCTCAACTGCACGCGATTTCCGATACTCGCTACTATGACTCGATTATGCCACCACAGCCTCTCGACGGGTGCTGGAAACTTGCAGGTGAATACGGTATTCCGGACAGAGGGGTTATCTGGCAGGCAAATCCGCACGAGGAACAAACGCAGACATACGTGCTGCTGAATGAGCCGAAGAACGAAAGATGTCTCTCGTCGGGAGTGTATCGGTTTGAAGGAACATGGGGTGAGAGGTATTCCACAGGTAGGGATGATTACTTTTCATGGGAATTTGAGGTCAGTCTCGACAGGAGGGATGGTAGATGAGCCACGATACAGATAATTCAATTTCTTACTCAATTGGTTTTGAGTAAGCCTATCTGGCGTTCCAAAATCACCAAAAATTTTCATGCCTACTAACGCTCCCCTGAACGAGTATTTTCGCCCAATGTCACAACCGTTCTCGTTGCGGGGCTTCCCGCTGGTAAACAGACAGATTGTGAGAACGGAAGAGGAGTCAGTATCGTATTACATCGCTTGAGCGCTTCGTCGAGAAATCACTATTTGAGCGATACCAAACACAACAATCCCTATGAATGTGAGTGCGATACCACCAAACAATTCCATAAGGCCGGGTTCCTCACATGCTCCCCCAGCTGTTTCGCCCTGTGGGAGGTCGGAACACGGAGGGGCTGAATAATCTTCATACAAACCCCACCCTCCAAGGAGGAGACCAATGAGCATGACGGATATACCCATCAATCGAATGTAATGTTGTTTGGAAGGCATGATTGTGTATCTCGACAACTCCACATAGATTTTCTGTTTGAGCTACATTAACTACCCCTTTTTTGAACAGTGACATACGCTTATGCTAGTCGGAGTTGACTACAGATTATCGCAGGACTGTGGCCCAATCGATTCGGTACGTGACGAACTCAATCGCCTAATCCCAGTTCAGTATTTAACTGACGGACTCCCGTCTATTGGATACAATTCCTCACGAAGTGAAGCGGGCCGGGCGCGATTTGAACACGCGACCGTCTGATTAAGAGTCAGACGCTCTGCCTAACTGAGCTACCGGCCCACGCAAATTCACCTAACGGCGGTTGATTAATATAGGTTGTGTTTCGGCAAGCGGCCGTCACGTCGTCGCATGACACCGATTTCGAATTCATCGCCGACAGAGAGATTTGCGTTGGTGTGGAAGTCACGATACGTGACGAACGGTGGGAAGAAGCAAGCCAAATGAGGGACAGAAGGTGGGCAATATAAGTATCGTCCGCGGGATAGTCCGATTACGATGAGTACAGGCATCACGATGGCTTCGATGTCGTCCTACGCGATCCTTGGCTGCGGGAGCGTCGGACACGCCGTCGCAGAGGAGTTGGTTGATGAGGGAAAGGATGTTCTCATCTTAGACCAAGACCCCGGACGCGTCGAGGCCCTGCGTGACCAGGATTTGAACGCGAAAACCGCAGACATCCGTGAAGAAGATGTCATCGCAGACTTAGACGAGACGGACGTTATCTTGATTCTCTCTTCAGATGTGGCCGCAAACCGCGAGGCAGTCGAGAACATCCGCGAGCGCGGCGGTGAGCAGTTCATCGTCGTCCGCGCCTCGGACCCCGTTTCGGCCGACGAACTCACCAAAGCCGGTGCGGACGTGGTCATCAACCCGTCTTCTGTCATTGCGGATTCCGCGCTGCGCGCACTCGAAAGCGGCGAACTCGAATACAAAGCCGAACAGCTCGCAGAGGTCATCGACGACACGGAGTCGAAGATGGCGATTATCACTCACGACAACCCCGGCCCCGACTCCATCGCGAGCGCGGTTGCCCTCCAGGCGATTGCGAGCGCCCGCGGCGTCGAATCCGACATCCTCTACGACGGCGAGATTGGCCACCAAGAGAATCGCGCCTTCGTCAACCTCCTCGGCATCGACCTCGTGTCCCGCGACGGCGTCGACTTCGATGACTACGACACTATCGCGCTCGTAGACCACGCGAAAGCCGCGGAGAATGCGGTGGCGGTCGAGGCGGACATCTTCATCGACCATTTCGAACCCGACCCGGACTACGACGCCACGTTCATGGACGTGCGCCCGAACGTCTCTTCGACCTCGACGATTCTCACTAAATACGTCCAAGAGTTCGATTTAACGCTCGGCAAGGAAGTCGCCACTGCACTGCTCTACGGCATTCGTGCAGAGACGCTCGATTTCAAACGCGATACGACGCCCGCAGACCTGACCGCCGCGGCGTATCTCTATCCGTTCGCAGACCACGACACGCTCGAACAGGTCGAATCTCCGAGCATGAGCCCCGAAACGCTCGACGTGCTCGCAGAAGCCATCCGCAACCGAGACGTGAAAGGCAGCCACCTCGTCTCGAATGCGGGATTCATCCGCGACCGCGATGCCCTGACCCAAGCCGCCCAACACCTCCTCAACTTAGAGGGCATCACGACGACTGCGGTGTTCGCCTTGGACGACGACACCATCTACCTCGCCGCCCGTTCGAAGGACATCCGCCTGAACATCAGAAACGTCCTCCAAGACGCCTTTGGCGAACTCGGTGAGGCAACGGGTCACTCGACTGACGCCAACGTCTCGATTCCACTCGGCATCTTCACGGGTATCGAAACGACCGAAAGCAACCGCGATACGCTCCTCCAACTCGTCGAGGAAGCCGTCCGCAGAAAGCTCTTTCAGGCGATGGGTGTCGAAGGAAGCAGCAGTAGCGAAAGCGGAAACGGAAATTAAGCCGCGACTTCTTCGTCTTCTTCTGGCTGGCGCAGGCGTTCGACAACGTCGTTGATGAGCACCACGTCGCCTACAGCGCGCACCCAGCGGTACGGAATGATGACTCCCCGGTGTCCGTCGAGCCGGTTTCGGAACAGGTCGGTGTTGAGCTGACTCAGCGCGAGCCCCGTCACAACCTCCTGATCGAGGTCGAGTCGAATGTCCTCGACCTCACCCACGAACACCCCGTTGTTGGAGTAGACTTCGCGGCCGACAAGGCTCGTAATTTCTTGCGGCATTGCGTCCATACATTCGAGGTCTGTCCAAGGGGCCTTAACTCTTGGCTGAGCGTCTGACGCAACGCCGCCGCGGGTGTCAGGGCTGTATCAGTTCGATGGGGTGTGGCGGCGACTCGGTTCTGAACGCCGCGAGCTGTTCTTGACACGACGTGCCGCTCGCCACGACGTGGTCTGCGCCCTCGAACTCGCCTACCAACTGCTCGCCAACGTCAATGCTCACCTCGTAGTACTCGGCCTTGTAGCCGAAACTCCCCGCCATCCCACAGCAGTCCGCAGACGAGGTTTGGACGTCGTAGCCGAGGTCAGCGAGGACGGCTTCCGTATAGACCGCCAACCCGTGCGAGCGTTGCTGACAGTGGCTATGATAGGAGAGGTCGGTTCCCGAACCAGCAGTGAGGGCGGACGCATCCGCACCGTTTTCGAGCAGGCCGTAGACGTATTCGAACACCTCGTAGCTTGCCTCAGAAATGCGCTCGAAGGAGGGGGGTTCGAGGAACTTCTCGTAGTCGTCACGGAACATCGTGAGGTCGCTCGGTTCGATGACCACGATGTCTCGCCCAGCGTCGATGTGCTCTGCCACCTGCCCGTAGACGGTTTTCGCCTGCGAACGAGCGGTTTCGACCATCCCCTGTGACAACGGCGCGCGACCGCTCTCTGCTAGGTCCGGAATCTGCACCCGACAGCCGAGCGCTTCGAGCACGCGAACGGCGGCTTTCCCGCGTGCTGGATTCACGTAGTTCGTGTAGATGTCGGGATAGAGCACCACGTCGCGGTCGTAGTCGGTCACCAGTTCGCGGGCTGCCATCCACTCGCGCAGTGTCTCGCCCGCGAACTCGGGTAGGTCGCGGCGGGCGTCGATTCCTGCGACCGATTCGAGCAGCGTTCGGGCTGGGCCGAACTTCCCCACCCAGTTCGAGACGGGGGCGAACCGACTGCCCAGTTTGAACAACGTACCCGCGTTGCCGAACACGCGCTTTTGCAGGTCGAGGCTCCCGGGTTCTTCGTCCGGCGTCAAGCCTTCGACGAGAAAGCCGAGTTCGTCCTGTGGCTTGCCGCGATTCACGCGGTCGCGCACCACCGTGTTCACCCACGGAATGTCGATTTTCACCGGGCAGGTGGGCACGCACTGCGAGCAGCCGGTACAGAGGTCGTTGAACTCTGCTGCGGTGTCGAGTCCAGAAATACCGGCTTCCCAGCCCGTACCGATACCGCCGGTGTACGTCTCCCCTCCGAAGCCGTGACCGCCGACGGCTTGGAAGTTCGCACAAGTGTTCGCACACGCCCCACACCGAATGCAGTAGAGCGTTTCGCGGAGGTCTTCGTCCGCGCGCATCTCGCGGCGGCCGTTGTCGACGAGCACGAGGTGGAAGTCGCGCTCGCCTGTCCCGAACTCGTCTGCCTCGAAATCGATTGTGGGAGTCTCGACCGGCGGGGTGAGCAGCGAGACGTACGACGTGATATCTTGTCCCGTTCCCGTGCGAGCGATGAGTTCGACGAACGGCTGAAGGTCTTCGAGGGTCGGCACGAGTTTTTCGATGCCTGCGACTGCGATGTGGGTGTCCGGGGTCACCGCTGATTTCCGGGCGTTACCCTCGTTCGTGACGATGGCGAGCGTCCCCGACTCTGCGACGATGAAGTTCGCGCCGGTCATGCCCACGTCGGCGTCGAGAATCTTCTCGCCGACGATGTCGCGGGCGAATTTGGTGAGCGCCTGTGGGTCGTCCGGGAGCGGCTCGGCGAGGTCGAAGTGGTCGTTGAACAGCGCGGCGATTTCGCCGGTCGATTTGTGGAGTGCCGGGCCAATCAGGTGACTCGGCGTTTCGTGGGCCAACTGGATGACGAATTCTCCGAGGTCGGTTTCCCACACCTCGTACCCGGCGGCTTCGAGGTGGGCGTTGAGTTCGAGTTCCTCGGTCGTCATCGACTTGCTCTTGACGAGCGACTCTGCGTCCTTCTCGGCCATCACGTCCTCGACGTAGCGGTTCGCCTCTTCTGCGTTCGCTGCGACGTACACCTGCCCGCCGTTGGCTTCGACGGCCTCTGTCACCTCCTCGATGAGGTCGGGAAGGTGCTCGATAGCATCTTCTTTTATGGCTCTCGCTTCCTCCCTGAGTTCCTCGTAGCGGTCGAAGTGCGAGACGTTGTAGTCGGTGAGTTCTGCGAGGCCGCGTGTGTTCGTTCTGATGGCGTCGCCCTCTTCGTCCATGAGTTTTCGCAACGCGGCGGCCTTCTGGCGGCGGGAACTCATTGTTCCTCCACAATGAGCACGTGAATGCTCTCCGGGCCGTGGACGCCGCGAACGAGCGACCCCATGTCGGCGGTCGCACTCGGGCCGGTGGCGAGAATTTGGGTGCGCGTGCCCGCCTCGAACTCAGTACCAAGTTGGGTGAACGCGTCTGCCATCCCCGGCGTGATGTCGTCCTCCTCAACGACGATGACGTGACGGGACGGGTAGAGTGAGATGAACTCGTCTGCCTCACTCGTCGTCCGGAGGGTGACGGTTCCGTACTCGGCCACGGCGAGTCCAGCCTGTGAGACACCAGTGTTCGCCGCAAGTATCTCTGTGGGTGTCGGAGTCACGGTGACTGAGGCATCGCCGTAGGAGAGCGACCCGCGGAGCTCGGTGCCGACGATCGGCGGGTCGAGGAGGGCGGCGAGATCGGTCGAAAACGTGTCCGGAGACGTTCGCACGACGTCGTCCGCTTTATCGTCGAGTGCGGACTCGAAGCTGCGGACGGTATCGGTACTCATGGCACGAACTGCCACGGCCTGCTAAATGATTGTTCGGGAACCGGTTACAGCGAGTCGAGAAAGTCACCGAACGCCGCGAGTGCGGCTTCCACGTCGGCTGGCGAGCGCGAGGCAGCGATTCGGAACCCTTCCGGAACCCCAAAGAACCTACCGGGGACGATGAGAATGTCTTCATTCCACGCGGCTTCAGAGAGTGCGTCGCCATCGAGTTCCTCGTGAAACAGCAGGCCAAACGTACAGCCGGGGCGAATGGTTCCTGTGAGGTCGTCGCGGTCTTCGACGAACGCGCTGAGCTGGGTGTGATTCTCAGTGAGATGTGCTTGGGCACGGTCTCTGAGCTGGCCTGCGTTGTGAAAGGCGCGGCGGGCGAGGGCGACGCTCGGGCCGGAAATCGACGGCACGTACTGCAAGATGTGGTTCGCCCGGTTCACAAACGCCGCATCCGCGATGAGCCAGCCAATGCGGAGTTCGCCAAGGCCGAGGAACTTCGTGAGCGACCCCGTGACGACGATGTTGTCGAGTCCGGCCGCCGTGACGCCGCCAAAGGCGAGGTCTCCCACTGGCGCTTCGACGAATGCACCGTACACTTCATCGACGAGCAAGCGCGCACCCACTTTGGCACAGTCGTCTGCGAGGGCTGCGAGGTCGTTGCGGGAGGTCAAGACGCCCGTGGGGTTGTGGCGATTAGTGACCATGACGAGCGCTGTTTCGTCGGTGAGTGCACTGTTGACCCGTTCAGCATCGAGTTGCCAGTCGTTTTCTTCCACCCTGAGAAAGCGGTCGGTTTGGCTGTTGAGCGCCTCTGGTGTCACGACGAGCGGTTCGTAGCCCGGTTTTTCGACGAGGATTCGGTGGTCTGGATCCTCTTCCGCTGTATTTTCGTCTCCAACCGTCGCCGCGACAGCGAGAAAGTTCGCATGCGTCGCACCGGCGGTGATGAGCACGTTTTTCGGAGAGACACCATAGGCGGCGGCAATCTGTGATTCGAGGGAAACCTCCTCGGAAGGGTTTTCGAGCCCAGAGAGAACCGATGGCGTCACGCGCGTATAGGAGGGCGTGTCCGTGCGAAGGTCGCTCGACCCGAGGTCGTATGTGGCTGCCTCTGGTCGCCCCGCAATCCAGTCGAGATACGAAATGACAGGGAACATAGTTCTGTTGTATCACGATACGAGTTTAGCTTTCCGCCGTTGGCAATCAGCCCCACGCGCAGTGTGCGTGCAATTCAGTGACGGGACAAATAAATGGGGGAAATAATTATATAGGGGAGTTCACTTGGTGAGCAGCTATGCAGGCAGTGAAGTAAATAGGTAAGCCAACAAAGAATCGGTTGCCGGGTGCCTCTGACAAACCGGCAATGTAGACCGGTGGGGTGGCTTTGCCCGGGGCCACCACACTTGGTTTCACTTTCACTGAAAATTCATCTTGCTACCAATGGGTGGCGCTGAATTTTCGAGGGATTGGGTGGGCTCAGGGGGGACACAATCCCCCTGAGGCCGAACATCACGGCTATTTTGTCGAATCGATGGCGTCGTCACGCCACTCGGCGTATACATCGAGAATCGAAGTTTCGTCAAACCGCTCGATACACGGCACGTCGTAGGGGTGAAGCTCTACAACACGGTTGACGAGCGCATCGTACTGCTCTGCAGTGGTTTTTGCGAGCAGTGCAACTTCGTCGTCCTCGTGGACAGTGCCCTCCCAACGGTACACCGACCGACACGGCACGAGATTCACGCAGGCTGCGAGCCGGTCTTCGACCAGTGCGTGCGCGATGGAGTCGGCCGCCTCCGGCGGTGCGGTGATGTAGACGGTAGGCATCGGTGAGAAAATCGGGTCGCTCAGGCTTCGAACGGATTGTACGTGCCGTTTATATCCCACTCGTGGATGCAGTGGGGCTTGCCGATGCGCTTTTCGCCGTCTATCGTTGCGATTCGCCAGCTTCCGACCGTGTCGTCCCAAACGTCAGCGCGCCCACACTGGGTACAGGTGCGCTCTCGGGGTGGGACAATCGTTTCAGGCATGCGTGGTAACAGACCACGCGACATAATGAATCCCTCGCCTGCGTCCGGTCTGTCCACCGACCCCACCGAAAGCACAAAGTGGTGTGCGAGCGACCCAACGGCAATGGGTCACACGGCCTGCTCGCTTGCTCACCAATCGACACGGTACCTCGCATGAACACCGCAACCCACCTCTCAGAAACCCTCGTAGAACTGGACGTTGAGTTCGTCTTTGGCTACCCCGGTGGCCGCGTCATCGAACTGTTCTCCGACCTCGGTGACACGCCGATTCAGGTCATCCGCCCGCGCGACGAGCGCGAAGCGAGCGTGATGGCCGAGATGTACGGTCGGCTCACCCGCAAGCCGGGCGTCCTCGCCGGACAGGGGCCGTGGATTGGTAGCCTCGGCGCAATCGGACAGATGGAAGCCCGACTCGGCTCCTCACCGATGGTCGTCCTCACCGAAGCCTCAGAGCGTGGCGAGTATTCGACGCTCGCGCCTTACCAACAGGCACGCGGCGATTACGGCGGGCTCTCGCTGCCCGACATCCTCGGGGCGATAACGAAAGAACACTGGTTCCCTCGCACGCCAGTCGAAACCCTCCGGAGCGTCCACCTCGCGTTCAAACACGCGACGAGTGGACGACCCGGCCCGACGGCCGTCATCCTCGATGGTGGCGCAATCTCGAAGGACGTACCCGAAAATCCGGTACCGCCGCTCTGGGACGCCAACGCACAGACGAAAACGTGGAAGTCCCGGCCAACGGACGCAGACCTCGACCAAGCGGTGACGGCGCTCGAAGCCGCCGAACGCCCGGTCATCGTCGCCGGAAACGGCATCCACGCCGCGAACGCCTACGACGAACTCGTCACGGTTGCAGACCAGTTCGATTGCGCCGTGGCCACTTCGTATCTCGGGAAATCAACCATCGCAGAAACCCACCCCCGTGCCGCCGGCGTCATCGGCTCGTTCGGCCACGAAGGCGCGAACCAAGTCGTGAGCGAGGCGGACGTGCTGCTCGTGGTTGGCTCACGACTCAATCCTATGGACTCGAACTGGCAGGCCCCGGAGTTCATTCGCCCCGATGAACAAACCATCATCCACGCGGACGCAGACACGCGAAACGCCGGGTGGGTGTACCCCGCGGATGTGGGCCTCATCGGCGACGCAAAGGAGACGCTTGCCGCGCTCGCTACCCGTGGCGAGGCGACTTCCGGGTGGGCGAAAGACCGAGTCGCTGAGGCACAACAGGACTTCACCGCACCGGAATGCGAAGCCAACAGTTCGCCCGTCAAACCACAGCGTGCCGTCAAGGAAATTGAGCGCGTCGTTGACGAGGACACGATTGTCACCGCAGACTCCGGGAACAATCGCTTCTGGCTGTTGAACTACCTTCAGACACCTGCGCCGCGAACCTACTTCGGGAGCGGTGGCGTCGGTGGGATGGGCTGGGCAGGTCCCGCCGCCGTGAGCGCGGCGCTTGCGACCGACAAAGACGTGATTGCAGTGGCCGGAGACGGCGGCTTTGCGATGACGATGACCTCCATCGAGACGGCCGTCGAGTACGGTGTTGCACCCACGTACGTCGTGCTCAACGACACGAGCCTCGGCATGGTCCGCGAGATGGACGCCGACATGCCGGGCGTGGAGTTCCAGAACACGGACTTTGTCGCCGTGGCCGACGCGCTCGGCGGGAATGGCATTCGCGCAGAGTCACCCGACGAACTCCGCGCCGGGTTACAAACGGGCAACGCCGCGGACACGCCGACGGTCATCGACGTGCGTATCGACCGGTCAGAGCGGATGGCAGACACCCTGCAGTCGTCGTTCTACGCCTCGGTCGGTGGGCTTCACGAGTGAGCGACGACCCGGCGGACGGCGAGTGCGATGAGGATGAAGAGGAAACCGCCGGTCACGCCAACAACTCCGAGGAGCCCCCAGTCACCGAGACTGAGCGAAACCGTGCCGAAATAGCCGCGAAGTGGCGTGTAGACGACAGCAAGTTGGAGCACCAACGAACATGCGACGGCGAGAAACAGCCACCAGTTGATGACCGGCGTGTGACGGAGCCAGCGCACGACGAACAGTTTCACGAATTCGAGCAGGACAAACCCCGTGAACACCATCGTGAGCGCGTAGGGCGTCACCGTCGGCGCGCCGTCGAGGACGACCACCATCAGTCCGAGCATGACGAGGGCGGCCGCCACGCCAGCCCCGCCGACGAAGCCGAGCAGTTCGCGGTCGAGAATGCCACTCGCCCGCTCTCGGGGCTGTCTGTCCATCACATCCTCGCCCGAACTATCGACGCCGAGGGCGAGGGCTGGCAGGCCGTCGGTGAGCAGATTTATCCAGAGCAATTGCACCGCCGGGAGGATGAGATACCCCGCGAGCGAGGCGACGAACACCAACAGTACCTCCGCGAAGTTCGCAGAGAGCAGGTAGGCGACGAACTTCCAGATGTTGTCGAACACGGCCCGGCCGTTTCTGATTGCCGTGCGTATCGTGGCGAAGTTGTCGTCGAGAAGCACGATATCGCTGCTTTGAGCGGCCACGTCCGTCCCTCGAACGCCCATCGCCACGCCCACGTCTGCGCGCTTTAAGGCGGGTGCGTCGTTCACGCCATCGCCGGTCATCGCCACGACGTGCCCCTGTGCTTGTAACGCGGTTAAAATCCGCACCTTGTGGGCGGGCGTCGCCCGGGCGAACACGGTGGTTTCAGACAGGCGTGCGGTGAGTTCGTCGTCGTCCATCGCATCGAGTTCCGTGCCGTCGAGGGAGTCTCCCTGAAGGCCAATCTGTTCGGCGATGACGGTTGCCGTGACGCGGTTGTCACCCGTGATGAGTTTCACGTCGATACCGGCGCGGCGACAGTCAGCGATTGCGGCGACGACTTCGGGTCGGGGTGGGTCGAGCAAGCCCTGTAATCCGACGAACACGAGCGAGTCGTCCGGCTCGTCGCTGGTGCTGTAGGCGAAGCCGAGGACGCGGAGCGCCGCCGTGGCGAAGGCGTCCGTCTGCTCGCGGATTCGCCCACGCATCTCGTCTGTGAGCGGGACGACACCCGCCTCGGTGTGGACGTGCGAACAGTGGTCGAGCACCGGACGCGGTGCGCCTTTGACGTAAGCCACGTCGTCGTGGACGGTCATCATCTGCTGGGTTTCAGCAGAAAACGGGCGTTCTGCAATCCGTGGGTGGGCGGCTCTGACGGCGTCCGGGTCGAGGCCGTACCAGCGCGCAGAGCCGAGCAACGCCTGTTCGGTTGGGTCGCCCACGTCGTCGGTGGCGTCGTTGCAGACGACGCCGATTTCGAACAGATGACGAAGTCTGTCGTCCGCAGGTGGCTCGTCGTCGAGCGAATAGACGGTGTCTGGCACCCAGACCTGATTCACGACCATCTCGCCTTCGGTGACGGTTCCCGTCTTGTCCGTGCAGATGACATCGACCGTCCCGAGCGCTTCGACCGCCGGGAGTGCTCTGACGAGAGCGTGTTCTGCGGCCATCCGCCGAACGCCGAGGGCGAGTGTGAGCGTCACCACCGCGGGAAGCCCCTCGGGGATAGCGGCCACCGCGAGCGAGACGGCCGCGAGCACGGCTTGCACGGCGTCGGTTCCGGCGACCACGACGAGGATTGGGGCGAGCAGCGCAGAGACGAGGAGAATGCCGATACCAAGGGACTTCCCGAGCGCCGCGAGGTCGCGTTGGAGCGGCGTCAGTGGCGCGGTGGCAGAAGCGAGCGCCCCAGCAATTTCGCCCATCTCGGTGTCCATTCCGGTCGCCACGACGACGGCTTCACCGCGTCCACGGGTGACGGTCGTTCCTCGGTACACCATGTTCGTCCGTTCTGCGAGCGGCGTGTCGCTCGGGAGCGTCTCGACTGACTTCTCGACGGGGAGGCTCTCGCCGGTCAGCGGCGCTTCGTCGCATTCGAGCGTCTGGGCGGCAGAGAGCCGCGCGTCCGCCATCACTGCATCACCATGCGTGAGAACGAGCACGTCGCCGGGAACGACTTCTGTCGCCGGGATTTTGTACTCGCGGCCGTCTCTGCGGACGGTAGCGGTCGGCGTTGCGAGTTCTCGCAGGGCGAGCAGGCTCTGTTCTGCACGGTAGTCCTGTGCGAACCCGAACGCGCCGTTCGCGGCGACGATGATGCCGATGAGGAGGGCGTCGATAGTGTTTCCAACCGCCGCAGAGAGGAGGGCCGCGACGACGAGCACGCCGATGAGCGGGCTCGAAAACTGGGCTGTGAGAATCGAAAGTGGCCGCCTGCCCTCGGTGTCGATGAGGTCGTTTTCGCCGTGAGAGGCGAGACGGCGGGCAGCCTCGTCGCTCGCCAATCCCTCTCTGCTACTATCGACGGCACCGAACACCTCCTCGACCGTCGAGTCGTGGCTCACCACAGCCTACAGTTCGTCAGACTGATAGATAGGCGTAGCGTCCCTGCCACGACAACGTTTTTCGCATTTCCAACCAACGTTCGTGACAATGGCAGAAACGGTACTCGTCACCGGCGGCACTGGCTTCATCGGCGCATACGTGGCCCAAGACCTCGTCCACGCGGGCCACGACGTGGTCGCGTACGACCTCTCAACCGACAAAACCCGCCTCGACAAACTCGGCGTCGCAGACGATGTGAGGGTGATCCGCGGCGACGTGACCGACCCAACCGCCGTCGTCCGCGCGGTCAAAGAGTCGGGCGCGACGCGCATCATCCATCTCGCTGCCCTCCTCACGACCGCTGCAGAAGCGAACCCGCGCGCCGCGATGGACGTGAACATCCAAGGGACGAACAACGTCTTCGAGGCGGCGCGCACGCTCTCTGACCAAGTAGAGCGCGTCGCGTGGGCTTCAAGCGCCGCCGCCTTCGCTCCGCCGAGCAACTACGGCGAGTGGGTGACCGAGGACGATCTCGTGTATCCTGACACGCTCTACGGCGCGACGAAGGTGTACAATGAACATCAGGCGAAAGTGTATCTCGAAGAGTTCGGCGTCTCGCACGTCGCGCTTCGCCCGACGGTGGCCTACGGCCCCTACCGCGAAACCGGCGGCTCAGCCTTCCTCGCGCAGATGATAGAACGCCCCGCTCTTGGCAAGTCCTTCGCCGTTGAGTTCGGCGACCAAATCATCGACTGGCAGTACGTCCGCGACATCGCCCAAGCGTTCCGACTTGCCGCCTTCGCACCCGACGAAGACCTGACCCAGCGCGTGTACAACGTTCGGGGCGAACTCGCCACGATTCGAGAGGCCGCAGAGGTCGTGAAGAAGGTGATTCCCGAGGCAGACCTCTCTGTCTCTGACGAAGGCGAACTGCCGTGGACGCAGGTGCTCGACATGACCAAAGCCCAGCAAGACCTCGGCTACGTCCCCGAGTACGACCTCGAAACGGGGATTCGTGAGTACGTGAAAGTGCTCCGCGAGGAAGCAGGGCTGGAACCGCTCTAGTCTACGTTCAACACCACGCCGTCGTCTTTGGCGTTCGGCGCGCCGACGATGAACGCCTCGCCCGACGTCACGCAGACGAGTTGGCGGATTTCGTCGGGCGAGACGAGGACCATGTCACCCGCTTTCAACTCCTCAGTCGAGTTTTCGTAACGCATCTCGAACGTGCCGCTGAGGATGTGGTAGAGTTCTTCTTGCGTTTTCTGTCGGTGACGGTTCAGCCGCTGACCGGGTTCGAACACCCAGACGTTGGGACGCATCTTCTTTGGCCTGAGTTCGTAGCCAACAGCTTTCAGGCGCGGGGAGTCCTCGCCAACGTCTCGCACGTCGATTTCGTCCAGATTCACCTTCGCGTGCATACCTGCATTTCGTCGGCTCACCGCAAAAAATCGCGCTCGCTACTCTTGGGTCTGTGAATACCGTTTGACCCACTCTTTCAGACTAATCCCCATCGCTGCCTGCGTGATAGCGTTCGAGGACGCCGAGTTCGCGCTTTTGACGAGTTCGGCTTCCATCGTCCGGCGGGGAATCTCGCCGATGAAGTGTGGGATGGCGCGCTGGACGGCGAGCGGAACGCCGACCTCGTGGGCGAGCGCGTAGCCCGACATCGAATGGGGAATGTCCTCGGTGACGTAGGTCGGGTCGGGGTCCGTCAAATGGTCGTCCACGTGCGTAACGTACTCGTAGCACTTGCCCACGTCGTGGAGCAGGCAGGCGGCGCGAATCACGTCGAAGTCGGGGTCTGCGCCGTGGAAGTCGCGCTGGATTTCCGCGCTCGCCACGGCGATTTTCACGACGCCGCGGGTGTGTTCGACGTTGGTCACATCGTGGATGTTCCACGCGTACGGGATGTCCGCGATGTCGCGCCACCCGCCGCGTTCGAGGCCGCGCGCCCACGCTTCGACCACCTTTTCGCGGAGGTCGTCGTCGCGGATGTCGGCGAGTTCGGGAAACGCCTCTCTGACCTGTGCTGCGCGGTCCATGGTCAGTGCCCCGTCTCGTCTTTCTGTACTGTTTCTGTGCCGATGAAGCGCGGTCGGTCGCCAATCGAGAGGAAGTTGTTCACGTCCTCGCGGGCTTCTTTTGCCTTGCCCTTTGCTGGGTCGTAGTCGCGCGACCCTTCGCTCCCGAGCGCGTCGTGGAGCGCGTCTAAGTCCTCGAAGTAGAGCTCGGCCACGCCGTCGAACTCGGCGTTCTCGGGGTCGGTCGGCAGGATGGTGTCGTACTTGACGACGCCTTCGATTTCACGGGCGATTGGCGTGTGGTTGTTCTGCCAGTGGTCGACGAACGCCTCGTGGCTCATCCCATCCTTGCGAACGAGGAATGCAGAGTGCTTGTAGAGGCCGTCGGTGTCGCCGCCCACGTCATCTCGTTGGACGATGACTTCGCCGATGAATCGCGGGCGGCGCTGGATGTCGAGGAAGCTATCCACATCTTGACGGGCTTCTTTCGCCTTGCCCATTGCGGGGTTGTAGTCGCGCGAGCCTTCGCTCCCGAGCGCGTCGTGCAGCGCATCCAAGTCCTCGAAGTAGAGTTCCGCGAGGCCGTCGAACTCGGCCGCTTCTGGCGTGACCGGGAGCACCGTCGCGTACTTCACGACGCCCTCAATTTCGCGAGCAATCGGGACGTGATTCGTCTGCCAGTAGTCAACGAACTCCTCGTGGGTCATGCCCTCCTTTCTGACCAAAAGCGCGACGTGCTTGTACATGCGTCAGCGGATAAACTCGGGATATCACAATAAACTATGAGGAACGAACTCGAGAATTCAGTCAATTTGGCGGAACTTCTACGGTTAAGCCCTTACCCATCGAAGATGCTGTATGAACCGTTCAGTATTCGCAACGGTCCTCATGGGGCTGGTGGTAGTTCTTGCAGGATGTTCTGGGGGCGTCACAGACAACACAACGACGACGGCAGGAGCCGGAAACGATGTCACCACGACGACACAGACGACCGCGCTCGGGGAACCGTACACGGCGTCGGGTGACGAACTCGATGCGACGACGCTGGCTGCAGCGCACGAAGCGGCGCTCAAAAACGCGGGCAGTTTCACGAATCAGCTGAACATCTCGGTTGATACGACCAACGGGACGCTCGACCTCAACGCGACGACGCGGGCGAATCTGAACGACGGGACGGCCAGCCAGACGAACCTGCTCGCGTTCGAGGAGTTCCGCTTTGAGTCGACGGTGTACACCGCAGGGTCGTCCTCCTACGAGCGCACGTACTTCCAGTCGAACGACTCTGAGTACACCGAGTACCGCCAAGGAAGCGAGCCGTACAGTAACATAGAGGAGGCAGAGCCGGTCGACGTGAACGACGCGATGCAGATTGACATCGTCACCGACACGGTCGACGGCGCAGACTGGACGCAGGTCGGTGTCGAACAGTTCGACGGCGTCTCCGTGACGCGATACGAGGCAAAGGGAGTAGAGAGCTTCAAAGACCTCCGTGAGGACATCGACCCGGCGAGCAACCAGACGATTACGAACGCAGAAGCCGTGTTACTCGTCGATGAGAACGGCATTGCTCGCTTCATCGAGATTCGCTTCGAGGTCGAAGACGACGATGTTTCGGGGACGATTTACCTCATTTCGAAGGTGACCGACGTTGGCTCCACGACGGTCGCAGAACCCGATTGGCTCGACCGCGCGAAACAGAGCTGATCGAATTCGATTTTTCACGAACACAGCGCTGAAAAAGTTCTTCACGGTTGTCGGTGTTGGTGACGTATGACGCGAAATCGTCGAGATTTCATGGAGGGAACCCGCGGCACGCAAGCGGTTGATTGGGAAGCACGCATCGACACCCACCGCCTCCGCGAAGAGCGCCACGCACGAGCGCTCGCACAGCTCAAAGCGGAAGGCCTCGGGAGCATGCTCCTCATCGACGACCCGAACGTCCGGTACGTGACCGGCCTCGCCATGACCGGCGGAAGCGGCGCAGACCACTACACCCTGCTCACCGAAGACGGCTCGGTCGTCCACTGGGACACCGCAGACCACGCGAGCAACCAGCGGTTCAACTGCCCGTGGCTAGATGACATTCGCTACGCCTGCCCCGGCCTCGGCAACGTCCCCCGCGCCTCCGGCAGTCCGTCTGCCCGCAAATTCCTGCTCAACACGATGGCTGAAACCGTCGTTGAGGCGATGGAGGAGTACGGCGTTGCAGACCAGCCCATGGGCATCGACGTGGCGAACGGCGGCCTCGTTTCCGCCTTCGAGGACCACGGCGTACAGGTCGAAGCCGAGAAGTGTTCGCGGGCGATGGAGACGGCGCGAAAGACGAAGACCAAAGACGAAATCGAGTGTTTGCGACAGGTTGCGGCCATCTGTGAGGCAGGCTTCCAGAAAATTAAGGAGGTCGCCCGCCCCGGAATGCGCGAATCTGAGGTGTGGGGCGAGGCCGTCCGCGAACTCTGGCGACACGGTGCGTTCGTCGGCGGGGGCTACCTAACCTCGGGGCCGAACACCTGGCCGAAACATCAGGCGAACACCACAGACCGGATTCTCCGCCCCGGCGACCTCGTGTACGCTGACTTCTACAACATCGGCTATCTCGGTTATCGCTCGTGTTACTACCGCACCTTCTCGCTCGGCGAGCCGACGAAAGCGCAAAAAGAGGCCTACGAACTCGCCCGGTCGAACCTGTACGCCGTCCTCGACCGCATCGAACCGGGTGCGACGACTGATGAGGTGTGCAAAGGCTTCCCCGACATGGAGGGCGAGCACGCCGACTACTACGGTGCGACCGACCACTGGCAGATGACAACCAATCACTGGGCACACGGCCTCGGCCTCCAACTCTACGAAGTGCCGCTCATCTGGCGGGGCATCTCCGAAGACCACCCAATCGAACTCGAAGAGGGCATGACGATGGCCGTCGAAACGCAAGAACCCGCAGACAATCAGGGCGTGCGCTTAGAGGAGATGGTCGTCGTGCGCGAAAATGGCGTCGAAATCCTGAGTCAGTGGCCGGCAGACGAGATTACCGTCATCGACTACTAACGGTGGATGACGTAGACGGCTTCGGGGTAGGCTTTCTCACCGATGTACGTCTCGCCTTCGCTTTCGAGGGTGAAGCCGTAACCTTCGTAAAACGCGTTGCCGAGTCGATTGTCTTTGAGTACCATCGCTCGGACGAGGTCGACGCCGCGGTCGAACAGTTCGGTGACCGCACTTTGGAGAAGGGCCGTCCCGACGCCGCTTCGTCTGGCTTCGGGGTGGACATATAGTCGGAGAATGTCGCCCTCGTCGTGATTCCAGAGGGCGTGGACGAACCCCCAGACGGTGTCGTCTTTCTCTGCGACGAGCATGACGGTGTCCGTCCGGGCAATCTCTTTTTGGATGAGGTCGGGATTGTACCAGTCTACGACGCCCTCGCTCGCGGTTTCCCGGCTTAGAATCGTTGGATAGTCACCCTCCCACGACGCCTGCGCAACTGTCAAAATCCCCGTCGCATCCTCCGGCATCGCGGCCCTCACTGACATGCATACTCATAGCACGACAGGTCGATTAGTCTTTTCGTCGAAGCCACATCTATAACGGTCGCTTGCGTGGGTCGCGTATGCAGATTGGTACGGGGCTGTTCACCTGTCAGCATCGCCCTGACGATGACCGCACACTGAGTGACCTCTATCAGGAGATGCTCACGCTCGGGCGCGCCATCGAGGATGCGGGGCTTGCGAGTGCGTGGGTCTCAGAGCACCATTTTACCGACGACGGCTACCTTTCAGGGACGATGCCCGCCCTCGGCGCGATCGCCGCCACCACCGATTCACTCGAGATTGGGACGTGTATCGCCCTCGCGCCGCTTTACGACTCGGTTCGCCTCGCAGAGGACGCCGCCACCGTCTCCCTGCTCGCAGACGGCCGCCTCTCGCTCGGGATGGCCGTTGGCTACGTAGACGACGAGTTCGACCGCTTTGGCGTGCCGAAAGACGAACGAACCGCCCGCCTCGAAGACGCGATTCACGTCCTCCGGGGCGCGTGGTCGGACGGCCCGCTCGATTTCGACCCGCAGTTTCACGATGCGCCCGCAGATACGCTGGTGACGCCGAAACCAGAGAAGGCGCCGCCAGTTTTGCTCGGCGGAAAGGCCAAACCCGCCGTTCGTCGCGCCGCCCGACTTGCGGATGGGTGGATCGCACCCTCCTCGCTCTCCATCGAGGGCGTGAAACTCCGGCAAGACGATATCCACGCCATCCGCGAGAAAGAGGGACTCGACGGCGAGTTCACGACGTATCTGATTCAACACGGCTTTGTCGGAGAATCGAAGGAGGAAGCGTGGGAGACGATGAAGTCTGGCTATCTCTATCTCCAGCGAAAGTACGCAGAATGGGCCACCGGCGAGACCATCGACGAACTATCCGCAGCGCGCGTTGAGGAACTCAAAGAACAGGCCATCTTCGGCACGCCTGCGCAGGTCGTAAACCAACTCGAATCCTATCGCGAGGCGCTCGGCGACGACGTCCACTTCATCTTCCGGACGTACTACCCCGGCATCGGCACCGACGAGATGGTCGCGTGTATCGACCGACTCGGCGACGAGGTCGTCCCACACTTCGCCTGACCTCGGCTACACTTTTCGCGCTGCCGCCCGTAGGCAGGCTATGGGCTTTCACACCTTCAACAAAGACCACGCGGACTTTCTCGATGACCCGATTCGTTATCGCTTTCTCTCGGTTGACGAACTCCTCGCCCACCTCGCACTCGAACGCGAGATGACCGTCGTAGACCTCGGTAGTGGGACGGGATTCTACACCGACCACGTCGCCCCGTACGTCTCGAAGGTGCACGCGGTGGACGTACAGGAGGCGATGCACGACCTGTATCGCGAGAAAGGCATCCCTGAAAACGTCTCGTTGACCACGGCGGAAATCGGCGACTTGCCGTTCGCAGACGAGTCGCTCGATGCGGCGCTCTCGACGATGACGTATCACGAGTTCGCGGACGAATCAGCGCTTTCGGAGGTGCGTCGCGTGTTGAAACCCGGCGGGAGACTGGTCGTCGCAGACTGGTCTGCAAACGGTGAGCACGTCGAAGGGCCGCCACTCACAGAGCGATTCTCGCTTGCGGAGGCGAACGCGCAGCTCGAAGCCGCCGGATTCACCATCGACTACGCGAGCGAACGCGTGGAGACGTTCCTGATTGCCGCGACGAAAAACTAGCTGAAGTCGGGGAGGTCTTCTGGCGCTTCGTACTCGGCTTCCCAGTCTACGTACTCCTCTTTCAACACGTCGCTCACGATTTGGCCGAGTTCGGTGAGTCCGGCGTTGATGGCAGAGACGTCACCCCACGAGGTGAGGCCTGGGTGGAGGTTCTGTTCTTTCCAGTTCTCGGGGAGGCCGGGTGCGTGATAGCCAACTCGATTGGCGAAATCGTCCCAGAAGAAATCGAACTCGGAGATGAGCGAGAGGTCTTCGACGACAGTGAACTGGGCTTCGGTCACGTCCGTGTGCTCTGCCCACTCGTTGAACGAGCGCTCCCACGCGCCGTCCACTAAGAACTCCTGTAACTCCTCTCTGCGGTAGTCTTGGGAGCCAAACACCTCCGCGTCCTCGTAGTCGGCAACGTCGGTGTTGGTGACGATGCGGGGGGCCGGTGGGGCGTCGATGTCGAGACTCATAGAAGGCAGTATGTGAGAAGAGCGGATAAAACCGCGTCCCTACGCCGTCCCGTTCATTTCGGCTTCGGCGCTGAGCGCTTCTTCGAGGAGGCGCTCGCCGTCGGTGGTGGCGACGGTAAGTTCCGGCACTTCGGTTGGCACGTGGTGGTCGTCGATGGCGACGTAGACGAAAAACGACTCCGTCGTGAGTTCGGTGTCGCCGGTGAGCGGGTCTTCGCGGTAGGCACGCAGGCGAACCCGAACGCTCGTGCGCCCGGATTTGTAGACGTAGGCGCGGATGAGGGCGGTTTCACCGAGGGGGATCGGCCGGTGGAAGTTCACCTGGTCCATGCGCGCGGTGACACAGGTTTCACCGGCAAAGCGCATCGCTGACATCGCGCCGACTTCGTCCATCCACTTCATCACGTTGCCACCGTGGGCGATTTCGTAGGTGTTGGTGTGGTTCGGCAAGATGAGTTCACGATTCTCGATATACGTCTCCATGAGCGACGGCATACGTCGGGGTTTTCGCGGGAGGGAAATGAGTCTGCTGTCTCCGCGCCTCGAATGCGAACTGGTACGATTCCAGACACGAGTCGTGACCTTTACCGCACTGCGCCTCTGAGTGTGAGTGTATGTCACATGACAGGGTGACAGTTTCGCTCGATACCGACGCACGGGCGGCGCTCGAAGACCTGACGAGCCGCACCGGTGTGGGCCAGAGTGAGATGGTTCGACGTGCGCTCACCTTCTACGCCGCGAACTTCCAAGCCGCAACGACAGAGACGAGTGCGAATCTGCAAGACTACCACAAGATGCTCTCGGGTGGCGAGCACGCGCTGCTCGACATCGACTTCCTCCACTGTTTTCTCGACTATGTCGAAGGAGAAAACGGCGAGCCAGACCCGGAGTTTCTCGCGGATGCGGACAAGGTTTCAGACTACCACGCCCACGAGTACAAAGGGCAGTTCGACAACTTAGGTGACATGCTCGAATGGCTCTCACTCTGTGGCTTTCTCACCGTCAGGCGCAGCGAGGAGAACACCTATCATGTCGTCTATCCGTCAGAACAGCTTCGCTGGTTCATGACCCGATTCATCGAACGCAGTTCGGTTCACCTGCCGTTCACCATCGAAACTGAAGAGGGTCTCACAAAGGTGCTGATGACTGAAATTCCGGAGTAGCAGACTGTCTCTGCATAACTTTTCACACCTTCCCACAACTGTTCATACTCAGTGTTGCTACTGTGAGACAGGGTAACAAGAGCCTATATATGGATGGTGGTCTGACTCCGACCATGGCATCGGGTGACAAGTTCGTACGAGAACTCCAGCGTCGGCGGTTCCTGCGCCTCGCAGGACTCGCAGGCGCGACCGGGCTCGCAGGGTGTATCAGTCAAGAAGACGTCCAAGACGACGGCGGCTCCGACGGCGGAGGCGGTGGCGGCGGAACCGAAGAAGGAACCGACGGCGGCTCTGAGACCGACAACGGCGATTCGGGCGACAGCGGTGGCGACAGTTCGTCAGTCGATGTCGGCGTGGTCATCCCGTTCAGCGGTGACCTCTCTGACTTCGGTGGTCCAATGATGAACGCGCTTCGGATGGCCCAAGAGGACATCAACGCGGCGGGCGGCCCGCTCGGGCGCGAGATTGAACTGCACGACGAGGACTCGGGCACCGACTCGACGCAGGGCGTGAACGCGGCGAACAAACTCGTGGATACGAACGGCGTGAGCGCCCTCATCGGGGCGGTGTCGAGTGGAGTCACCATCAGCATCGCAAAGTCGGTGACGGTGCCGAACAACGTGCTCCACATCACGTCGGCGTCGTCCTCACCGAGCATTTCGACCTTAGATGACAACGACCTCGTCTTCCGGACGCGGACGAACGACCGCTTCGTCGCGAAGGTGATGGCGAAAATCATCGAAGATCAAGGCGTCGAGAAAGCCGCGGTCATCTACATCAACAACGACTTCGGCGAGGCACTTGCAGACACGTTCGAATCATCCTTCTCGGGGACGACAACCACGACCATCGGCTACGAATCCGGGCAGTCGTCGTACCAGCAGATTCTCGCAAAGGCGTTCGAAGACGACCCCGGCTTCGTCGCGTTCGCGGGCTACCCCGAGAGCGGGACGACCATGCTCAGCCAGTGGGCAGAGGAAGGCTACGGCGGCAACTGGGTGCTCCACACCAGCCTGCTCTCCGAGGACGTTATCGAGAACGTCGGTGCAGACGTGATGAACGGGATGTACGGCGTCCGCACCCAACCACCGAGCGGTGGCGCGACGGAATCGTTCGTCGCTGATTACAAGGAAGCCTATCCCGACGCGCAGGTGTTCGACCCGTACTCGTGGAACTCCTACGACGCGCTCGTCTCCTACGCGCTCGCCGTCCACAAGGCGGGTACGGACGACGCAGCCGAAGTCAAGAAGGCGATGCGCGAAGTCTCGAACCCCGACGGCGAGGCCGTGAGCTACGGAGAGTTCGGCGGCGGTGTCGAGAAGTTAGACGCCGGGACGGCCATCGACTACAGTGGGCCGAGCGGGAACGTCAACTACGACGACAACGGCGACGTGGCCAGCGACATGGTCATCGTCCAAGTCGAAGATGGCGAGTTCACAAACAAGGACACGATTCCAGCGGACGAACTCGTCTAACCACTCCAACGAACCCATATTTCAGTACATGACCACCACAGCAGTGTCTACAAACGCGGAGGCCCCATGAGCGAGGAACGGCGCATCGGCGTCGATATCGGTGGGACGTTTACGGACATCGTCACCATCCACGACGGCGAGGTGACGGTGAGCAAGACGCCTTCGACGCCCGACTCGCCCGACGAGGGCGTCATCAACGGCCTCAGGAAAGTACGCGAGCGCGACGGCTTCGACGCCGCAGAAATCGGCTTTCTGGCCCACGGAACGACGGTTGCGACCAACGCCGTCTTGGAAGGCGAGTGGGCCGACACCGCCCTCATCACGACCGAAGGCTTTCGCGACGTGCTCGAAATCGGCAGACAGGCCCGCCCCGACATCTACGACTTTCAGGTCGAAAAACCGGTTCCGGTGGTCGAACGCGACCGCCGCTACGAAGTGCGCGAGCGCTTAGACGAACGCGGGAACGTCCTCACGGAACTCGACGAAGCCGAGGTTCGAAGCCTCGCCGCAAAACTCATCGACGCAGACGTGGATAGCGTGGCAATCAGCCTACTCTACTCGTTCGAGGACGACAGCCACGAGCGACGCATCCGGGAACTCCTGCGCGAAGAAGGGTTAGACGCCTCCTACTCGCTGTCGAGCGGCGTGTTGCCCGAAATCCGCGAGTACGAGCGCACGCTGACAACGGCACTGAACGGCTCGCTCAAGCCGGTGATGGACCGGTACATCGGGAAACTTGAGGAAAAAGTCGAAGCCGAAGGCGTCGGTGCGGAACTCAAAATCATGCAGTCGAACGGCGGCATCATCACCGCCGACATCGCGCGCGAACGCCCGGTCAACACGCTCCTCTCGGGGCCTGCAGGCGGCGTCCAAGGCGCGACCTACGTCTGTGGCCTCTCCGACGAATCAAACCTCATCACGATGGACATGGGCGGCACCTCGTGTGACGTGTCGCTGGTCGAAGACGGTACGCCGCTCGTCTCGACTGACACGAACATCGGGGAGTACCCCGTCTCTGTGCCGACCATCGACATACATACCGTCGGCGCGGGCGGCGGCTCTATCGCGTGGATTGACGCCGGTGGCGCGCTCCGCGTCGGCCCGAAATCCGCAGGCGCAGACCCCGGTCCAATCTGTTATGGGCGCGGTGGCACCCAACCGACGATTACCGACGCGAATCTCCTGCTCGGGCGCATCGACCCGAGCGCGTTCCTCTCTGGCGAACTCGACGTGGAACTCGACGACGTGCGTCGCATCGTCAACGACCAAATCGCAGACCCACTCGACATGACGGTCACGGAGGCCGCCCAAGGCATCCTCGACGTTGCGAACGCGAACATGGCGCGGGCGCTCCGCGTCGTGAGCGTCGAACGCGGCTACGATCCCCGCGAGTTCGGCCTCGTCGCCTTCGGCGGCGCAGGTCCACTGCACGCCTGCAAACTCGCCGAAGAACTCGACATCCCGAAGGTCATCGTACCCCGGACGGCAGGCGTCCTCTCCGCACTCGGGTTGCTCATCAGCGACATCCTCTACGACTACAGCACCTCGCGCGTGCGGCCGTGGAAGGACATTACGCCAGAGTTACTCGGCGCGCAGTTCGCAGAGTTCGCCGAAAAAGGCGAGAAGCGTCTCGCCGCAGAGGACTTAGACGCAGCCGCGATGCAGTTCGAGCGGACGGTCGACCTGCGCTATGCGGGCCAAGCGTTCGAGTTGTCAGTACCGGTTCCGGCCGGCGAATTGGACGACGCGAAACTCTCGACCATCGCGGAGCGATTCCACGACCGCCACGAACAGCGCTACGGGCACGCCTACCGCGACGAACCGGTCGAACTCGTCACCATCCGGCTGCGGGCGCGTGGTGTGGTCGAAACGCCAGACCTGCGCCCAACCGATTCGGGCGGCGAGGTCGATGACGCCGTCACATCTTCCCGCGAGGTTGCCTTTGGCGGCGAGACGCACAACACGCTCATCTACGACCGCTCAGACCTCCCAACCGGCGCGAGCTTCGAGGGACCAGCCATCGTGAGCGGCGTCGAGAGTACGGTCGTCATCCACCCCGGCCAGCAGGTGTCGATAGACGACTTCGGCAGCCTGCACGTGGAGGTGTCCCAATGAACATCGACTCAGTCACGCTTGAAGTCATCAGAAACGCCTGCATCGCCATCGCAGAGGAGATGAACGCGAACCTGATTCGCACCGGCTACTCGCCGAACATCAAAGAACGCCGTGACTGCTCGTGTGCGATGTTCGACGCGACGGGGGAACTCATCTCCCAAGCCGAAAACATGCCCGTCCACCTCGGCGCGATGCCGTTTTCGGTGGCCGCCGCCATCGACCGCTTCCCGCCGGAAACGCTCTCTGAAGGCGACGCCATCTTACTCAACGACCCGTTCCGCGGTGGGGCGCATCTGCCCGACCTGACGCTCGTGACGCCCGTGTTCGTAGACGGTGATATCGTCGCCTACGCCGCGAACCGCGCGCATCACGCCGACATCGGTGGGGCGCGTGCGGGCAGCGTGGCCGCAGACTCGACGGAAATTTATCAAGAAGGCCTGCGCATTCCACCCGTGAAGCTGTTTGCCGGTGGCGAGGTGAACGATCCGGTGATGGAGATGATTCTCTCGAACGTCCGCACACCGGACGAACGCCGCGGCGACCTCCGAGCACAGGAGGCAGCGAACCAGACGGGCAAACGCCGATTCACCGAATTGGTCGAAAAGTACGGCACAGAAACCTTAGAGACCGCACTCGACGAAATCAAAGACTACTCTGAACGCCGGATGCGCACGGAAATCGAGGAGCTGCCCGACGGCACCTACCAGTTCGACGACGTGCTTGATGACGACGGCGCGGGAAACGAGAACCTCCCAGTGGTCGCAGAAGTACAGGTTGATGGTGACTCGGTTCACGTCGATTTCACCGGGACGGCCCCACAGACCGACGGCCCCGTGAACGCGGTGTTCGCGGTGACGGCGTCTGCGACCTACTACGCCGTCCGCTGTGTGACCGACCCCGACATTCCGCCGAACCACGGCTGCTACCGGCCAATCGACATCCACGCGCCGGAAGGAACGATTTTGAATCCAAAGCTGCCGGCAGCGGTCGTCGGCGGGAACTTAGAAACCTCCCAGCGCGTGACCGACGTGGTGCTCGGCGCGTTCGGCGGACAGGTCCCAGAGCGCGTCGTCGCCGCCTGTCAGGGCACGATGAACAACATCACCTTCGGGGGCACTGACCCCCGCGACGGCTCGCCGTACGCCTTCTACGAGACCCAAGGCGGCGGCTTCGGCGGTCGTACAGGCAAAGACGGCATGGATGGCGTCCACGTCCACATGTCGAACACGATGAACACGCCAATTGAGGTACTGGAGACGGCCTACCCACTGCGGGTGACGCGCTACGAACTGCGCCAAGATTCGGGCGGTGCAGGTGAGTTCCGCGGCGGCCTCGGCCTCCGCAGAGACATTCAGGTGCGCGATCACCGCGCGACGTTCAGCCTGCTCGCAGACCGCCACGTCAACGCCCCTTACGGACTTGCGGGCGGCGAGTCGGGCGGCACCGGCGCAGCCTACCTCACCGACGACGGCGAGGAGACGAAGCTGCCCCAGAAATCGACGCACAACCTCGAACCCGGCCAGACCGTGAGCGTGCGGACGCCGGGTGCGGGTGGCTACGGCACCCCCGAAGACCGCGACCCCGAGGCAATCGCCCGGGACGTGCGGCTCGGCAAGGTGTCTGCCGAATTCGCCCGCGAACACTACGATTACGAGGACTAGACACATGACCAGCGCACCTGCACGGACGCTCAAGTACGCCCCTCACCTCGCAATGGGAACCGTTGGGTACGTGACGTTCGCGTACGCCGCCGTCCCGGACGTGCTCATGGCGAAGTACGACGTGGGGTTTACCGCCGTTGGCTTGCTCATGAGCGCGGCGCTCGTCTCGTTCGTCCTCGTGCAGGTGCCCGCGAGCCACCTCGTCGCCCGGTTTGCGACGACCCGCCTGCTGTTCGGCGCGATGGTGTTTCACGCCGTCTTCGCCGTCGCCCTCGATTTCGCGACGAGCTACGAGACCCTCCTCGTCCTTCGGGCGTGCTGGGGACTCGCCGGTGGGTTCGTCCTCTCGGTCGGTGCGACGCACATCGCGCGGCTCTACGCTGGCACGTCCGCGACGCGCCACCAGGGCGTGTTCGGTGGGATGCTTACCTTCGGCGGCGCAATCGGCTTCGCCGCCGCCCCCACGCTCATCGAGGTTGGCTTGCTGCACAGCCCGGGCGCGCTGCTTTCCGTACCGGCGCTCGTCGCACTCTGGCGCGAGCGTCACGACGCACAGACGGCCCCCTCAGGGGAGAGGACCCGCGAAACCCTGTCATCCGTCCTCTCCCCGTCGGTCGTCCTCGCGTCACTTTGTTACATTGCGATTATCAGTTCATACATCACGCTCTCTACGTTCATCACGGCGTTCGCTACGGATTTGAACGTCACCGGCCCGCTCAACGTGGTCGTGTTGCTCACGGCGACCGCCGGGCGCATCGCCGGTGGCACCATCGTCTGGCAATGGTCGCTTGGCGACCCGTGGTTTATCGGCGGTGCAACCGCTGTCGCCGCAGTCTGTTTTGGCGCACTCGCCGTCCTCTCGCCGTCGCCGCTCTTGCTCATCTTGCCAGTCGTGGCGATGCTCGCCGTGTCGGTTCCCTTCGGCGCAGTGTTCAACGTCGCCGCCGGAGCGACGCTCTCTGCGGGGACGGCTATCGCGGTCGTCGTCGCGGCGGGAAACGTTGCGGCCCTGATTTTGCCCGCGGTCACGGGCGCGCTCCGCGACGCAACCGGCGAGTACGCGAGTGGATTCGTCCTGCTCGCCGCGCTCAACCTCGTCGCGCTCGTCGCGGCCACTTTACTCGGCACGAAACAGTTCTCACCCCAGATTCAGCACTCATGATTCGGAACACCACCCACACGGACGCACAGACCGCGGAGGTGACCCGCTGATGGCATCGGCGGGCCTCCTCGACGCGATTTTACAGGGATTAATTACGGGCACGATTATTGCAGCGGGCGCACTTGGCCTCTCGCTCATCTACTCCATCGCGGAAGTCCCGAACTTCGCCCACGGCGACATGATTACCATCGGCGCGTATCTGACGCTCGCGCTCAACAAACCCGGTGCGGTGCCGTTCGTCCCCGACTTCGGGGGCCTGCCGCTCGTCGCGGCTGGCATCGTCGGCATCACCGTCGCCGGAGGAACTGGCGCGGTGTACGAACTCGCCATCTTCCGCAGGTTCCGGTCGAAAGGCGCAGACCTCATCACGATGGTCATCGTCTCGCTCGGCCTCGCGCTCGTGTTGCGCAACGTCGTGTTGTTCCTTGTCGGTTCGGGGAATATCAACTACAACACCGAACGCGTGACGAACACGAACGTCGAACTCTACCTGACTGGCAACGGCCTCAGCGTCCAGACGGTTCAACGCCAAGCGGGCGACCTCGTCACCCTCGGCGAATGGGGCTACGGCTGGCTCAGCCTCCTCGTCATCGTCGGCGTCGCCATCGCCGCAGGCGTCGCCGTGTATCGCTGGCGCACCGACGACACGGGCTTCGAGACGGTACACCTCGTCTCGCCGCGAGTTCTCGGCGTCGCTGCTGGTGTCGCCACGCTCGCCGTGCTTGCAACCGTGCTGCAAGGCGCACCCCACGCCATCGACGCGGCGGCGTGGTCTACGAGCGTCGGCGTGAGCATCAAGTACGGCGTCATCCTCGGGCTGACGCTCGTCACGATGCTTGCGATGAACCTCCTGCTCAAGGGAACCCGGACGGGTCGGGCGATGCGCGCGACGGCGGACAACATGGCGCTCGCGGAGATTCGCGGCGTGAACATCGACCGCATCCAGCTCGTTGTGTGGGTCATCGCGGCGCTGCTCACCGCGCTCGCGGGGATTCTGACCGGCTGGTTTGCGAGCAACCTGAACCCGAATATGGGCTTTTCCCTCCTCCTTCCCATCTTCGCCGCCGTCATCATGGGCGGGATCACCTCGCCGTACGGCGCGGTACTCGCCAGTCTCATCATCGGCGTCTCGATGGACGTGGGCGTGTTCTTGCTGCCTGCTGAGTTTGCGACCTACCGGACGGCAATCGCCTTCGTCATCCTCATCGCAGTGTTGCTTGTGAAACCTGAGGGTCTGTGGGGTGATGTCTGATGGCGCTTGCTGATTTCTTCATCAGTCTCATGACGTTCGTCACCATCTACAGCCTCTTCGCGCTGGGGTTGAACGTCAAGTTCGGCTTTACCGGCCTCATTGACTTCGGGCACGTCGCCTACTTCATGATTGGCGCGTACGTCACCGTCTTCCTCGCAATGCCCGCGGGCATCTCATCGACCTACGAAGGACTCTCCGGGCTCGGCCTCGCCACCATGTTCGCCGGTGTTCCGGGTGGCGACCTGCTCGGATGGGGACTCGCGCTCGTCCTCGGTATGCTCGCCGCGGCACTCGTCTCGCTGCTCGTCGGGATTCCGACCATCCGACTGCGCGAGGACTATCTGGCGATTACCGCTCTCGGCATTGCGACCATCCTGAACGCCGTGTTCCACAACGAACGCTGGCTGTTCAACGGCGCGTTCGGAATTCGTGAGATTCCACGCCCGCTCGCTGGTGTGTTCCCAATCGGAACGGGAAGCTTCCAGCTCAACCTGCTCATCTTTGGCCTGCCTTCGGTGCTCGCACTCGGCTACGTGGGCTATCGCACGGTGAAGGTCGTCCGACCGCTCTCGGCGCGCGAAGCCACGCTTGGCGTGGGAGCTACGCTCGCACTCGCGGGGAGTCTCATCTTCGTCATCACGACG
The DNA here is from genome assembly GCF_037081775.1 of Haladaptatus sp. ZSTT2. Taxonomy (NCBI): domain Archaea; kingdom Methanobacteriati; phylum Methanobacteriota; class Halobacteria; order Halobacteriales; family Haladaptataceae; genus Haladaptatus; species Haladaptatus sp. ZSTT2. The sequence continues at coordinate 375,747 of NZ_JBAMHQ010000001.1, forward strand.
ATGCTCGGACTCGTCGTGAACCTCGGCATTTTCTCGCTCAACGTGGACAACACCATCGCGTTCCTCTTGCTCGTGGGTGCGGTGGTGCTCGGACGACAGGCGCTCCGCGAAACCGACCACGTCGGCTCGCTTCTCGCGCTCGTTTCGGCCATCCTGTTCAGTCTGTGGTATCTCGGCCAACCGCTCGTCGAACTCGTCACTGAGGGCAACACGAGCGACCTGCTGCTCAACCTGTTCTGGCTTTACGACGCGAACGCCGGAAGCGCAGGCGGCCTTGACTACGACCGCTTTTTCTTCCTGTTTACGCTCGTCCTCCTCGCGGGCGCATACTGGTGGGTCCAGCGTACCGTGAACAGCCCGTACGGGCGCGTCCTGCGGGCGGTTCGTGACGACGAAACCGTGCCGGAGGCGCTCGGAAAGCCGACCTTCCGCTACAAGATTCAGAGTCTGATGTTCGGCTCTGCGCTCGCCGGAGCGGCCGGTGGGCTGTGGGCCGCGAACATCGGCTTCATCGACCCGACGCAGTTCGCCTCAACGGTGACGTTCTTCGCCTACACGGCCGTCATCATCGGCGGGACGGCGAACAATCGCGGGGTTATCCTCGGGACTGCCGTGTTCTGGGTCATCAACTCGGGGACGCGCTTCCTCGATGACTTCTTCCCGAGCGAGTACGCCCAACAGCTCGCCGCACTCCGTCTCATCCTCATCGGGGCGCTGCTCATCGTCATCCTCTACTACCGGCCGGAGGGGATGCTCGGCGAGCAGGACTACGACATCGACCTTGGCCGGGGAGGTGTGAGCGATGACTGATATCCAGAATCCAATCCTCGACATTCAGGGCTTAGAAAAGCACTTTGGTGGGATTACCGCCATCGACGGCCTCGACATGCAAGTCGGCGACGGCATCACCGGCCTCATCGGCCCGAACGGCGCGGGAAAGACGACCTTCTTCAACTGCGTCACGGGCTTTCTCACGCCGAATGCAGGCAGCGTCACCTTCGCGGGGACGGACATCACTGGCAAGCGACCGTCTGCAATCGCGGACGAGGGGTTGGTTCGGACGTTCCAGATTCCGCGCGAACTGCCGGAGATGACCGTCCGCGAGAACCTGCAACTCGCACCGAAAGCCCAGAGCGGTGAGAACCTCGCCACGGCGTGGCTTCGCGGCGACTCGTTCGCGGAGGACGAACGCCGCGTCCGTCGGAAGGCGGCGGAGATGGCCGAGTTCTTGGAAATTGACCACGTCCTCGACGCGAAAGCCGGGACGCTTTCGGGCGGGCAGCGAAAACTGCTCGAACTCGCCCGCGTCCTGCTCACCGAACCGGACATGGTTCTCCTAGACGAACCACTCGCGGGCGTGAATCCGACGCTCGAACGCAAGATTCTCGCGCGTATCCACGACCTCGAAGCGGAGGGGTACAGCTTCCTCTTCATCGAACACGACATCGACATCATCATGGAAACCTGCGAACGCGTCGTCGTCATGCACCAAGGACAGGTGCTCACGGCGGGCGAACCGGAGGCGGTAAAGCACGACGAACGCGTCATCGAGGCCTACCTCGGGGAGGAGGTCTGAATGCTCGAAATCGCGAATCTCGACGCGGGCTACGGTGACCTCCAGATTCTCACCGACGTGGACATGGTGGTCGAAGCCGGCGAGTACGTGACAATTGTCGGGCCGAACGGCGCGGGCAAATCGACCGCGATGAAGTCCGTCTTCGGCCTGACGACGCACATGGGCGGCAGCGTCTCGTTTCGCGACGAACAGATTCAGGGCGTGGACACGCCTGAGATTATCCAGCGGGGGATTGGTTTCGTCCCGCAGTCGGACAACATCTTCCCGACGATGACCGTCCAAGAGAATCTGGAGATGGGCGCGTACATCGACGACAGCGAGACGCAGGCGGCCATCGACGCCGTCTTCGAGCGGTTCCCCATCCTCGAAGAACGCAAGCGCCAGCGCGCCGGAACGATGTCCGGCGGCCAGCGCCAGATGCTCGCGATGGGCAGTGCGCTGATGCTCGAACCGGAGTTGCTGTTGCTCGACGAACCATCCGCCGGGCTTGCCCCGGATTTGGTCGATGAGATGTTCGACAAAATCGACGAAATCAACGAGGCGGGCACCGCGATTCTGATGGTCGAGCAGAACGCGAAGGAAGCACTCCGCCGGTGTGACCGCGGCTACGTTCTCGTAAACGGTGAGAACGCCTACGACGGGCCGGGCGACGAATTACTGGCAGACGAAGAGGTTCGCCAGCGGTTCCTCGGAGGCTAAGTCGGTGACTCCGACAACGGTAAAAGCCGCGCCCCTGTAACGGAGGTGATGAGTGAGTCCGCGGAGCCGTCCCCCGCAGAAGGCAGCGTGCGCGTCGTGGGGACAGCCCACGTCTCCGCCGACAGCGTTGCCGAAGTAGAGCAGGTCATCGACGACAAACGCCCGGACGTGGTCGCCGTCGAACTCGACGAGGGGCGCTATCGCCAACTCAAAGGCGAGACGCCAGACAACCTCGACGCAAGCGACCTGCTCCACGGAAACACGGTGTTTCAGTTTCTCGCCTACTGGCTGCTTTCGTACATTCAGACCCGGATGGGCGAGCGCTTCGACATCAAGCCCGGCGCGGACATGATGGCGGCGGTCGAAACCGCAGAGTCGTTGGGAATCAATGTCGCGCTGGTTGACCGCGACATCCAAGTGACCATCCAGCGCTTCTGGGCGCGGATGACCTTCCTCGAGAAGCTCAGGATGCTCTGGCAGTTGACCGTCGGCCTCGCCGGATTCGGTGACGAGGCAGAAGACATCGACATGGACGACCTGACCAACGCAGACGTGGTCACCGCGATGATGGCTGAGTTCCGTCGCTTTTCGCCGGGCGGGGCAGAGGCCCTGATTGACGAACGCGACGCCTTCATCGCCCACCGCCTCGTGGCGCTGCGCGAACAGGGCTTCGACGTGGTCGCAATCGTCGGCGCGGGCCACCGCGCAGGGATTCTTGGCTACCTCGAAAACCCGGCAACGCTCCCGCCGATGCAGAGTCTCGTCGGCGTCCAGAAGAAGCGATTTTCTGTGTACAAGGCGTTTGGCTACCTGTTCACGCTCGGCTTTCTCGTGTTCTTCATCCTGCTCGCGATGGCAGGCGCACGCAACGGCTTCCTGCTCGAACTGTTCGTCGCCTTCTTCCTGATAAACGGGATTTTCTCGTTCACGCTCGCCAAACTCGCCGGTGCCCACTGGTCAAGTGCGACCGTTGGCGGAGCCGTGGCGTGGATGACGAGCGTGAATCCGTTGCTCGCACCGGGTTGGTTTTCGGGCTACGTCGAACTTCGCTACACGAGCGTCAACATCACGGACATCGGCAAACTCAACGACATCCTCTCTGACGAGGACAGCCCAATGGGCGAACTGTGGTCGCGGATGAAAGCCGTCCCGCTGTTCCGGCTTATCCTCATCGTGGCGATGACCAACATCGGCAGCATGATTGCGAGCGTGCTGTTCGCCTTCGTCGTCCTGCCGTACATGGCCGCTGACGTCGGCGGTATAGACGGCGTCGCCCGGCTGATGGTACAGGGCGCAGAAAACAGCGCAGACCTCATCTTGAGGCAGTTTACATGAATTTTAGCGCAAAAGAAATCCAAGACCTCGTCGTCGCGTGGATTGCCCTCGGCGTGGCGTTTACGTTTTTCCTCGCCGGGCCAAGTATCGTTCAATCAGCTCAATTGCCGCTCGTCATCGGCGTGAGTATGCTCACCGTCGGCATCGGCTTCCTCCTCCACGAGTTGGCCCACAAGGTGACGGCCATCCGCTTTGGGCAGGTCGCGGAGTTTCGCGCCGACTACGGCATGCTAATGCTCGCCGTCGCGGCCGGACTCGCAGGCTTCCTCTTTGCCGCGCCGGGAGCCGTGTATCACGCCGGACGCAACGTCACCAAGCGCGAAAATGGCCTGATTGCCCTCGCCGGGCCGGTCACGAACCTCCTGCTCGCGGCCGTATTCGCGCCGCTCGCGTTCGGCGTGGGCGGCGCGCTTGGCTACGTTGGGCAACTCGGCTTGACCATCAACCTCCTGCTCGCAGGATTCAACATGCTTCCCTTTGGCCCGCTCGACGGCAAGAGCGTGTTTCGGTGGAGCAAACTCGTGTTCCTCCTCGTGTTCCTCCCGAGTGCGGCCCTCGCGCTCCTCGCGCTGTTCCGATTCGGCCTCACGTAACGAGGCCGAGGAATCGGAGTCCTTTTTGTTCCATCCAACCCGCTCTCAGGCATGACCGACGAGGACGCAGAGGAACTTACGTACTCGAAGGCGGGCGTGGACATCGACGCGAGCGAACAAGCAACCGCAGCGCTCATCGGCGCTGTTGGCGACCTAGCAGGCGATTACGCGGGCGTCGTCGATATTGGCGACCGCTATCTCGGGCTTGCGACCGACGGCGTGGGGACGAAACTCCTCGTCGCGGAGGAACTTCACGACTACTCCACTATCGGCATCGACTGCATGGCGATGAACGCGAACGACCTCGTTGCCGCGGGCATCGAACCGGTCGCATTTGTCGATTATCTCGCCATCGACGTACCGAACGACGAGATCGCAGAGCAGGTTGGCAAAGGCCTCGCTGAGGGCGCAAAGCAGGCGGGCGTCGCGCTCGTCGGCGGCGAAACTGCGGTGATGCCAGACGTCATCAAAGGCCTCGACCTCGCGGGGACGTGCGCCGGACTCGCACCGAAAGACGCGATGTTCCCCGGTGAAGCCGAGGTTGGCGATGCGCTCGTAGGCTTCCCGTCTTCTGGGGTTCACTCGAACGGCCTCACCCTCGCGCGGACGGCCGCCACGCGAAATCACAGTTACACCGACCCATTCCCAGGCGACGAGTCGAAGTCCGTGGGCGAAGTACTGCTCACGCCGACGCGGATTTATGCTGACATCCTCCCAGCACTCAGAGAGCACCACACCCACGCCGCAGCCCACGTCACGGGTGGCGGCTGGACGAACCTCACGCGCATGGGCGACCACCACTACGAAATCACGGACGCCTTCGAGCCACAGCCGGTGTTCGAGTTCATCCAGCGTGAAGGCAAGGTCGCAGACGAGGAGATGTACCGGACGTTCAACATGGGCACCGGCTTCGTCGTCGCCTGCTCGCCGGACGATGCGGAGAAACTGGTCGCCGCCACCGACGACGGAAAACTCATTGGGCACGTCGAAGCCGGCGACGGTACCGTGTCGATTCGCGGCCTGACGCTCGACTAAGTACTTCACGCACCCCTCCTTTTTTCAGATATGTCTCCCGACGCCTCGCTCCCCTCCTCAAGTTCCCTTACATCCGAGTATCGGGAGGTGAACGACGTGACCCTACACGTCATCACTGCCGGCCCGGAAGACGGCCCACTCGTCGTCCTCCTGCACGGGTTTCCGGATTTCTGGTTCGGCTGGCGCAAACAGATTCCGGCGCTCGTTGAGGCGGGCTTTCGCGTGCTCGTCCCCGACCAGCGCGGCTACAACCTGAGCGACAAACCGGCGGGCGTCCGCGCCTACCGCATCTCGAAACTCGCGGGCGACGTTGTCGCCCTCATCCGGTCTGAAGGCCGTGATTCGGCACACCTCGTTGGCCACGACTGGGGCGGCGGCGTGGCGTGGGATTGTGCGACGCGCTATCCCGCCATGGTAGACCGACTCTGTATCCTCAACGCACCACACCCTCGGGTGTTCGCCACCGCGTTGGCGACGAATCCACGACAGTTGCTCAGAAGCTGGTACATCTTTTTCTTCTTTATCCCACTGCTTCCGGAGTGGACGCTCGGGAGAAACCGGCAGGCAACGCTCGAACTGTTGCTCACCGACAGCTCACGACCCGGCATCTTCCACGAGGGTGTGATGCAGTACTATCACGAGGCGTGGAGCCGAAACGGGGCGCTCAGGTCGATGATACACTGGTATCGGGCGATGCCCCTCGCCGGGCCGCTTCCGCCGAAAACGCCGGTTCGCGCGCCGACGCTCATCTGTTGGGGGACAGACGACACCGCGCTGCGTCCGGAGTTGGCGACGCTAAGTTTGGAGTACTGTGAAGCAGGGCGGCTCAAACGCTTCGAGCGCGCTTCACACTGGGTACACGTAGAAGAGCCAACGGGCGTAAATGAGGCGCTGTGCGCCCATCTCGAAGCAGAAGCTTAGCTGAGGTGGGCAGCGATGTCGGCTTCGGTGATGATGCCGACCATCTGCCCGGAGTCGATGACGATGACGGCGTCGTGATGGTTGAGATGGTTGTCGATTTCGTCGAGCGTCGCCTCGGGGGTGACCGTTGTGATGGACTCGCGCATCACTTCAGAAACTGGCAGGTCGCCTGCGTTCTCGGTGTCGCCGGCTTTGCGGATATCCGAGTTGCTGATGAGGCCAACTGGATAGCCGTCGTGAAGAACGGGTAGCTGAGAGAAGCCAGCCTTCAGCATCTGCTCGATTGCGTTTCTGACGCTGTCGTCCGGAGCGATGCTGATGACGTCTTCGTGCATCAGGTCTTCGGCCCGCAGGATGTCGCCTTCTGCTTCTTGCAGCGCGTTGACGATGCGACGAAGCGTCGAGAGTCGTGGGTCTACGTCGCCGCCTTCGATGCGCGCGATGAGCGGTTGGGACACGCCCGCCCGGTTCGCAAGTTCGCTTTGGGTGAGACCCAGCCCGGTGCGTCGTTCCCGGAGGTCCGCTGGGGTCGGCAGTTCCATACGCAAAATTACTATGGGTTATACGAAAAACCTTCGGTTGGTCTGGCGATGTTGCTGAAAACGTAGAGCGTCGCTTACTGTTCGTCTTCGGTGTCGAGTTCGAACGTCTCGATGACGTTGAGTGGCACGTCGCGGAGTGCGCCACCGACTTCGCTCTTTGCGATGCGCTGGGCGTGCTCGGTGCTGTCTGCGTTGAACACCTTCATCTCGAGAAGGAGGCCAACGAGCGCCGTGTTCGCGGCGATGAACGCGGAGTCGAACGGCTCGTCACAGGCGGGACAGCCGGTGACGCCGACTTCGACTTCGACGTAGTCCATGTCCTTCTGGTTCAGTCGCTTCCCTGCTTCGCTGACCGCGACGCCGATTGCGTCGTCGATCTGCCTTACGTCTCTGACCAACCAGGCGGCTTCCATTGCGACCAAATAATCACTCATACCCCTACTCAGTCGTCGGGGGGTTTGAAGCGTTGTGATTTCTCTGCGACCCGCGCACGCTACCGAAATTATCGCGATAACTTATGCGTAGGAATGGGATTGCTCATTGCGTGCTGATAGAAATCTCGCCATCGACTGTGGATTTTGTTGTATCGAAATCAAGTCTGATTGAATCGACAGCAGGCGCGCCGGTGTGCGGTGATACCACCCCGCATTTCAGTTCCGACGCGTGGGGAATGCTTATATACACCCCCCTCGGCAGCATCAACTGAAGACGAAATGAACCGCCTGTACCGCGCAACGCTGTTGACCCTGTACCAATTGAGTATCTTCGCTGGAATTCTCCTCTTGCCACTCGCCCTCGGCGCACGCCGCCTCGGCATCCCGCTGCCAATCCACCGCATCATCGACCGGCTTGAGATGGCCATCGACTCGGTGGACGAGCGCTGACGACGACGAAGCGACCGACGCAACTCTTTTTAAGCATTCGGGTCGGAAAGCGACCGCCTAAACCCCCAGCCACCGGGTGGTTTCACCCTGAAGAGGTGGTTTTATCAGTACTCGGCAACTAGGAACACGCAATGCGAGACCCAACGATTGGCTCTGAGTTCTCTCGGAACCTAAACCGCTTTGCCCCCCAGGATGCAAACCCGTATGCGTCCTCGTTCGCTTCGATTCCTGAGTTCGACGCCAGCAAAATCGACAACGACATGGTCAACTCCACCGGGACGACGACCATTGGCCTCACGACCGAAGATGGCGTCATCATTGCGACCGACATGCGCGCCTCCCTCGGCGGCCGCTTTGTCTCCAACAAAGACGTCCAGAAGGTCGAACAGATTCACCCAACCGGCGCGCTCACGCTCGTTGGCTCCGTCGGCGGCGCACAGATGCTGATTCGCTCCCTACGCGCGGAAGCCAACCTCTACCAGTCCCGTCGCGGCGAGGAGATGTCCATGAAGGCACTCTCCACCCTCGCGGGTCACATGTGCCGTGGCCTCCCAACGACGCCAATTCTCGGCGGCGTCGACGACGACGGCCACCACGTCTACAGCATCGACCCCGCAGGCGGCGTCATGAAAGACGACTACACGGTCACCGGCTCCGGCCTGACCGTCGCCTACGGGACGCTCGAACGCCTCTACGAACCCGGCCTCTCGAACGAGGAAGCCATCGGCGTGGCCGCCGCGGGCGTGAAGGCAGCCGTCGAACGCGACACCGGCTCCGGTAACGGTGTCTACATCGCAGAGATCACCCACGAGGGCGTCGATATCCACGGGCACAAAGACTTCAACGAAGTCTTATAGAGCGTCGCTGTTTTCGCATCAGCGCTGTTTTCTTACATCGTCGGTTCCCTGAGCGGTAGTTCTCACGAGTACAGGGCGTGAGCGACCACGCGAATCATTATCACCACTGCACGCGAATTTCTGTCACGCATCTCGTCGGGTGTCCGAGGCTTGCCAATGGTTAATTTCGATACGACGTTCATCGTGCTGGTCGTGCTCGTTCCGCTCGCAGTCATACTGGGCAGTATCATCCTCCTTTCGTACGCCACAACCCATTTTTTACAAACACGCGCTGCGGTCACCCACGGGTCGCTCGTTGGCGTGCAAGCGAAACTCGACGTGCTCGAAAGCGCCCGCTACATCAACCACGGCATCATCGTGGACGTGCGCGAACGCACCCGGCGGACGAAAGAGTGGATTTTCACCGGACCGCCAGTCGAAGGAATTCAGGTCGTGGTTGCCGTCCCGACAGAGAACGAGACCTACACCAGCCTCTGGTTCAAAACGCCCGACAAACTCGATGGAACCTCGAAATTTGAGCGGTTTCTCGCCTACTGCAAGGTACACCCGAGCGAAGTCGAAGAGCTGCTTGGCAAACAGGTTCCCGTCATGCTGAAAGACGGCGAGTGGCAAACGAATTGGATTGCGGCCTCGCGCCGGCGCGAACCACTGGTCTCGTTTTCGCAGGTCGTCTCCCGACTGTTTGGCGAGGAAGAAGAAGAAGAAGACGTGGTATGACATCCTCCCCGGCGTGAACGCCGGGGTTTCCTCGCGCTGGGGGTATCGCTTACCGACCCACGGAGGCAACTTGCGGGTTCGTATGTGCCACGTTGGGAACTGAGCGTGGTGACTCTGACCAGTTATGGTCGTCCCACTTGAGGCATACAGGCCGTGCCATCGACCGTGTTACCGTTGTCTGCCGCTTCAGGAACGTCGCTGAAGCCGTCAGGTCGGCGTGCCCCTCGAAACCACACGGACACGTCACCGTATCCCTGTGGCGAATCGTGTCCTCTGTCGAACCGCAGTTTGGACACGTTTGACTCGTCCACGCCTCAGACCGAACCTCAACCGACATACTGTATTCTTCGGCGGTACACACCAGTCGGTTCACGAACGCTCGGAACGCCCAGAAATTGTGCGTCTTTGCGTTCGTCTCCACCGACCAGTGCGTGTCAAGCACATCCGTCAACGCCCCGACGTACACCGTCGAAACGCCCTCATCGTAGAGACGTTCGATGAGGTCACGGACGAGTGCGTCTTGAGCGTGGTCACGTCGCTTGGTACGCCGGTCGTACAGGCGTCGGATACGATGACTACTGTACCGACCTTCTTCCAACAGTGATTGAAGGCGGGCGATTTCTCTCGTCGTCTCGCGGAACCGCTCGAACAGGTCGCGTCCTTCGTACAGGTATTGCTGGCCGGTTGTGGTTGTGCAGGCGACGAGATTGTTTGCACCAATATCCAGAGCGGCTTCTTCCGAACCCAGTGGTTGTGCCAGCCGAGAATCATCGACGGTGACTGGCTGAAAGGCCCTGAACGTTTGTGCGTGTTCGTCGTAGAACAACTCCAACCGACCCTGCTTGTCGTACTCCTTCCAATTGGGGTCGCCTCGGACTTCGAGTCGGAGGCGTTCGCGGTGTCCAAGACCGTACTCGTCTTTCAGGTCTTTGCCGACGAGAATTTCGAGTCGGGAGTATTCTCCCCACTCAACAGAGTACGATGTGTTTCTGATGTACGTGCGGAGTTCTCGTCCGTCTTCGGAATTGCCCCAGAAGCCGGGTTTGCCGTTGGCTTCGCCTTTCTTCTTGAGGCTGAAGAACGACCGCCACGCTTCGCGGTTCTTGCGTTCGATTTGTTGAACCGTTGAAGCGCCGAGTGTTCCGCCGTAGCGACTGCGATACTCGCTGATTTCCCACACGTCGCTGTCTGGGTCAGCATAGTTCTCGCGGCGCTCGTAGGTGATCTCGTTCCAGAGAGCGGCAGAAGCGTCCAACACGCGTCGAAGTAACTCCCCGTCCTCGTCGGATTGTGGAACCACCTCGAACGTGTTGGTTCGCTTCATCAATTACTGGTTGCGCCCGAACACACATAAGTGTGGGTTTTGTGTGATATTGTATGGTTGCAATTCGCATCGAGTTTGATGATGATGAACAGTACGAGCGGTTGAAGGAACTGAAAAAACATCGTGGGTTGACGTGGAAGGGTTTGCTCCTCGAAGGCGAAAAGAAGGTCAGGGAGGATACCCCGGAGTAAGCGTCGAACGTGGATTGTGTAATATAGTGTCGGATTCACGCCCGGCCTAAAGGCCGGGACTCTCTCCTTGATTCAGGTAGCTCAGATATCTGCCCACTTCGCAAACGTGCCCTCGATGAGCGTGTCTTTTTGCTTTCGCATGTAGGCCCGTTGCATCCCCGAGAGCGCGTCTGCGAACGACTCGCCGCTTTCAACGCGGTCGGTGACTTCGTCGTGTTTCCACTTCGCTGGCGTCATGCGGTGGCGTGCGCGCATCCGAAGCGGCCAGAGGTATTTCGCGGCTTCTTCGTCTGAGAGACCACGCAGTTTCAGGCCGTCTTTTGCGTGGGCAAAGAGGTCTTCGTACAACTCCTCTAGGTTGGTCGTCTCGCGGCCGTCGTTCGTAATCCACCGCATGTCTGCGTCCAGCCCGTCGCGGACGGCCGCATAGAAGTTCTCCTCTGCGAACTGCCAGTCTAAGTCTGCGACAGGGTGTTCGCGCCGCGGCAGGCTCTCCATCAGTCCGGCGAACATTGCTTGGAAGGCAATGGAGTCGCGGACGGTTGGCTGGGCGGGGATGGGCCGGAATTCGATGCGGGCGTTCGCCGCAGACCGCGTTGGGCCGCCAAAGACCGGGCGAACCCACCGCCAGTAGGTGCCGTGTTTCATCCGGAAGTGGGCAAACTTGTCGTCGAAGCGGTCTGAGGCGGAGACGGGCATTGGGACGAGCGTCGAATCTTCGACGATGTTGTCGATGGCTTCCTCAACGCTGTCGATGTCGCGGGGGAACCGAACTTTTCCTTCTTCGCCCGTGGCCGGATTGAGCGCGGTCTCGAACACGCTGATGCGATTTTCCATCCACGCATCGTCGAGAATCTCGGCGGTGGTGGCGTCCTCGTCGTAGAGGTCGACCGGGAAGAACGGCGCGTTCACGCCAAGGGCGAGCACCGGCCCGGCGAACCGAAGCGCATAGCGAAAGTGCTGTGGGAGGTCGCGCGCCTGTGCGACCTGATAGTGCGGTTGAATCGACGTGATGAGGCTCTCTGGCATCACCGTATCCGCTTGCAGCGAGACGTGTGGTGCCTCAAGGCGCATCCCGGCGTCAAGGCCGTCTTTGCGGTTCGCCATCGCGTGATAGCGCACCGAGTCGGACATGTTGGTCGCAATCGTGACGTCACCGTCGCGGATGCTGTTGGTCAGGTACTCGCGCGCCGACTCACCCTCGGGCGGGATGGTCCACATGCCGTCGCTCACGAGCCGCATTCCTTCTGAGCCAACGCACTCTTGGGCCGTCTGGAGGCGCGCGCGAACCTCTGCCTCCTGGGCGGCGAGGCCGTACTGGTTGAGCGGCTGAGGGCTCGTGGACATCTCTGCGTTGTGCAGCCCGAGTTCCTTCTCGAAGCCGATGAATTCGAGCAGGCGTCGGGGGACGCGCATGAGTTCGCCCGCGCCACCGCCGTCGTCGTGGCGACCCTCGGCGTCTGCGACAGCGTAGAATTCGTATTCGAAGCCGATGATGGCCTGCGGGTTGTCGAACGTGCCTGCTGCGACTTCCTCTTTGATGACCGAAGCGTCTTCCTCCACCCGTGTTTGGAACGCCTCTGCGTCGATTTCGAGGACGTCGTTGACCTGCGCAGCGAGGTCTAAGTCCATAGCGGAGGGTGAGAGGGGGACGACATAAAGTCTCTTGGCCACACGGCGGCTTCGCGAAACGGTATCAAACGCCCCACAACGCGACGATGCCGAGGGTCGTCACGACGGTGAGTAACAGTTGGAGCGGCGCGCCGACCCTGATGTAGTCGATAAATCGGTAGCCACCCGGCGAATATACCATCAGATTCGTCTGATACCCCACTGGCGTCATGAACGCCGTCGAGGCGGCGAACGTCACCGCGAGCACGAACGCGAACGGTTCGGCTCCGATTCCGAGCGCAGCATCGACGGCGATTGGCATGGTCAACACCACGCTTGCGACGGGCGTAATCACGTCTGCGAGTAAGCCAGTGAGGAGATAGAACAGTCCAAGAACGACAACCGCCGGGAACACCGCACCGTACTCGACGATGATGCTCCCGAGGAACGTCGCTCCGCCCGTTTCCTGCATGGCGAGACCGAGCGGGATGATGCCCGCAAGCAGGAAGATGACCTCCCAGTTCACCGAATCGTAGGCTTCTGCGGGACGGATAACACCAGTCACGACCATCGCCACGACGCCGCCGAGTGCCGCAATAACGATGGGTAGGAGGTTCAACGCAGCCACGGCGATGACGCCGACGATGATAGAGAGAGCGAGGGCAACCGCCCTGCGGTCGAGTGGTTCCGGTTCGGTGAGAGCGCTCGTGTGAGCGACTTCCGTGATGAGCAGTTCGCCGCGCTCTGCTAACAGTTCGAGCGCCGAATCGGTTGCATGGAGCAAGAAGCCGTCCCCTTCCTGCAGTGTCGGCCCAGACAGATGGTCGTGGAAGATTTCCTCACCGCGGCGGATGGCGAGCACCGTGGCGGCGTAGCGCTCTCTGAGACGGGCGGTCGCGAGGGATTGACCGATCAGCGAGGATTCGGCCGGGATGATGGTCTCGACGAGCGTTCCCGGCCCAGCGGGTGGCGCTAGTTCGAGTTCGGTCACCGGCGCTTTTCGTAACACGCGCAGCGACTCACCGGCGGCGAAGGCGCTTATCGCGTTCTCGTCGCCGCGCACGGTGAGGATGTCGCGCACCTCGATTTCTTGGTCGGTTTCCTCTGCGAGAAACAGCCGGTCGCCGCGCGTTATCTGGAGGACGTCAACGTCGTAGACGCGCTCTGAAAGCGCCTCTTCTATCGTCTCCCCGACGAGCGGCGAACTCTGGCTGACGGTGACCTTCACGAGATAATCGGCTAACTCGAACTCGTCGGTGAGGTCCGCGGCGAGGATGCGCTCTGGGAGAAGATACTGGCCAATCGTCATCAGGTAGATGGCGCCGACCAGCAAGATGAGAATGCCGAGCGGCGTGAACTCGAACATCGAAAACGGGTGGTTGATGAGGTCCGCAGAGAGGTCTGAAGCGACGATGTTCGTCGCCGTCCCGATGAGCGTGAGCGTACCCCCGAGCATCGCCGCGTAGGAAAGTGGAATCAAGAGTTTCGACGGTGAGATCCGACTCTGGTCTGCGAGGTCGGTGACCATCGGGATGAACACGGCGACGACGGGCGTGTTGTTGATGATGCCCGCAATCGGCCCGGTGATGCCGATGGTGGCTGCGAGCAGTTTGGTGCGACTTCCCGCCGTGTACTCGCCCACTTGACGGCCGAGGTGGGTGACGATACCGGTCTGTTCGATGCCCGAAGAGAGAATGTACATGGCGACGATGGTGATGGTCGCCGCGTTCGAGAAGCCCGAAATCGCCTCCTGTGGAGAGATTTGCGTCCACGGCTGGAGAATAACCATGGTCACGAGCAACGCAATCGCGGTGATGTCGGCGGGCAGCCGTTCGGTGACGAACAACACCACCGTGACGGCGATGAGGCCGAACACCACGAGCGCACCGGTTGACGGCGGCGGGATTGCCATACCCTGCCCTTCTCATGGCAAGACTATTACCATTGCCCCAACCGTCGTTCGGGGCGTTTATTCTCACAGAGGACAACATCCCGGCAATGGAGTTCGCCGCGTTCGCCGACCGCGCTCGCGCCATCGAAGCCGAGCCGGCAGACTTAGCAATCGTCTCGCTCGTCACGACCCTCTTTGCGGACGCGGGCGACGACCTCGACACCATCGCCCGATTCATCCAAGGCCGGGTGTTCCCCGCCCACGATTCGACCACGCTCGACATCGGCCCGCGCCTTTTGTACGAGGCACTCGCCCGGGCAGCCGGACAGAACATTTCCGCCGCCTCGGTCGAAGATCGCCTCGCCGAGATGGGTGAGATTGGCGAGGTCGCAGCGAGCTACGACTTCGGCGGCCAACAGGGTCTCGCCGCCTTTGGGACGGGTGGCACGGACGCACTCACCGTCGCCGAGGTGGACGAAGAATTACGCCGCGTCGCCGCCGCAGACGGGTCGGGGAGTCAAGACCGCAAACTCGACATTCTGTTCGGGCTGTTCAATCGCACCGACCCCGACGAAGCCCGATATCTCGCCCGGCTCGTTCTCTCTGAGATGCGCATCGGCGTGGGAGAAGGAGCCGTCAGAGACGCCATCGCCCAAGCGTTTTCAGTCGACGTCGAAGCGGTCGAACGCGCCTTGCAGGTCTCGAACGACTACGGTCTCGTCGCAGTCACCGCCCGCGACGAGGGTGAAGCCGGACTCACGGAGCTAACCCTCGAAATCGGCCGCCCCGTCCAGGCAATGCTCGCACAGGCCGGAACCGTCACGGATGCCCTTGAATCATGGGAGGAAGCCGCCGTCGAAGTCAAGTACGACGGCGCGCGTGTTCAGATTCACTCCGACGGCGAGGACGTCACCATCTTCTCGCGGAACATGGAGGAGGTGACCGAGCCGTTGCCGGAAATCGTGGAGTTCGTCCACGAACACGTCGCCGCCCCCGCCATCCTCGACGGCGAAGTCGTGGCAACCGACGATGACGGTCGGCCACTCCCGTTTCAGGAAGTCCTCAAGCGATTCCGGCGCAAACACGACGTGGCCCGCGCCCGCGAGGAAGTCGAACTCTCGCTCTACGTCTTCGACTGTTTGCACGCAGCCGGCGACGACCTGTTAGAAGCGCCGCTCACTGAACGCCACGCCCGACTCACCGACCTGCTCGACGTAGGCGTCTCCGAACTCCACGTCACGGGCGACGCAGACGAGATTGCAGCAATCGAAGCCGAAGCGCTCGAAGACGGTCACGAAGGCATCATGCTCAAAAATCCGGATTCGACGTACTCGCCGGGCCGCCGCGGGAAAAACTGGCTCAAGCGCAAGCCGGACGTGGAGACGCTCGACCTCGTCGTGACCGGCGCAGAGTGGGGCGAGGGCCGCCGGGCGAAGTTCCTCGGGACGTTCCTTCTCTCTGCACGAACCGACTCGGGCTACGAAACTATCGGCAAGGTAGCCACGGGCATCACCGACGAACAACTCGCAGAGCTCACGACCCTGCTCGAACCGCACATCGAACAGCAGTCGGGCCAAACGGTCGAAATCCACCCTGAAGTCGTGTTCGAAGTCGGCTACGAGGAGATTCAGACCTCGCCGACGTACTCCTCTGGGTACGCCCTCAGATTCCCGCGTTTCCTCTCAGTGCGTGAAGACAAGACCGTCGATGACGCAGACTCGTTGGAGCGCGTCGAACGGCTTGCCCAAAATCAGTAAGCCACCTTCTTTGCCGTCGATTTCGAACCTTCGGGTATGACCTTCAGACACGACGGCCTGCTCGTCGATTGGCTCGGCTATGCAACTGTACGTCTCGAAGCAGAAGACGGAACGGTCGTCTACTTCGACCCCGGACGATACGGTGTTTTAGACGACTACAACGCCCGAGACGGCGACGTGGTCTGTGTCACCCACGCCCACCACTATGACTCGGATGGCATCGATCGCGTGGCGAAAGAAGATGCGACGGTCGTCATTTTCGAAAACATCAATCACCGTTTCATCGAGCGCGACGTGATGGACGTGAACCGCCTTCCTTACGAAGTGCGAAAGGTGGACGACGAGTCCGACATTGCCGTGGACGACGTTATCATTCGCTCCTTTGCTGCCTACAACGACCCCGACGGGCCACACGTCCGCGAAAACGGCGAGCCGTACCACAAAGAAGGGATGGGCGTTGGCTACCTCGTCACGCTCTCCGGCATCAACGTGTTCTGGCCGGGCGACACCGACGTGTTGGAGGGGCACGAGCGCCTCGACGTGTCGCTGTTCCTGCCACCGATTGGTGGGAGTTTCACGATGGACCGCCACGAAGCCGCCGACCTCGCAGAAGCGCTCTATCCCGACCTCGTCTGCCCGATTCACTACAACACGTTCGAGGCAATCGAAACCGACAGCAAAGCGTTCGCTGGTGACGTGGCGTCGCGGGGCGTGCCGGTCGTGCTTGATGAACGCTGAGGCGAGAAGGCCTAACTCAGTCGCCTGTGAAGATGTGTCATGGACACCACCAAACAGGTGTACGAAGCTGCGGCGTCGGGTTGGCAACACGGCCTGTACGCCGACATCAAACACACCTTTCGCGCGCCACTCGTCAACTGGATTTTTCGAACGACGATGGCGAACGAACCCGAGTTTCTACGGTACGCGTGGGGGCAGGTAAAGCCCGTTTTTGAAACCAAGACGTTCGCTGACTTTTCGGTCACCTACCGGGATACCATCCTCGCGGAACTCGAAACTGGGCACGAACTCCCCGGGTACGAACCCACAGATGTGGGGCTCACGCCCTCGGCGTTTCGGGAGTTACGGGGCCAAGTCGCTACGTTCGACATCGTCGCGCCCCGGCTCGCCATCCTCTTCGAGACGATGGATCGCGGGCTGAACGACGGCGACGTGGGCACGACCCCGGACATGAGCGAAGCCGCGTGTGCGCCGTTTCCTCACGGCCTCGACCGAAATCGGGGTCTCGCACCGACGATGCTCCCGCAGGGGCAGGTTCCCGACGACGCCCAGCCAGCCATCGACGGCCTCACCGAGTTTCACGGCCTCGGCGACAGCCTCCCCAGTATCTACCGGTGTCTCGGCCAGTGGCCCAGCTATCTCGACACCGCGTGGCACGACCTCAAGCCAGTTCTCGAAGGCGACGCCTTCGAACAGGCGGTGACCGAGAGCGAAGCGCTGAAGGGATCGTTCGTCGAAGGCGTCGCCTTCAGGCCACAGCTCGACCCGACGACGCTCCGGGCTGTCGGGTTCACCGAGACGACCATAGCCGATGTCCAAGACCTCTTTTCATCGTTCAACGGCGGCGCGGTCAGGACGGTCATCCCGGCGTTGCCGCTTTTTGCGAAAACGGTGGGTGCAGAGGGAAAAAGAAACGCCCTTAGATGATGTCCATCGCAGAGAGGCGCTCTGGCAGGTAGGTGTCGGTCACGAAGTCAAGTCCGCGCGAGGCGAGTGCCTGCTGTTCCGCCTTCTTGTCGATATCGAGTTGGAGTTCGATTTGTTCCGTCCAGTACTCAGATTGGAAGCGCGGGTCTTCGAGTTCGCTTTCCAGCGCGTTGCGGTCTGAGTCGCTGAGCGGGTCGGTCGGCAGGTCGTATTTCACGATATCTTCTGGTTGGATGCCAACGAACTTCGCGTCGGGCGTGGCCAGATATTTAGAGAGGTGAGCGCTCTTAATCGAGCCGTACGCCACCGAACCGAAGATGCGGTACGACCACGGGTCGCCGTCTGTGAACACCACGACGGGCAGGTCGAGTTCGTTGTGCAGGCGCTTGGTGATGCGGCGAGTTGCCCGCGCGGGTTGGCCCTTCAGATGGACGACGATGACGTTGTACTCCTCGTCGAAGCCGTTTTCGACCAGTCGGTCGCGCATACCACCGGTCTCCACGCAGAGGATGAAGTCCGCGTCGTGGTCTAAAAACTCGATGGTGTCGGGGTTGTTCGGAATCTGGTAGCCGCCTTCGCCAACGTCCTTCTGGCAGTGGATGTCGCGTTCGCCACGGCGGGTCTGTTCGCGGAGGAACAGCGGCCCCATGAGCGTCGCCCCCGACTCTTCGGGGCGCATGTGCAGGTCTTCACGGGTGACGTTCGAGACGATTTCTAAGTCTTCGATGAGCTGGTTCGATTCGTCCTGACTGGAGAACTGCGCTTCCTCCTCGTTCCACGATTCAGAGAGGTAGTACAACTCACGAAGGGTGGACGAACGGTCTTCGTCTAGCTGCTGGGCGAGGAAGTCGATGGTGTAGACGGCTTTGAGCAGTTTGCGCGCTCCGCGGACGCTGTTGGCGCTCCGGGTACTCTTTCGGTCGCCGTACACCCAGACACCGAGGTCGTCGTCATAGACGATGTTGCTCTTCGTCCGGGTCGGAATCTGCATCTTCGGGATGTCGCCCCCGGCGAACTGGTCGTAGAACGATGCGGCGAGGTCGATGAGTTGCTCGCGGGCAACGTCGTCGTTTTTACTTGGACTCATGCGTTTACTGTCAGGCGTTCATTCTCGACCCCGCTCACGCTGAGGTCGAACGATGCGTCTTCGTCTGCCACTTTGTACTTGAGCACGGCGTCGTCGCCCGCGCTCACGTCGGCGGCCCACTTGATGAACCACTCGCCGTCCATCTCGACGACAGTTGCGCCCTTCGAGACGCTCTGTGGCTCTGCGGTGACGATGTCGGTGATTTCGAGGCTCGCGTTCACGTTCGAATGGTTTTCGACCACTACTTCGACCGTACCGTCCTCGACGTTTCGCTCGACGAGGACGTTGTTCATGATGCGCGCCATCGAGTCGTCGATGACGAGCGGCGGGCGCTTCGTGACCTCTGAGAGCTTCGTCGCCATCTTCGGGAGGATGGATGCGAGAACGTCCTGTTTGCGCTGGCGCTTCTGGAGTGACCGGCGCTTTTTCAAGTAGGATTTGAGTTCGCGGGCCGCCTCGCGGATGGCGAGTTCGATTTCGTCGTGAATCTCCGGGACGTTCGCGAGCGCGTCTTTCGACTCGCTCGTAAACGGCACGTTGGTCGAAGCGACGTGCACCATGATGACGGCGGGCCCTTTCGGCAGGCCGCTGCCACCGGGTTGGTCTAAGCCGTAATTGCGCCAGCCAATGGACTTGGTGACTTCCGTGATGGTACACGCCCCCTGTTGGTAGACGAGCGGGACGCGGTTTGCGAAACGGAGCAGTTCGACGGTCCCCTCTGCGGGCAGGTCGCCGCCGTAGGCGATACCGGCTTCTACGATGAACGGGTCGCCGCCGTGGACATCGGCGTCGCGGGTCGCAGCCGAGTAGAAGTCCGCGTCGAACTCCTTTTTCAGCCCGGCGAGCAGCAGGTCGTCTGTAATCGGTGAGAGACACGTCGTTGGCGGCGCCATGATGTCGGCTTCGCGCATCCCTTCGAGCAGTTCACTTGCCGTGTCGCGGTTTCCGGCGACTTCCTTGACCGGCGGGAGGTCCTCAGTGACCGTCTTCATGATGCGCCAGAGTGCGTCTACGATGTTGTTTCGCGCCGTCTCTCCGACGGTCGTGTCTTCGCGTTTTTGGGTCTGTTCTGCGGCGCGATCGACGAACGACCGGAGGGTTTTGAGCGTCGCACGGTCGCGTTCGTTCTCACCGCCGAATTTGTTCGCAATACGCTCTGAAAGGCTGTAAACGACGGCGTCGTCCTTGCGGCTGGTCGTCGCCTCGTCCACGAGCGAGTAGATGTCCGAAACACGGTTCGCGGTGAGAACCTCCCATGCCGCCGCAACCGCGTTCTTGCGGACGGTTTTGCCGAACGTCGGGTCGAACGAGTCCTCAGTTTCGTCTGCCACGTCTGCGACGACACGTTCGAGGTTGGTGTAAGAGACGCGCTCCATCCCGGCGATTCGAGAGGCAACCGTCTCTGCGAAGGATTCGGTTGGTTTCTCGCCCTTGTTGACGACGGCTTCTGCGATGGCCGCTTCGAGCGTCGTGACTTCTGGATTCTCTTCTGTGCCAAGTTGCACTTCCTCAGTCGCACCCGGCGGCGTCCACGCCATCTCGCGGCCGAAGTGGCGGTCGCGGAAGTTTTCTAAGATGCTTTCTGCCGTTTTCTTCCCGACGCGAGTGAACTCCTCTTGGAGGAATCCGGAGACGGAGTGCGACGCCGTCCCATCGAGCATCTTGAGCAGCGTCCCGAGTTCGACGCCATGTGGGTGAGGCCGAATCTCTTCGGTCTCTGCGGGGAGTTGGTCGGTCGCGCGCTCGAACTTGAACGTCTCCTCCGGTTCGCGCATCTCGATGCGGGCGTGGGGGTTCACGACCGCGGTGTGTTTGATGTAGCTGTGGAGGTTCGCTCGAGCACGCATGTTGGCTTCCATCTCCAACTCGATGCGCGTGCCGTGTGGGCGGTCCCACGTCGTTTCGCGTTCGGCCTGAATCTCCGGTTCGTTCGTGTCGGTGTCGATGATGAGTTCGAAGTATTTTGCTTCGGCACTGCCTTTCGTCCGACTCGTGATTTTCGCGGGTTTCCCGGAGGTGAGCTGTGAGTAAAGGACGGCCGCAGAGATACCGATACCCTGCTGCCCACGGGACTGTTCGCGCTTGTGGAAGCGCGACCCGTAGAGCAGTTTCCCGAACACCTTCGGGATTTGCTCGCCCGTAATGCCAGGCCCGTTGTCCTCGATGATGAGACGATAGTAGTCTCCCACCTCGGCGATTTCTACGTAGATGTCGGGAAGGAGTCCGGCCTCCTCGGTGGCGTCGAGGGCGTTGTCGACAGCCTCCTTTACAGCAGTGACCAGTCCGCGGGCACCGCTGTCGAATCCGAGCATATGCTTGTTCTTCTCGAAGAACTCAGCGATGGAGATCTCGCGCTGGCTTTGAGCCAGCTCTTCTGCGATCCCCTCGCCCTCGCCGAGTGTCGATTGGAACGAGGTCATTGAGTGGTAGATTAACGTGGGGGCATTAAAACGCCCGCGGTAGTAGAGTGAAAGTGAACGTCGTGTCTGAACTGGTACACGTTTTGGGCCTGTCGCTCATTCAGTTCGACTCCCCGTAGAGAGCACCGCCGTCTCAGGCCGTCTCCACCGGGATTAATTCCCTGACAGATTGCGTGCGAAATCGGAGGACGAAACTTACTTTCGCGCCCGCGCGTGCGAGGGGTTTATGACCCCTGCAACCCAAGCGAGAAACAGATTCTAATGTCCGATGAAGGCGAGTATGGCGCTGGCCAGATTCAAGTCCTCGAAGGGCTCGAAGCCGTTCAAAAACGGCCAGCGATGTACATCGGTTCGACAGATGCCCGTGGGTTACACCACCTGGTCTATGAAGTCGTGGATAACTCCATCGACGAAGCGTTGGCCGGGTACTGTGACACCATCGAAGTCACCATCCACGAAGACAACTCGGTGAGCGTCTCAGACGACGGGCGCGGGATTCCGGTCGACACGCACGCGGAGTACGACCGCCCGGCGCTCGAAGTCATCATGACGGTGCTCCACGCGGGTGGGAAGTTCGACAACAAATCCTACCAGGTGTCCGGTGGCCTCCACGGCGTCGGCGTGAGCGTTGTCAACGCGCTCTCACAAGTCCTCGAAGTCGAGGTCAAACGCGACGGCGCGGTCTGGAACCAGCGCTACGAGCGCGGCAAGCCCGTCACTGACCTCGAACGAGTTCGTGAGATGAACCCTGATGAGGAGACGGGAACGACCATCCACTTCTGGCCGGACACCGAGATTTTCGAGACGGGCGAGTACAACTACTCGACGCTCGAAAACCGGCTTCGTGAGCTCGCGTTCCTCAACTCCGGGGTCACGATTACGCTCACAGACGAGCGAAAAGACGGCCGCTCTGAGACGTTCATGTTCGAAGGCGGCATCCGCGAGTTCGTCGAGTTCTTAAACGAGACGAAAACCAACCTCCACAACGACGTCATCTACTACGCCGACGAACAGGACGGCATCCACGTCGAAATCGCCGTCCAAGGCACGGAGGAACTCCAGGAGTCCATCCACGCCTTTGCCAACAACATCAACACCCGCGAGGGCGGTACCCACCTCACTGGCTTTAAAACCGCCCTCACGCGCGTCGTCAACGACTACGCGACGAAAAACAACCTCATCTCCGACCTCGACAACAATCTGAAAGGCAGTGACATCCGTGAGGGTATCACCGCCGTCATCAGCGTCAAACACCCCGACCCGCAGTTCGAGGGGCAGACGAAGACGAAACTCGGCAACAGCGAGGTTCGTGGCATCGTCGAAAGCATCACGCACACGCAACTGTCCACGTTCTTCGAGGAGAATCCGGACACGGCACAGGCCATCGTCATGAAGGCCGTCGAAGCCGCGAAAGCCCGGATGGCCGCCAAAAAGGCAGAGGAACTCACCCGCCGCAAGAACGCACTCGGCTCAGGGTCGCTGCCAGGCAAACTCGCTGACTGCCAGACACGCGACCCAAAGAAGTCAGAGCTGTTCGTGGTGGAGGGTGACTCCGCCGGTGGCTCTGCAAAGCAGGGACGCAACCCCGAGTTCCAGGCCATCCTCCCCCTCCGTGGGAAGATTATCAACGTCGAGAAACACCGCTTAGACCGCATCCTTGAGAACAACGAGATTCGCGCGCTGATTACCGCCATCGGGACGGGAATCGGTGACGAGTTCGACATCGAGGACGCACGCTACCACAAAATCGTCATGATGACGGACGCAGACGTGGACGGCGCGCACATTCGGACGCTCTTGCTCACCTTCCTCTACCGACACATGCGACCGTTGCTCGAAGCAGGCTATGTGTACGCCGCCCAGCCGCCACTCTATCGCATCCGGTATAAGGGCGAGACGTACGACGTGATGACTGAAGCAGAACGCGAGAAGGTCGTAGAAGAGAAATGCAACGGGAAAGCCGAGAACGTCCAGCGGTTCAAGGGCCTCGGTGAGATGAACCCCGAACAGCTCTGGCAGACGACGATGAACCCGGAGAACCGCATCTTAAAACGCATCACCATTGAAGACGCTGCCGCCGCAGACCGGATGTTCTCCGTGCTGATGGGCGACTCCGTCGGGCCGCGAAAGAAGTTCATCCAAGACCACGCGAAGAACGCCGAATGGGTTGATATCTAAATGAGTTCTGACGTACCTTCTGACGAGCCTGCAGACATTCACTCGACCGTCCTCATCGAGGACGAGATGGAACAGTCCTACATCGACTACGCGATGAGCGTCATCGTCGGTCGTGCCCTCCCCTCGGTCGAAGACGGCCTGAAACCCGTCCACCGCCGGATTCTGTACGCGATGCACGAGATGGGGCTGTCGAGTGGGTCTAGCCACCGGAAAGCGTCGAGTATCGTCGGGCAGACGATGGGTAACTATCACCCACACGGCGACAGCGCCATCTACGACGCGCTCGCCCGGATGGCCCAAGACTTCTCGCTTCGCTATCCGCTCATCGACGGGCAGGGGAACTTCGGCTCGATAGACGGCGACCCACCGGCCGCGATGCGGTATACGGAAGCGCGGATGAGTTCCATCGCGGAGGAACTCCTTTCTGACATCGAGAAGGACACGGTTGACTTCTCGGGCAACTACGACGACCGCTTGCAGGAACCGGACGTGCTTCCGTCTGCGATTCCGAACCTCCTGCTCAACGGTTCGTCGGGGATTGCTGTGGGGATGTCGACGAACATTCCACCCCACAATCTGGGCGAGGTCATCGACGCAACCGTCGAACTCATCGACAACCCCGAATCGTCTATCCAGGACTTGATGGAGTACGTCGAAGGGCCGGACTTCCCGACCGGCGCAAACATCGTCGGCCGCCAAGGCATCTACAACGCCTACACCACCGGCCGCGGTCGGCTGCGTGTCCGTGCAGAGTTCGAGGTCGAAGAGAACGAGAAAGGTCGCGACCGCATCATCATTACGGAGATTCCGTATCAGGAGAACAAGTCGCGGCTCATTGAGCGGATTGCAGACAACGTAAACGACGGCACGATAGACGGGATTTCAGACCTCCGCGACGAATCCGACCGCGAAGGGATTCGCGTCGTCATCGAACTCAAGCACAACGCGAACACGGACATCGTTCGCAACCAACTGCTCGAACACCACTTGGAGTCCACCTTCGGCGTCATCAACCTCGCGCTGGTCGACGGCCAGCCGCGTGTTCTGACGCTCAAAGAGATGCTCGAACACTACGTCGAGCACCGCAAAGATGTCGTCCGGCGGCGCTCTGAGTTCGAACTCAACGAGGCAGAAGAGCGCGCCCACATCTTAGAGGGGCGGCTGATTGCCTTAGAGAACGTCGAGGAAGTCGTCGAGACCATCCGTAATTCGGAAGACCGCGATGCGGCGAAGACCGGGCTTCAAGCGAACTTCGAACTCTCCGAAAAGCAGTCTGAACACATCGTTCGGATGCAACTCGGGAGCCTCACGTCCCTTGAATCACAAGAAATCGAGACGGAGTACGAGGACGTGCTCGAAACCATCGAGCGACTCGAAACCATCCTCGGTAACGAAGACGAACTGCTCTCGGTCATCAAGGGCGAACTGCTCGACATCAAAGAGAAGTACGACGACGACCGCCGTACTTCGATTGTCGAGGACTACGGCACGGTCACCCACGAAGACCTCATCCCGCAGGAAGACGTGCTCGTCGTCATCACCGAGGATGACTACGTCAAACGAATGCCCGTAGACCGCTTCGACGCCCAAGGCCGCGGCGGCAAGGGCATCATCGGGACGAATCTCAAAGAGGGCGACCAGGTGTCGAAGGTGTTCATGGCGAACACCCACGACTACCTCCTCGCCTTTACGAATCAGGGGCAGGTCTACCAGCTCAAGACCTACGAAATTCCGGAAGTCGGCCGGACGGCGCGCGGAAAATCCGCCGTGAACCTGCTCAAACTCGACAAGGGCGAGGAGATTACGGCCGTCGTCAACACCGACGACTTCTCAGAAGAGGAGTTCCTCACCTTCGCCACGAAACACGGCTACGTGAAGCGAACCGGTGCGGACAACTTCACCAACATCCTCTCGACGGGGATTCGCGCCATCCGCTTAGAAGACGGCGACGAGCTCGTGGACGTGGAGATTACGGACGGTAAATCCGACCTGCTGATTGCGACGGCAGGCGGCATGTCCATCCGTTTCGAGGAGACGGACGCTCGCGCCATGGGCCGCACCGCCCGCGGGGTCAACGGCATCAAGCTCTCGGGTGACGACACTGTCGCTGGCCTCATCGCCGCGGACGAATCGGCAGACCTCCTCACCGTGACCGAAAACGGCTACGGCAAGCGCACGCCAATCAGCAAGTACCGCACCCAATCGCGCTACGGCAAGGGGCTCATCGACATCAAGACCAACGAGCGAAACGGCAAGGTGACCGCCATCAAGTCGGTGACCGACGACGACGACGTGGTCGTGATGAGCGACGACGGCCAAATCATGCGCACCCACGTCGCAGACATCTCAGAGGTTGGCCGCAACACGATGGGCGTCATCGTGATGCGCCTCTCTGACGGTGATAAGGTGGCGAGCGTGGACGTGATTCCACCGCTCGACGCACGCGAGGGCGCGAAAGACGACGAAGAAGACGCGGACGCAGACGAGAAAGCGGAAGAAGTGGAAGCCGACGAGTAAGCCCCCGGCAACCGCTGTCGCCGACCATACATTTTTGTGCACTGTTGTACATTGGCTTGCTACCATGCAACACAACTCGGGAGACAATCCCGGCAAATTCGGCACGTTCGGCGGGCGACACGTTCCAGAGCCGCTCGAAGAACCGCTCGCACAACTGGGAGAGGCATTCGACGAGATTGCGAACTCACCAGAGTTCAGAGCCGAGTTTTACGACTTGCTCACGAAGTACGCGGGTCGGGAGACACCGTTGTACTACGCCGAAAATCTCTCTGCAGAGTACGGCGCGGACATCTACCTCAAACGCGAAGACCTGCTCCACGGCGGGGCGCACAAAATCAACAACGCGCTCGGGCAGGCGTTGCTCGCAAAGAAGGCGGGGAAGACGCGGCTCATCGCGGAGACGGGCGCGGGCCAACACGGCACGGCGACCGCCATGGTCGGGGCGCTGTTCGGCCTCGAAACCGAGATTTACATGGGGAAAAAGGATGTCGAGCGCCAGAAGATGAACGTCTTCCGGATGCGACTCATGGGCGCGACCGTGAACGAGGTCACCCGCGGCGGGTCGGGACTCGCAGACGCCGTCGACGCCGCGCTCGAAGACTTCGCGGGGAACATGGAAGACACGCACTACCTCGTCGGCTCTGCGGTCGGACCCGACCCCTTCCCGCGGATGGTGCGCGAGTTCCAGTCGGTGATTGGCGAAGAAGCCCGCGCCCAGATTCTCGACCAGACGGGGAGCCTGCCGGATGCGGCGGTCGCCTGCGTCGGCGGCGGGTCGAACGCGATTGGCCTGTTTCACGCCTTCCGTGACGACGACGTGAAATTCTACGGCGGCGAGGGCGGCGGTGAAGGCGGCGACTCGAAGCGCCACGCCGCGCCGCTCGCTTCGGGGAAAGACGGCGTCATCCACGGGATGGCCACGCGCGTCATCGAAGACGACGTGGAGGTTCACTCGGTCTCTGCCGGACTCGACTATCCGGGCGTCGGCCCCGAACACGCCATGTTCCGGGCGGTTGGCCGGTGTGAGTATCGCGCCATCACCGACGACGAAGCAATCGACGCCTTCCGGACGTTGAGCGAGACGGAGGGAATCATTCCGGCACTCGAAAGCAGTCACGCGCTCGCCCTCGCAAAGCAGGTTGCACCAGACCACGACACCATCATCGTCAACCTGAGCGGGCGCGGCGACAAGGATATGGAGCAGGCCGCCTCGCTGCTCGACCTCGGCGCCTGACCGCACTGGTGTCGAAGCGTCGGCGTACGAAGAAGGGCAGCCATATTCCCCACAAGAATACCGCCCGACTGCGTGCGTTTGTCGAAGATTTCTTTCGGTGAAACCTATTATTTTTTGTAGTAGTGTTACGACCAGAGTGACAAGGTACCGCCAGTTTATTCAGGCTCCAATAGGCACCCGGTGCCGGTCGCTGGCAGCCGTACCACCCTAACAATGCCACTGGACAAAAACCGGTTTAAAGACCTCTGGGGCGACCTCAATGACGTCCTAGAGGAGTTTATCGAAACGCCCGTTGGTGGTCGCAAGCCAGCCGACGAGGAGCCGAACGTATCTGACGAGACGCAAGAATCAACCAATGGTTCACCTGACTCGCCGCTCGACCAGCTCATCTCGAGTGAGTCGAAGTCGAAAGCAGACATCGTCCTCGAAACAGGGATGACGCCCGCGGAGTTGCTCGTCGAACTGCTCGGTGAGTACGACGGCCAGATGCGCCAACAGCAAGTCGTCAATGCGACGGGCTGGTCTGAAGCCTCGGTGAGTCGCCTGCTTATGAAGATGGAACAGACAGAGCGAATCACCCGCGTGCAGATTGGCAATGAAAAAGTCGTGTATCTCCCCGACCACATCCCCGAGGCGGCCAAACACCCCTTCCAGCGAATCGCAGACGAAGAAACACCCCGAGACAGAACCGTAAACCGGAGCTAAGCTACAAAATCCGCTTCCCGAGGACGCTTGCGGCAAGTTCGGTGGCGAGTTCTGCCGTTTCGTTGTGTTCGTCGAGAATCGGATTCACTTCGACGATTTCGAGCGAGCGCATGAAGTCGGTTGCCTTGTTTTCTGCGGCCACGATTTCGAGCGCTGCGTGTGCCTCGCGGTAGGTTACCCCGCCGCGAACCGGCGTCCCGACGCCGGGTGCTTCGTTTGGGTCGAGCCAGTCCATATCGAGGCTGACGTGGACGCCATCGACGCCATCGCGGGCGATCTCGATGGCATCTTCGACCACGGCTGAGACGCCACGTTCGTCGATATCGGACATCGTGAACGCGGTGATATCGCTTTCACGGATGGCCGCTCTCTCTGCGTCATCGACGCTTCTGAGGCCGACGATGACGATGTTTTCCTCACTGACGTTCGGAGCGTGTGCCCAGTCTGCGTCAGCAAATTCGTCGCGGCCGAGCACCGCCGCGAGGGGCATCCCGTGGACGTTTCCACTTGGGGAGGTCGAAGGGGTGTTGAAGTCGCCGTGAGCGTCGAACCAGATGACACCGAGGCTCGCATCCCTCGCGGCACCGGCCATCGTTCCAATCGCAATCGAGTGGTCGCCGCCAAGAACAAGTGGGAACTCGCCTGCGGCGAGCGCCGAGGCAACGTTGTCCGCGAGTCGAGTACACACCGTCGCCGTTTCATCGAGATACTTCGCCTTCCCGTGTTTTGGCTCACCGGCCTCCGGGTCGCGCAGGTGGGCGTGTGGGACGGCGATGTCACCCGCATCGTCACAGGCGACATCGATTCTGGCCAGTCGGTCTACGAGGCCTGCGTATCGAATCGCAGAAGGACCCATATCGACGCCACGTCGGTCTGCACCGAGGTCCATGGGAACCCCGATGAGTCGTGCTGTTTGCTGCATACGAACCACTACACGACACGGCCTGAAAAAGGGGGCCGATTACTGGTACTGCGCGCAGACGAGTTCTAAGCCTTCCTCGAACGAAATCTCTGGCTCCCAACCAGTCTCGGTTTTCATTTTCGAGCTGTCGGCCATCGTGTCGTGGACGTACACGTCCTCAGGGATGGGATTCTCGATGTACTCTGGTTCAACACTCGTTCCAAGCACCTCGTTCAATTTCTCGACGAGCGTGTTGGTGGTGTAGCTCTCACCCGTCCCAAGGTTGTAGATGCCGTCGAGTTCGTGGTCAGCAGCGAGTTCGAGGCCCCGAACGATGTCCGAGACGTGGGTGAAATCCCGGGTTTGGGTGCCGTCGCCGTAGATGACCGGCGCGTCGCCGTGAGCGAGGTCGTCTGCGAACTGGGCAATCAGGTTTGCGTACTCGCCTTTGTGTGCTTCTGCGCCGCCGTACCCCTGGTACACCGAGAAAAACCGCATACCAGCCATGTGCATGTCGTAGTGGTGTGAGAAGTACTCACCGTAGCGTTCCCGAGCGAGTTTCGAGGCTTCATAGCCTGTGCGCGCCGAGACCGGCATCGACTCGGGCGAGGGTTCGGTTCGGTTGCCGTAAATCGAAGAGGTCGAAGCGTACACCACGGTGTCACACCCGTCAAGGCGCGCCTGATTTACGGTGTTGACAAATCCTTCGACGTTGACGCGAGCGCCGGTTACCGGGTCGTCTTCGTGCATCGGATACGAGGAGAGTGCCGCGAGGTGAAACACGACGTCCACGTCGGTTGGGAGGTCGTCGTCGAGGACGCTTGCGTCCACGAATTCGACGGCCGAATCGAGGTTTTCTGGCGTCCCAAGATAACAGTCATCGACGGCAATCACGTCGTTGTCAGTGGCGAGGTGATTGGCGAGGTTCGAGCCGATGAATCCGGCTCCACCAGTCACGAGCACACGCATATCGTTCATTACCACAGCTAGATAGATGTGGGTGCAAAGAGGTACCGGAAACGAGACTTCGACGTCAATCTGTCCCGTCGCCTGCCCGCAATTTCTGTCACTAATCTAGGGCGTATCCGGTCGATTTATCACATACTATCCGCCGCCTTTAAGGAAATCTATCACGAAAGACGCCTATGTCATCAATTGAGCTGACCCCGAGCCAGAAACGCATCCTCTCTGCCCTGATTAACCTCCATCGCCAGACCGAGGACGCAGTAAAGGGCGAAGACATCGCGGCGGAAGTCGACCGGAATCCGGGCACAATTCGCAACCAGATGCAGAGCCTAAAAGCCCTTCAGTTGGTCGAAGGTGTCCCCGGCCCGAAAGGCGGCTATAAGCCAACCGCAAACGCCTACGAGGCCCTCGAAATCCAGGACATGGACCAGCCCGCAGA
The DNA here is from genome assembly GCF_037081775.1 of Haladaptatus sp. ZSTT2. Lineage (NCBI taxonomy): Archaea > Methanobacteriati > Methanobacteriota > Halobacteria > Halobacteriales > Haladaptataceae > Haladaptatus > Haladaptatus sp. ZSTT2. The sequence continues at coordinate 405,792 of NZ_JBAMHQ010000001.1, forward strand.
GGTGCCGCTGTTCCACAACGGCGAGTCCGTAGACGGCGCGAACGTCACCCAAATCAACCTTTCGAGCGTCCACCATCCAGAACTCTGTCGCGCAGAGATTTCGCTTCGCGGCTCCATCCGCGAGTTCCACGAAGGCGACGAGGTCATCGTTGGCCCGACGCCCCTCTCGAAACTCGTCATCGAAGGCGTCGTCGACGGCAAAGACGACACGGACAACGTCCTCATCCTGACAATCGACGACATGAAAGCGCCCGTCGGCGAGCCAAAGAAGTAACCTTCCCACTCTCATTTCAGTTTCTTCGCGGCGAGTGGCGACACGCTGCTAATTGGTGGCAATACTCAGTGAAATCGGCCGCGGACGGCGTGACGATTCCAAAGCCTTTGTATCTCAGGACTTCGGAGTTGCCACCATGACCGAGAATATCGTGGTGCTCGGCGCGGGCTACGCCGGCGCAGCCGCGATTCAGAGCCTAGAAGCCGAGGTTGATAACGCAGATATTACCTGGATTTCGAAAGAGGACTACCACCTCGTCCTCCACGAAGTCCATCGTTGCATCCGCGATCCGAGCGTCCGGGACAAGATTTCGCTCCCCATCGCGGACATCAAATCCCCGAGCACGCGCTTCATCAAAGCGGCAGTCGAGTCCGTCGATACCGACGACCGCGAAATCGATCTCGACGATGGCTCGACCGTCGATTACGACTACCTCGTCGTCGGACTCGGCTCGAAGACGGCCTACTACGGGATCCCGGGCTTAGAAGAGAACTCCCTTACGCTCAAAGGCCTCGACGACGCCCTCGAAATCCACAACCAAGTGAAAGACGCCGCCCGCGAGGCCTCCCGCAACGACCCCGCCAAAATCGTCATCGGCGGCGCTGGGCTGTCGGGCATCCAGACGGCGGGTGAACTCGCGGAGTTCCGCGACATGCACCGCGCCCCACTCGAGATTTACCTCGTCGAGGCGATGGAGGAAATCTTCCCCGGGCAAGACCCAGAAATCCAAGGTGCCCTCCGCAAGCGCCTCCTCGAAGCCGACATCAACATCCTCACGAACGACCCAATCACCGAAGCCGCAGAGGACACCATCTATTTCGACGAGGGAGAACCCCTCGAGTACGATGTCTTCGTCTGGACCGGCGGCATCACGGGACAGGACGCCCTCGAAGAGGCGAACGTCGAGAAGAACCACAACCGCGTGAACGCAGACGCGACGTTCCAGACCTCGGACGAGCGCGTGTTCGCCCTCGGTGACTCGGCGATCGTCGACCAGCTCAACTCAGAGCGCCCCGCCCCGCCAACGGCACAGGCTGCGTGGCAGGCTGGCGGCGTCATCGGCGAGAACGTCGCTCGCGCCATGAACGGGCAGGCGCTCACCTCGTGGAGCTACAAGGACAAGGGAACAGTCGTCTCCGTCGGCGACGACGCCGTTGCCCACAACGTCATGATGGTGCCAATCGGCACGTTCGGCGGCCCTGCGGCAAAAGTGCTGAAGAAGTCTATCGCTACCCGGTGGATTGCTGACGTGACCTCGGTGGGTCGCGCCGTGTCCGCCTGGGGCGACATGTAGACGTCGGGAATCTCGTTTTTCTACTGTTATCTTCGAGTCACCGAGTGCAGACGCCGGATTTGTAACTCGTTTCAGGACTGTTCACCGTGATTGCGACCGACCCCGGCCGAATGTCACCGCCCGTTGTCTGTCTCGATTAACTGCGGATTACAGTGGTGTGTTTGGCATAACAATGGTACAGACTGGCAACCTCTAGGATAGGGACTAGAGGCACACAGGACCTGACGAGCACCTGACGCACCTCTAGAGCCACAACAAAGGGGTGGAAATTATGACAGAACTCATTTCACGAAGAGCAGTTCTCAGAACAATCGGCATGGGCGGCCTCGTTCTCACGATGGGGTCGGCAAAAGCCGGCGAGTGTGGCGGTGTCGAGATATTGTTGAATTTCGACCCAGGGAGCGGACAACTCCCAGAGAACCTCGCGGTCGATAGACGGGGAAACAAGTACATCGGCATGTCCTCACTCGGTGAACTCTGGAAAGTTCCCGCCGATAATACAACTGCATCACCGCTTGCGGTATTCGATATTGGCGCAGGATTCGGCGTGCTTGGCGTGACGGTCACTCCACAGGGAACCGCCTTCGTCTGCTTGTTGACCGGCGTTGGTGAGGGCGACGATTCTGCCGATACCCACGGTATCTGGAAAGTGGAGCGGGATGGAACCAAATCCCTCTTTGCCCCCCTTCCGCCAACCACCTTCCCGAACGACCTCATGCCGTTCAGAGACGGATTCCTCGTCACGGATTCGACTGGCGGCGCAGTATGGTACGTGACCGAGGGGGCCACCACCCCCTGGGTCACTTCTGAACTGCTCGAAGGAACCGGATCGTTCGGCTTTGGCTTCCCTATCGGCGCAAACGGCATCGTCCGTGGCAAAGACGGAGCAATTTACGTCGGCGTCGCAGAGCAGGGACACATCGTACGGATTCCGGTTAGCCAGGATGGGAGTGCAGGAACACCCGAACTATTCGTCGCAGACGACCGGATTTTTGGGTGTGACGGCATCACCATCGACAACCGTGGAAATCTCTACGTCGCGGTTATCGCGCAGAACACGATTGTTCGGGTGAACACAGACAAGTCGGTGAAAACGCTGGCGACCGAATCTGACGGCCTCGATAGTCCTTCAGACGTGGCGTTCGGAACGTCCGGGAATGAACAGAAATCGCTGTTCATCACCAACTTTGCGCTGCTCAACACGGAGAACCCGATGCCGGGACTTGCAACACTTCGCGTGGGGATTCCCGGGCGGCCCGTAAACGGGTGACCGAGCTGAAAATAGCCGATCGCCTTATTCCAGCGGAAGGCCCGGATGCCACTGGTCGGCTCCGGCCTCTTTCGCGGCTTCGTCCATCTTCGCTAAGAGTTTCACCGCGAGCGACGCCGTCTCCGCTGCACGGCCTTCGCCTTCGGTGCGGAACTCTCCTGTCACTCGGTTCGCGTAAACGGTACAGACCGCCCCGGCGCGAAGCCCGTAGATGTTGGCGATGGTCATGATGGCAGAGGCCTCCATCTCGATGTTCTTCACGTTCGCGTCTTTGAGTTCCGCTATCATTTCTTCTGCCCCGCGGGCTTCGAAGCCTTCGAACCCGGCGCGACCCTGCCCGGCGTAGAAGCTGTCTGCGGACATCGTAATTCCCGTGTGGTAGTCGTAGTCGAGGCGTTCTGCGGCCGCAATCAAGGCCATGACGACCTGCTGGTCTGCGACGGCGGGGTAGTCCTCGCGGACGTATTCGGAACTCGTGCCTTCTTGGCGGACGCCGCCCGTCGTAATCACGAGGTCGCCAACGTCCATCTCGGGCTGGATTGCACCACACGAGCCGACGCGGATGAACGTGTCCACGCCGATGCGCGCGAGTTCTTCGACGGCGATGGCGGCAGAGGGACTGCCGATACCCGTAGAGGTGACACTGATTGGTGCGCCGTCGTAGCTGCCCGTCGCGGTGCGATATTCGCGGTGTGCGCCGCGAATCTCGAAGTCGTCCCAGAACTGGGTAATCTTCTCGACGCGGTCTGGGTCGCCGGGAAGGAGCACGGCGTTTGCAACGTCGTCAGAGCCGACGCCGAGGTGGTACTGTACGTCGTCGTTTGGGTCTTCTGCGTCCATTATTTGAGGTGGGATTCGGTGATGGTGTTCGGGAGCAGTTCACCGAGGGTGTACTCGGTCACGTCTTCGCCCTCATCACAGAGCACGGTGAGGTTGGGGTCACAGAACTCAGAGAGTGTCTGGCGACACATGCCACAGGGCGTGACGCCGTCGCGTCGTCCGGAGCTGACGGCGATACGGACGAAGTCGCGGTGGCCGTTTTTCACGGCTTCTGCGATGGCGACTTCCTCTGCATGCAGCGAGTTCGAGTAGTTCGCGTTCTCCAGATTACAGCCGGTGAACACGGTTCCGTCCGCAGTTTCTACGGCCGCACCCACGCGATAGTCGGAGTACGGCACGTGCGCCGCAGACTGAATCTCGCGGGCGGCTTCGATGAGGGCGTCCATGCGGGAACTACGAGGAGGCGGTAAAAATAGCCACCGTGATGGGCTGAAACGTGTCGGGTGCGAAAAGTGATTGAACAGTCAGGAAACCGTGAAACTGAAAGAATATTGATGTACCGTAGTGCCCTCTAGGGGGTGGGGTAGAATCCAATGAATGGAATCGAGGGGAAGGTAGCGATTGTGACGGGAGCGAGTTCGGGGATTGGCCGCGCCACAGCGATGCGGTTTGCCGAAGAAGGCGCGAACGTCGTCGTCGGGGATGTTCTTGAAGACGGCGGGCAAGAGACGGTCGATATGATAACCGACGCGGGCGGCGAGGCGACGTTTGTCCGGGTCGATGTGACCAACGACGCGGACGTGAAAGCGCTCGTTGAGACGACGCTCGATGTGTACGGCGGCCTTGATTTCGCCCACAACAACGCCGGTATCGAAGGCAAGATGTCACAACTCGCAGACACCCCGGACGACGACTGGGCGCGCGTCATCGACGTGAACCTGACCGGCGTCTGGCGCTGCATGAAACACGAGATTCCGGTGATGATTGAACGCGGTGGCGGAGCCATCGTCAACACCTCGTCGGTCGCCGGGCTGATGGCCGCCGGGGGCGGGCCATACGTGGCGAGCAAACACGGTATCATCGGCCTCACGCGGGTTGCAGCCGTCGAATACGCCAAACAGGGCATCCGCGTGAACGCGGTCTGTCCGGGCGTCGTTGACACGCCAATGGTAAGCCGGGCCGCAGAAGACACGCCGGAACTCATCGACCAGTTCGTCGCCATGCAACCGCTCGGGCGGATGGCAGAGCCAAACGAAATTGCGAGCGCTGTCGTGTTCCTCTGTAGCGACGACGCCTCGTTCATCACGGCGCATCCGCTCCCGGTCGATGGTGGCTTGCTGTCTATCTGAGAAAAGGGGTTTCGCGTTAGTCTTCGCCCGAGTCGTAGTGCTCACCAGCCGCGGCTGGCAGGCGCGTGCGGCCGACGAGCGCGAGAACTACGATGACGAGGACGAACGGAATCATCTGGATGATGGATTTCGGGATGCCGATACCGAGAATCTGCAGGCGGAACTGTAGGGCTTCGAGCGTGGCGAACAGCAGCGAAGCAAGGAACGTCCCGACTGGGTTGTAGTTCCCGAACAGGTAGGCGGTAATGGCGATGAAGCCACGACCGTTGACGATGGTCGCGCCGCCGCCGGTGAACTTCCCGACGAGCACGAGCGAGAGTGCCGCGCCGCCGATGCCGGTGAGTGCTCCGGAGAGCAGGACGCTCCCGTAGCGCACGCGGCGCACGTCAATGCCCGCGGTGTCGAGTGCCTTCGGATTCTCACCGCTCGCGCGAATCCACTGCCCGAACGGCGTGTGGTAGAGGAAGTACCACGAGGCGGGCACGGCGATGAGCAGCATGTACACCGTCGGGTTCGCGTCGAACAGGATTGGCCCGACAACGGGAATCTGTGAGAGGCCCGGAATCGCAACCGTACTCAGGGTGTTCACGCTCGGGGAGTCGAACTGGCTGAACAGGACTTGGGCGGCGAACGGGCCGAGGCCGAGTGCAATCAGCCAGACGGCGAGGCCCGCGATAATCTGGTCTGCCTCTAAGTCGATGGTGACCACGGCAAACAGCAGGGAGAGCAGGATGCTCGTGAAGACGCCGATGGCGAAGCCGACCCACACCATGGTCTCCGAGGCCGCACCGGGGTCGTTCGTCAGGAGGGCGATACTCGCCGCGCCCGCGAACGCGGAGACGATGAGCAGACCTTCGAGGCCGATGTTGATGACGCCCGACTTCTCTGCGAACAGGCCGCCAAGGGCGGCGAATGCGATTGGAACCGCGGTGCGGAGCGCGGCAGACGCGAGGTTGCCGTCGATGAGGGCAAACACGTCGCCCGCCGTCTCTGGGTCGGTGACGGCAAGCGCGAGGACGGCGACCACTGCGAGGACGCCAGCGCCGAGTGCGACTTTGCCGCGTTTGTCGAGTTGTTGGTATCGGTTCATTGGTCTTCACCGCCGTCGGTTGCGACGGCCGTCTTCGAGCCGACGTTGAATCGCGTGCCGAGCATGCGGAAGAACTCCGGCATGGCGACGAACAGGATGATGAGGCCACGAAGGACGCCCACCAACTGTGAGGGCACGTCAAGGTTGAAGTCGATTGCAACGCGCCCGACTTTGAGCATGCCGAACAGGAACGCCGCAAAGATGGCTCCCACCGGGTTGTTCCCGGCGAGGATGGAGACGGTGATGCCGTCGAACCCGAACGCGGGAGCCGTTGGCATCCAGCGACCGGTCACCATCAGGATGTACACTGCCCCGGCGATGCCGCCGAGCGCACCCGACAGGCCCATCGAAATGACGGTCATCTTCTTCGCGCTCACGCCGCTGTAGGCGGCCGCGCCTTCCTGTATCCCGCTGATGCGCAGGTCGTAGCCAAACGCCGTGCGTGCGAGGAACCACGTCATCGCGACGACGAGGGTGAGTGCAATCGCAAGCGCGACGAGCGAGAAGTCACCCGGGAATACCGAGGAGTCGAGCATCGCGTAGTCCGGAATCCGCGCCGTCTGCGTGTTGTTCGTGCTGTTCGGGTCTTTGAACCACGTCGAGACGATGAGCAGCGAGAGGAACGTCGCGATGAAGTTCAACATGATGGTCGTGATGACCTCGTTTGCCTCTGCGTAGGCTTTGAGCGCACCCGGAATCGCGCCATAGAGGCCGCCGATGAGCGCGCCGACGAACAGCCCGAGTGGAATCAGGATGAGGCCACCAGCGAGTCCGCCGGGAAGCGACGGGGCGAGCAGCGGGACGGTGATAGCCGTCGCCATCGAACCCATGACGAACTGCCCCTGCGTCCCGATGTTGAACAGGCCAGCGCGGAACGCGAGTGCGACCGACAGCCCGGTGAGCAGGAGAATCGTCGTCTGCTGGAGCGTCTCACCGAACACACCCGCATTCGAGAACGGCCCGGTGAACAGTTCGAGATACACCGAGACGGGGTTGTAACACGAGTAGCCCACGCCCGGGAAGAACAGGACTGGTTGTGAACACTCTGCGACGAAACCGGCGGCGAGCACAACGATGCCGCCGACGAAAATCGACGCGATGAGCGCGGCGATGCTGATGACGATGCGTTCTATGTTCGAGGCGGTCGTCATTCGCGCGACGGCGGCTTCGAACTGCTGTTTCACGAGCCATCACCTCCGTCGAATCCGGCGGGGTACTCTCCGGCCATGAGCAAGCCGAGTTCTTCTTCGGTCACGTCTTCGGGGTCTACTATCGCCATAAATTCGCCGTCGTGCATCACCGCAAGCCGGTCTGAGAGCTGGGTGACTTCTTCGAGTTTCGAGGAGACGAGTAAGACAGCAGTGCCCTCGTTTCTGAGGTCGATGAGCTGGTCGTGGATGAACTCAATCGACCCCACGTCCACGCCGCGGGTCGGATGGGCGGCGACGACGAAGTCGGGATTTCGCTTGAACTCACGACCGACGATGAACTTCTGTTGGTTCCCGCCCGAGAGCGACTCTGCGGTCGCGCGCTTGTCCGGCGGTCGCACGTCGTACTCGTCGATGATTTCTGCGGCGTGATTCTCGGTGTAGTCCCAGTCGATACGCACGCCGCTCGCAAACGGCGCTGTGTGCTGGTTACCAAGGGCGGCGTTCTGGATGAGGTCGTAGTCCATGACGACCCCGCTTTCTTGCCGGTCTTCGGGGATGTAGGACATCCCGCGCTCGATGCGCTCTCTGCGTGGGAGGTCGGTGATGGTCTCGCCCTGATAGACGATGTCGCCCGTATCAATCGACGACAGCCCGGTGACGGCGTTGATGAGTTCTGACTGGCCGTTGCCGTCGACGCCTGCAATGCCAAACACCTCTCCCGACTTCACTTCGAAGGCTAAATCGGTGAGTTTCGCCACGCCGCGGTCGTCGCGCACGCTCACCGACTCGACGCCGAGCACCTGCTCGCCGGGGTCTGCGGCCGTTTTATCGACTTCGAGCATGACCTCGCGGCCGACCATCAGCTCTGCGAGTTCTTCACGGCTCGTGGTGTTCGCATCGACGCTGCCGACGTTCTTGCCGTCGCGGAGAACGGTGATGTCGTCTGCGGCTTCCATCGCCTCGCCCAACTTGTGCGAGATGAAGATGATGGTCTTTCCTTGGTCGGTCAGTTCGTCGAACACGGTGAACAACTCCTCGACCTCTTGGGGGGTGAGGACGGCTGTTGGCTCGTCTAGGATGAGGATGTCTGCGCCACGGTAGAGGGCTTTCAGAATCTCGACGCGCTGTTGTTCACCGACGCTCACCGATTCGAGTGGCGCGGTGGGGTTTACGTCGAATCCGTATCTGTCTGCGAGTTCGGTGACTTCTGCGATGGCCTTCTTCCGGTCCATCGACAGGCCGAACCACTTTCGTGGCTCGTTCCCGAGGACGACGTTGTCTGCGACGGTCATCGGGTCGACCAGCATGAAGTGCTGGTGAATCATCCCGATGCCGGTCTTGATGGCGTCGCGGGGGGAGGAAAAGTCGCGGGGAGTGCCGTTTATGTTGACGGTGCCCTCGTTTGGTTTGTACAGTCCGTAGAGGACGTTCATCAGGGTCGTCTTTCCGGCACCGTTCTCACCGAGCAGCGCGTGGACGCTTCCTTGCTCGACGGTCAGGTCGACATTGTCGTTGGCAACTACGCCCGGAAACCGCTTCGTAATCCCGGCTAGTCGTACGGCTGGTGTCTCACTCATTGAAATAGTTCCGCTAGTTTGCCCGAGGCTTCGGCGGGTTCAGGCAAGTATTGAACGGTTTCCGATTACAGTTCGGACGGAACCGTAATCTCGCCGTCTACGATCTGCTGTTTGCTCTTTTCGAGTTTGCTCTTTACGTCCTCGGGGATGGCGCTGCCGAGTTCTTGGCCGTACACTGCCTCGACACCGCCTTCGTCGAGACCGAGACGGTTTTCGACGCCACCTTCGAAGTTGCCGTTGACGACGGCTTCGACCGACTCGTACACGGCGAGGTCGACGTGCTTGACCATACTCGCGAGGATGACGTTCTTGTATTCGGCGTTGGATTTCGACTGGTCTGCGTCGACACCCATGGCGAAGCGCCCTTTCTGGCGGGCGGCCTGGAAGACACCGAGGCCGGTGCCACCTGCGGCGTGATAGACGATGTCCGCGCCGTTTTCGTACATCGTGAGTGCGATTTCCTTGCCCTTTGCGGGGTCGTTGAACGCGCCTGCGTAGGCGGACTGGACTTCGATGCTGTCGTCGTGGTGGGCGACACCTGCTTTGAAGCCAGCGAGGAACTTTTCGATGAGCGGAATCTCGAAGCCACCGACGAAGCCAACGGACTTCTCGTCTGGCTTCGTGGAACTCTCGCCTGCACTGAACTCTTGGGTCGTGAGCAGTGCCGTGAGGTAGCCAATCTGGAACGAGCCTTGGTGCTCTTTGAAGCGGTAGTTTGCGACGTTGCCGAGCATCTCACCGTCTTCGGTCTGCGCGGTTTCGTCGATAAGGACGAAACTCTGGTCTGGGAACTCCTGTGCGTTTGCGACCATGCCGTCTTTCTGGACGAAGCCGACGCCCGTCACGAGGTCGTAGTTTGGGCTGTCGGACTGCGCGAACCGCTTCTGGAGGTCGCCAACCTGTGAGGCTTCCTCTGGCTCTGCGTTCTCGTACTCGACGTTGTACTCTTCTGCGGCTTGTTTGACGCCCTGGTGGGCCATGTCGTTGAAGGACTTGTCACCGAGACCGCCGGTGGCGTAGACCATACCCACGTTGACTGGGTCTTCGCCGCCGTCGCCACCGTCGCCGCCGTCGGTGGATTCGCTGTCAGAGGTTGAGTTTGTGTTGGTGGTACAACCGGCGAGGCCAGCGACACCGAGGGCACTCGCTGCTTTGAGGAATCGTCTGCGGTCGACAGGCATGTCTCACAAAAGAAACGAAGAACTGTATAAATCGTTCGTTTTAGTTTACAGTATGTGCTAGTTTAGCGCTCCACAACGGCTGTTTTTACAATTTCGATGACTGTGGAAACAAGGGTATCGACGTCCTCACTTTCTGCATACACTCTGACATACGGCTCGGTTCCGCTTGGGCGAACGAGCACCCACGACCCGTCTTCGCGTTCGAGGCGAACGCCGTACTCAGTTGACACAGCGGCGTCGGGGAACGCGGCGGGCAGCGCCGTTTCGAGTTCGGCCATCGCGGCTTCCTTCCGGTCGTCGGGGCACTCGGTGCTGACTTTGCGATACGGCCGCTCGGTGACCGGCTCTCTGAGCGCGTTGAGACCGTGGGCAGCGACGAGTCGGGCGAACACCGCGGCGCTCGCGGGCCCGTCAATCCAGCCGCCGAACTGCGTGTGGATGTGTTTCCACGGCTCTGCGGCGAACACGACGCTCGTCCCCTCTGTGCCGGTTTCGAGCGCGGTTTCGATGCCTTCGTGGAGCGCGCCAAGCCGGACGCGTTCGACGCGCCCACCGGCTTCACGGACGCGCTCGTCGATTCGCGCAGACGCATTCGGCGTCGTCACGACGACGGGGTCTTCGGCCGTGCTCGTGCGCACGTAGTGTTCTGCGAAGATGGCGACGATGGTGTCTTCGTGAACCACATCGCCGTTTCCATCGACGAACACCGAGCGGTCTGCGTCGCCGTCGTGGCCGATGCCGAAGGCGAAATCGCCGTCTGCGAGGAACGCCCGCAGGTCTGCGAGCGTCTCGGGCGTTGGCTTGCTCTCGCGGCCAGGGAAGTGGCCGTCTACGTTGCCGTTCAACGTGACGACGTGTGCGCCAAGTTCGCGGAGCACCTGTGGCGTGGCGAGCGCGGCCATTCCGTTGCCACAGTCGACGACGACTTTGAGACCGTCGAGCGGCGCGCCCATCGTCGTGGCGTACTCACAGACGGCCTTGCGGTAGGCGGAGAGCGGTTCGCTTGTGCTCGCGGCCCCCCACTCGTCCCAGTCGATGGGTGATTGCCCGTCTGCGACGCGCTGTTCGATGCGGCGCTCTGCGTCGCGGTCGTATTCGACGCCATCACAAAAGAGCTTGAGCCCGTTGTCCTGCGGTGGGTTGTGGCTCGCCGTAATCATCACGCCGTGGCGACCCTGTGCAGCAAACGCAAGCGCTGGGGTCGGCAGTTGTCCGGCGCGATAGACGCTCACACCGGCGCTTTCGAGTCCGGCTTCGAGGGCGGCGGCGAGCGCAGGGCCAGTCTCGCGCCCGTCACACCCGACGACGAACTCGTCGTGTTCGTCACCGGCGGCTCTCCCAACGGCGAGCGCCAGCGACGGCGTTACTCGGTCGCGGGCACTTCCGCGGATACCCGCTGTTCCGAACAGTTCCATACCTCGGATTTTGCTGGCGGCTATTTATTTCCACGTAGTTCGATCCGTCAGAGTTCGACGCCGCTCGGGATGAGGCTGTGCTGGTGGAGCAACTCACCCGTGTGGCTGTAGACGAGGAAGGTCGCCTTCTCGAACGCTACGGCGCCAGTTGGGCCGTCCAGATGGAGTGTGTAGTGTTTTTCGTCGTCTGCGAGGTTCCCATAGCGCCGTGCGACACGGATAAACCGGAGGACATCGCGCGTTTCGAGATTCACTTCTAAGATGAACTCGCCGTTGGTTCGATTGGTCACCGCGAGGACGCCTTTGCTGCCGTCTGCCTCGATGGGACGTTTCAGTCGGAACGAAACGTCAACGTCGGCTGCGGCGAGCGGTGTTCCATCGGCTTGGTTGAGCCAGCCGCTGAACTTCTCTCGAGGGCCGGTGTAAGAGATCGAAAGCGTTGGTTGCTGGGGCTCTGAGGTCTCGTCGTCGAGGTTTGTGAAAGACACCCCGAAATAATCGCGCCTCATTGCGTGTGTCAATGTGGCGCATGGGTATGAACGTACCGTTGTGTCAGACGCGCGTCTTGCGGTACTTTTTACTCACTGACAGTGGCGATGTGAGTTATGGCATGGGTCAATAGTGAGTATGCAAACGAACTCGCCGTCTTGGCGACGTGGCTCTCGGCGCTGATGCCGTGGTCGTTTTCTGTCGCGTCTCTCGATTTCGGAACCGTCGTCGTCATCCGGTTTTTGTTCTTCCACATTCAGTACGTCCTCGGCGTCTCGTTTGGCGACCAGGAGCAAATCCTGTTCACCGTCCTCGAACTCCAGACGTTCTACGAAAACGCCCAGACCATCCTCGCCCAGCAGATTTGGTTGGTCGGTGCGGTCGTGTTCGTCCTCGCACTCGCGTTCAGCATCGCCCTGTATCTCGCAGAAGACCGCGTTGCGAATGCGCGCGCAGACCCCGTGCGGGTGCTCGGCGGCCTGTTGTCCCTCACCGGCCTCTTGCTCACCGCCGCGACCGTGTTGCTCTATCAGTCCTTTGTTGGCGTCGCCATCCCGCTTGGCGCACTGTTCTTGCTCGTATTCGGCGTCACGCTTCTCCGGGTCGAACGCGCCTGAGTTAGGGTCGGATTTATGTAGGTTCCGCCTGTCAGTCATGACAGTAACCGGACGCCCACGAGGGGCAACGGCGGGGATTCCATGGCAAACGAGTTATCATCTGAAACTGACACACAGGCGCACCACGACGAAGACGCGAGCGTGCTCTCGCAGTTTCAACAGTGGCTTTCGCGCGCATCGAAGATGTTGACCGGCTCTACGCTGAGCCTCACCAACTACGACCCAACCGCAGACGGGCCGCTCGTGACGTTCAGCGGCCTTCCCGGCTGGGAGGAACTCGACCGCTACTGGGTGAACGCCCCCTTCGCCTTCGTCGCCATTCTCTACAGCCCCGAGAAAAACGATCACCGGTATCACGTCGTCGAGCCAGACCTCTCGCCGGTCGAAGCACGACTGCTCGAAACCCTCGTAGACGACATTCGTGACCCCTTGCTCTACCGAGATTCGACGGACACCGAACCGGAAGCCGTGTTGAAAGACGAACTCAGAAAGCGCCTAGAGGAGTACGGCGTGACCGTCGAGATGGCGACGTTCTACCGCCTGTTTTACTATCTCAACCGGTCGTTTCTCGGCTACGGCAAGCTCGACCCGCTCATGCACGACCCGCACGTAGAGGACATCTCGTGTGACGGCTACGACATCCCGCTGTTTATCTACCACGACCAGCAGGACAACATCGAGACGACCATCACCTTCAGTCAAGCGGAACTCGACAACTTCGTCATCCAACTCGCCCAGCGCTCGGGCAAGCACATCTCGATTGGCGCACCCGTCGTCGGGACGACGCTCCCTGACGGCAGCCGTGCAGAACTCGTCATGGGCGAGGAAGTGACGCCGCGTGGCTCTGCGTTCACGATTCGTCGCTACGCGACCGACCCGCTCACGCCAATCGACCTCATCAACTACGAGACGTTCACCCTCCGCCAGATGGCGTATCTCTGGCTCGGCATTGAGAGCGGGAAATCGCTCATCTTCGCGGGTGGGACGGCGTCCGGGAAGACCACATCGATGAACGCCGTGTCGATGTTCATCCCGCCGCGGGCGAAGGTGTTGACCATCGAAGACACCCACGAACTCACGCTGTATCACGACAACTGGCTTTCTTCGGTCACCCGCGAGCGCCTCGACGAAGCCGCGGACATCACGATGTACGACCTGCTGCGCTCTGCGCTGCGCCACCGCCCCGAGTACATCATCGTCGGTGAGGTGCGCGGCGAGGAAGCGATGACGCTGTTTCAGGCGATGAACACGGGCCACACCACCTACTCGACGATGCACGCAGACAGCGTCCAGACGGCCATCAACCGCCTCGAAAACGAACCCATCAACGTCCCGCGCCAGATGGTGCAGTCGCTCGATATCCTCTGTATTCAGTCGCTCGTTCGCGTCGAGGGCGAACGCTCACGCCGCAACCGGACAATCGCGGAAATAGAGGGCATCAACCAGCGAACCGGCGAACTCGACTACGCGACAGCCTACACCTGGGACGCGAGCACGGACACCGTCTCAGAAGGGACGAGCACCGTGTTAGACGAAATCCGCGACGAGCGTGGCTGGTCGCAGAGCCGACTGCTAAATGAGGTGCGCGACCGTCGTCGATTCCTCGAATATCTGCGGGAAGAAGGGGTGAACGACTACCGTCAGTTCACGGCAATGGTGAACGAATACTACGCCGATAAGGTCGCTGTGATGGCGCAGGTTGACGCACACCGCGCACAGAGACCCTCTGCAGAATAATGGCTCCAGTCCCTCTTTCCGTGCTTCCGCTGGTCTTCGTCGCCATTATCGCGGTGCTCCTCGCTGCCACCCCGTACAGCACCCGCGTCAATCGGATGTTTACGCGTCTCGCGCTCGCTTCGTTCGGAAACGCCGTCGAGCGAGCGCCGGCGCGTCTGACACGGCGGCGGACGCTCCAGCGCGCACACATCGACGTCCCGTACCGAGTGTACGCGGCGAAATCGCTCCTCTACAGTGCCATCGCGGCGGTTGGTGCGGCGATTGTTGGCGTCTACGTCGCCACCTCGCTGCTCATCGTGGCCGGGCTTTGGAACGATCAACTCGTCGGACAGCTGCCTGCGCTCGCCGCACTCGGGCGGCTTCCGGGGGCACAGATTCCCGCACTGCGCCGGTTTCTGTTCTTATTCGTCACGAGCACCAGCAGCGGGCTCGTCGCCGCAATCGTCACCTTCCGGCTCCGCTGGGGCGTTCCGAAAGCGCACGCCGACGGGCGCGAACGCCGGATTGATGCGAGCCTCGCGCGGACGGTGGCGTTCATGTACGCCCTGTCGCGTGGCGGGATGGCCTTCCCGAAAATCATGCGGGCACTCCGCGACAACAGCGCCGTCTACGGCGAGTCGGCAACAGAGTTCGCCGTCGCCGTCAGGGACATGGACTTGCTCGGGGCGGACATCCTCACTGCCATTCAACGTGTCTCGCGACGAACTCCGAGTCGAGAACTGAAGACCTTCCTCGAAAATCTCTCGAGCAACCTCCAGAGCGGTCAGAGCGTCTCTGTGTTCCTGCGCGAGGAGTACGACCGCCGCAAGCAAGAAGCGGAGGTTCGCCAAGCATCGTTCCTCGAACTGCTCGGGGCGTTCGCGGAAGGCTACGTCTCGCTGCTCGTCGTCGGGCCGCTGTTTTTCATCACGGTATTGCTCATCATCGGTCTCGTGAGCGGCGGGACGTTGGTTGCGCTCCAAGTCGTCGTCTATCTCGTGGTTCCGATGGCGACGCTCTCGTTCATCGTCTTTCTCGACCGCTATACGAATCCAGCAGGCGGCTTTACACAGAAGCGAACTTCGGTGTCCTCGCCGCTCGCCGTCACGGGGGTTCGCACCACCGACGCACCGGATGCGGGGCGTGCGCTCCCCGACGGCGGCTACGCGACAGATACAGAGCGAGACGTGCTCGCGCAGTTAACGCTGTACGAACACTTTCGCTCCGTCGCACAGGTACTCGAACGCCCGGTTCAGACGCTGCTCACTCGACCGTTCGTGTTGCTCTACGTGACCGCGCCACTCGGCGCGCTCTGGGTGATGGTTCATGCGTGGCCCGCCTTCGTCCGCGGGACGGCGTCGGTTCTGGCGCTCGACGACGTGCTCGTCCAGAGCGTCCTGTTCGTCACAGCAACATTCGCGGTGGTGTGGGAGATTCACGCCCACCGACGCGACACCATCGAAGCCGCGATTCCAGAGTTGTTCGAACGCCTCGCGAGCCTCAACGAAGCGGGCATGTCGGTCGTGGGTGGCATCGACAACATCCGGAACAGCGACCTTGGGGCGCTCGATGCAGAGATGGAACGTATCTGGAAGGACATCAGGTTTGGTTCGGACGTTGAGACGGCGCTCCACCGCTTCGACAAGCGCGTTCGCGCCCCGGGCGTTGCCCGCGCAGTGACGCTCATCACGAACGCAATCCGGGCGAGCGGCGACATCGCACCCGTGCTCAGAATCGCCGCAGACGAGTCGCGCTCGCTCCAGCAACTGAGAGAAAAGCGCGAACAGGAGATGGTTGTCTACCTCATCATCACCTACATCTCGTTTTTCGTCTTCCTCATCATCGTCTACGTGATGGTGAACGTGTTCATCCCGAGCATTCCGTCGGGCGAACTCGTCGAATCGACGGGGCTGACGGGGCAGGTTGCGGGAATTACCGACGCAGAGAAACTCCAGTACACGACGATTTTCTTCCACGCGGCACTTATTCAGGGCTTTTTCTCGGGGCTCGTTGGCGGACAGATGAGCGAAGGGACGATTCGCGCGGGCGCAAAACACGCAACGATAATGTTGCTCATCGCCTACGGGATGTTCCTGCTCGTCTGAGACAGAACTGCAAAGACCACAGAGCAAGTTGTCCGGGTATGGACCGGTCACGACAGGCGGTCAAGGACACCTACGACCGCATTGCGGCACACTTTTCGAAAACCCGGGAATACGCGTGGCCAGAGGTCGAATCGTTCCTCGACAGCCAGCTCGCCGCACGGACGGCACTCGACGTTGGCTGTGGCAACGGCAGACACACCGAACTCCTCGCAAGAAAGGCAGACAGAGCCGTTGGCCTCGACGCGAGCACAGGCCTCCTCAGCGAAGCCCGGCAGCGTGCTACGGCGCGTGAGTTCGAAGCTGCGTTCGTCGCCGGTGACGCCGCTTCACTCCCGTTCACCGCAGACAGTATCGACCTCGCCGTCTACGTGGCGACGCTCCACCACCTGCCCGAACGCGAGTTGCGGCGGGCAAGCCTCGACGAACTGGCTCGCGTGCTCACGCCGGGCAGTCGCGCGCTCGTAAGCGCGTGGTCAACCGCCCACGACAGCTTCGACCACGAGGGCGACGAGGGGTTCGACACGATGGTCGATTGGACGCTTCCCGGCGGGGAAACCGTCCCGCGCTTCTATCACATCTACGCGCCAGCGGAGTTCGAAGTCGACCTCGCGGCGAGTCGCCTGCGCGTCGTGAAAAACGAGATTTCGAGCGGGAACTGCTATGCGGTCGTCACGCCGGAATAACCGTCACCGGGACGGGTGTGTGTTGGACGATGGTCTCTGAGGTGCTCCCGAGCAAGAAGTCTTCGAGCCGTCCGCGCTCGCCGTGGCGACCGATGATGACCTGGTCGTAGTCGCCGTCTTCGAGCAGCGAGACGATGTGCTCGCCAATCTTGACGGAGGCCTTTGGCGAGTCAAGCCCGAGGCTCGTGATGAGTTCTGGCTCCGTGTCGATGCCCACAGCGTCGAGTTTCTCGGTGGCTTTTTCGAGGAGCGCCTCGCTCGCGTCGGTCTCGTAGTCGGTGATGTGAACGACGTGGAGGCTAACCCCACCCATGTTGTAGAGGTCGATTGCGTAATCCAGAGCGGCGAAGCTACAGTCAGACCCGTCGATGGGAACCAGTACGCGCATACCCCTCAATGACCGCCGGGCTACAAAAGACTCGTGCCGAGAAAAAGAAACACCCTTAACGGGGCACGGTTTACACCTATTTGCGACACACGATTACCACGTCTGGCCTGGGCGGGTCGGACACGGTGTGGAGTATCATATCGTCGCGTGCTCGGGTTCTTCTGACCCGATTGCGCGGACTTTCGTGTAGTCGGTCGCCTCGTCGGTGCTCAGACAGAGCGCCGGTGTCTCGCGGAACGAAGTGACGCGAGGCTCGGGGCACGAGTGAAACGAGCGCGCCGGTGGTCTAACGGCATGACTTTGGCCTTCCAAGCCAACGATCCGGGTTCAATTCCCGGCCGGCGCACTTCCTGCGGTCGATTTCTGGACGAAATTCGAACAACATTGCAGTGTGCAGTCTCATCTTGTCAAATTCTCCCTCTCAGTGAGTTACCGCTGTGATTCTCGGAGAATCAACGGCCCAATCGCAAGCGTCCGTTTTGCGACCGTGGCAATGCGGAAGATGTAGGAGGTAAACAGTAAGAACGGAATCACCGCAATCGTGAAGGCGGCGCTCACGACCCAGGTGATGTTCGGGACGCCGAGCGTGCTGCCGGGAAATGACGATGCACCGACGAAGGTGAGCATCAGCCCGGAGATGATGAGCGCGGGGATGGCGGCGAAGAGGATGTACCGCGAGAGGTCAACGAGTGCCCACTGGAAGTAGAGCGTCTTGATGTGTTCGCGCGTCGGACCGAACATTGCGATAGCGTTGCTGAGTTCTGAGAACGCGGCGCGTTCTGCGTCTGAGAGGTCGGCTTCGTACTTGTCGGTGAGCCGGTCGATCTGGTAGATTTTCCACGAGTAGTTGAAATCGAGGGCGGCAAACAGCACGCTGAACGAGCCAAAGCGGCTGTCGTCGAGCTTTTGTGACACCGTCTCTGCGTTCCCGCGGATGCTTTCGACGAACTCGTTGATTTCTGCTTGCAGCTCGTCGTTGTCGTTGGTTTCGATGACGCGATAGAGGCCGGTTGCCCGGCGTTCGCTCTCGTCTACGAGCGCCTGGAGGAGCGCGGAGGGATCTGCGGGGGCGACCGTCCCGAGCAGTTCGCGCACGTAGGTTCGAAAGTCGAGCGCGTCGCTCATGCGCGCTCGTTGGTCGCCAACCGGGCCGTTTTCCTGCGAGAGGACGAGTTGGCTGATAGAAACGACGAGCGTCGTGCCGGTGACGACGAGGCCGAGCAGCGTCGAGAAAATCGTCTCAATGGTGTCCGTTTGCTTCACTTCTGTTTGTAACGACGGGTCGATGAGCGTGCTCACGACGATGAACGAGGTGAACACGGCTGCGGCGAGCGTGCCCATGACGACGAAGCGGTTTGCGCCCATGAGCAGCCAAATTTTGAGGGCGCTCTCATCTGCGCGCTCGCGCATCGTGTCTTCGGTGCCGATGTCAGAGTCGCCATCACTCATCCGCCGTCCCCGCAGAGCGCGGACGTTTGAGTACCAGAAACTTCGTGCCACCGCCGACGTAGTCGATGGTGTCGGTAAGTTCCCACCCGTCAGCCCCGAGTTCGTCTAAGATGTCTCCGGGGTCTCTCGCCTCCTTTCGCGTTGGCTCGCGGTCCGGTCGAACCGTCAGATACTCCCACTCACCGACAGGCTCGTCGCTCATACTGTGAGGCCCACTTGAGATATTGTAAGCATGGTGGCCACCACACAGTTATCCCGAATGACTGGAAACACTGTAGTACGCAATGCTCCACGATTATCACGTCCACTCGAACTACTCTGACGGGCGCTTTCTTTTCCAGATGTTGCAGGTCGCAGAGCAAGCCGGATTGAAGGGGGTCGGGTTTGCAGACCACTGTAACGTCTCTGAGCGCGAACGGATGCAGGATTTAAAGCACCTGCTTGGCTTCAACTTAGACCAGACGTACGACCGACGATTGCGTGCAATCGAGAGCCTCAACGACCGCTTTGACGTCGAGATTTACAACGCAGTCGAGATGGACTATGACCCGCGCGATGCGGCTGCGATTCGCGCGTTTTTCAACGAAACTGAGTTTGACTACACCATCGGGAGCGTCCACCACTTGGAAGACGTAAACGTCCACGTCGAGAGCTATTTCGGGAAGAAATCCGAGGCAGCGCGCAAAGCGCTCGTCGATGAGTACTTCCAAAAGCTCGTCACCCTCGCAGAATCAGAGCTGTTCGACATCGCGGCGCACGTCGATTTACTCGAACGCAACCCCGCCTTCCGTGGGATGGGGACGGACGAACACTACCACGCCGCAGCACGGGCGTTCAAACGCTCCCGGACGGTGCCCGAGATTAACGCCGGGCGGGTGCTCACGGACTACGGGAAGTTCCACCCGGTTCCCCGCTTCCTCGAAGTGTTCTGCGAACATGAGGTGCGCTTTACCGTCGGCAGCGACTCACACCGGCCAGAAGAGCTTGGCCCGCGGGTGAAGAAGTTACGCAACTATCTCGAAGAAGAAGACCTCTCGCCGGTCTATATCGTTTAAGCCTCGCCGAGGACTTTGCGGATGGCGGTTGCGACGTTGTCGAACGCCTGAATCGTGAGGCCGTCGGTCGTGGCGAACACGCCTTCGCGGTCGGTCGTCACGCGGAGCAAAAAGCCGTTTTCAAAGGTGCGAATCGTGTACTTGTAGTCACCGAGTTCAGAGCCGCGGTAGGCTTCACGCGTCGTCTTGAAACTCCGCCACTCGTTGCCGATGAAGCCCGTGAGGTCTGCGTCCTGTTCTAAATCGTCCCGGAGGTAGAGTTGGTCGAAGTCGTCGCGTGTGAAGTAGGTCACCGACCGGAGGCTGTCGCCCATCGCGGTTCGGCAGGTTCGGACGATGACGTCGGCCGTGTCTGGGGAAAGCAGCGTGTTCTGCATTGGCTATATCATCATGATTTACCCATATAAATACGGTGGTCGGCGTGCTCCCTTGCCGCCGTCTGTCGAATCCTGTCAATCGAAGAGGGCCACCGCCCGGACTGGTGCCCCGTCTGCGTCAGCGAGCGGGAGCGGGAACGCATCGAGGTGAAACCGGTCTGGCACACGGCCGAGGTTGCACAAATTTTCGACGATGAGGCAATCGTGGCCGAGCAGCGCGTGGTGGGCCGGGCTGTCGGTAGGCTCGCCTGCAGCCTCGTTCGGGCTTGGCGTCGGGTCGGGGCTGAAGGCGTCGATACCGACGTGCAGATTGTGGTCAGCACACCACTCCGCGAGGGCGACATCGAGATACGGATGGTCGAGATAGGCGTCAGTCCCCCAGTGAGTATTCCAGCCCGTGTGGAACACGAGCATGTCGACGTCAGCGACGGCGGTCGCTGTGGGTACCTCTGCGAGCCGAATGCGGTCACGAGCGCCGAGGTGGCGACAATCGACGCGCATGGCCTCGAACGAGAACGTCGAGATGGGAAAGTCATCGAGCGTGTTGCCGTGTTCTTCGGTGTGGCTCGGCGCGTCGATGTGGGTTCCGGTGTGACTCCCGAACGAGAGCCCAGTGACGCGATAGCCGTCGATTTGGTAGATGGCGTGGCCGCGAAACGTCACCGGCGGGTCGCCCGGATACACGGGCATTCCGTCCGCAATCGGGTGGGTGAGGTCGATGGTGGTCATGCGTCACTGAGTATCGCAGCGAGGTGTTCGTCCAGATTCGCAAGCGGGACGGACGGCGCGTCTGTCGACGCTCCACCGAGTTCCTTGAATCCGGTGCCGGTGAGGATGAGCGCGACGCGGTCGGTGGCGGCCACGTCACCGCTCGCAGCGAGTTGTCTGAGTCCCGCGAGTGCAACCGCAGACGACGGTTCGACGCACAGTCCTGCTTCGGTGGCGAGTTTCCGCGTTGCTTCGTGGATGGCGTCTTCTGGCACCGAGACGACTGCGCCGTCGGTCTCGGCTGCGGCGGCGAGTACGCGATTACCACTCGGCGGGTTCGCATTCGCAATCGAGTAGGCTGCGGTCGGTTCGGGGTCGATTGGGCGGACCTCATAGCCCTCGCGGAAGGCGGCGGCTATTGGGTCGCAGTTCGCCGCCTGCACGAAGTAGAGGCGCGGCAGGCCGTCGATGAGTCGTGCGTCCCTGAGTTCCCGGAGGGCCTTCCAGACGCCGCTTGCCTGCCCGCCGCTGCTCACGGGGAGACAGATTGCATCGGGTACGCCGTCGAACTGTTCTATGAGTTCGAGCGCAACCGTCTTCTGCCCGGCAACGCGCAGGGGCACGTCCGAGTTGACGAACTCGATGTCGAACGTGGCACCCAGTTCGAGACTGTCAAAGTAGAGTTGTCCGTAGTCTCCGTCGACGCGGACGATGTCAGGGCCATACTGAGAGATTGCGGCGAGACGCGCAGCAGAGATGTCGTCGGGGACGAGAACGACACAGGGACGGTCTGCAGCCGCGGCGTGTGCGGCCGTGCTCATCGCCATATTCCCGTGGGAAACGGTGCCGACGGCGGTCGCTCCGCGTGCTTCGGCCGCCGCCACGGCAACGGCACTCCCGCGGTCTTTGAACGTCCCGGTCGGATTCTCGGCTTCGTCTTTCACCCACAGCGTACAGCCTGCATAGTCGTCGAGTCGCGGGGTTCTGAGAAGTGGCGTGTTTCCCGCCGCCCATCCCAACCCCTCGGTCGGGGCGACGGGGAGGAGTGACGCATAGCGCCAGACGCCGTGCACGGTTCCGGTCGGCCACTCGAAGTCTGTGGCGTCTCCGTCGAACCAAACTGGCTCGCCGCAGTCACAACGAATGCGCGTCGCGTCGAACACATCGCCGCAGGAATAACAGCGTGTTTGCATTACCAACTGGTACGCGAACCACCAGCATAGGGGTTGGCCTCAGTCGGCGAGACCGTACCCGCGTTTGAACAGTGCAATATCGAGGGCAAGCACGGCGACGGTCGCACCCGTGAGCACCGCGAGCGCAAGGTTCGGGTCAACGTCGTAGTAGTCAAGGAAGCCGTATCGAACCCCACTCACCATGTACACCATCGGATTTGCGAGCGAAATGGTGTACCACGGCTCCGGGAGGGCGTCTAAAGCGTAGAAGATGCCGCCGAAGAACACGAGCGGGCGGATGATGAACTGGTTCATCACGGTGAGGTAGTCGAAGTCGCGCGCCCAGAGGCCACCTGCGACGCCGAGGCTCGCGAACAGCGACGGGATGACGACCATGAACGCGACGAGATAGAGCGGGTGCTCGATGCCGACGGGCGTGAAGAACGCTCCAACGACGGAGATGATGATGCCGATAATGACGCCGCGAAGCGCACTGGAGGCGACGTAGGCGAACACCATCTGCGGGTAGCTCATCGGTGAGGTGAGCGTTTCATGGATGTACTCGTTCCACCTGCCGTGGAAGATGGAGAACGAGGCGTTCTCGAACGCATTCGAGATGGTGCCAAGCACGACGAGGCCCGGCAGGATGAACAGGACGTAGGAGAAGTCGCCGGTCGGGCCGATACGCTCGCCGAGGATGACGCCGAACACCGAGAAGTAGAGCACGTTCGTGATGAGTGGCGGCATGAACGTGTTTCGTGGGCGACGGACATAGCGGAGAATCTCACGGCGGACGAGCGTCAGAAACCCAGTGAATCGACTCATCGCGGTGCCTCCTGTTTTGCGCCCGCCGGTGGACGGTCGCCGTTGGTGGATTCACGGCCGTTTGTGAGCGAGACGAACACCTCTTCGAGTGACGTGCGCGAGATGTCCAAGTCCACGACCTCGTGGCCCGCGTCGTCGAGCGCGAGGAGGACGTCGGGGGCGACGCTGCCCGCGCGGTGGGCGCGGACGACGACTCGTCCCTGTTTCAGCTCGACCGACTCGACGCCCTCAACTGCCACATCGGGGGCAGTTTTCGGCGGGTCACGGAGCGTGATGGTGATGTTGTCCACGCCCTGGTCCATGAGGTCGTCGGGGCTTGCGACGGTCACTTTCTTGCCCTCGTTCATAATGGCGACGCGGTCACAGAGGCGCTCTGCCTCCTCGATGTAGTGGGTGGTGAGCAAAATCGTCGTGCCCTCCTCGTTCATCTCGGTGATGATGTTCCAGAGGTCGCGCCGGAGTTGCACGTCCACGCCCGCGGTGGGTTCGTCGAGAATCAACAGGTCTGGCTCGGTGACGATAGCGCGTGCGAGCAGAAGTCTGCGCTTCATCCCACCAGAGAGCCAGTCGAAGCGAGTGTCGCGCTTGTCGTAGATGCCGACTTTCTTGAGCGCGGCGTCCGCGCGTCGGGAGGCTTCTTCCGTGCCGATGCCGTGGTAGCCTGCCTTGTGCATCAGGACTTCCTTGATGGGGAAAAACCGGTCGACGTTAAACTCCTGAGGGGCGACGCCGATTGCGTCGCGGGCCTGCTGGTAGTCGGCTTCTACGTCGTAGCCGAACACGCTGGCTTCGCCGCCGGATTTGCGGACGAGGCCGGTGAGAATGGAGATGAACGTCGTTTTCCCCGCGCCATTTGGTCCGAGAAGGCCGAAAAACTCGCCTTCTTCAACGGCGAGGTCGAGTCCCTGCAACGCGTCTACGTCGCCGTAGGACTTTCGTAAGTTGTCTGTCTCAATCGCGAGAACCATCTACTGATAGGAAATGGCTGGGCACAGTTAACCCGCACTACTCGGGTTGGGGTTGCCGCCTTAGAGTTCGATGCGTTCGACGATTTGGTCGCCGTCGGTGTGCGTGTTGAGCGCGACGATGCGGATGTAGTCTTCTAAGCCAGAGCCACGGAGCTTCGCCTTGAGAAGGTTGTCCACTTGGTACACCCCGGCCGCGTTGGTCATCTCAATTTCGACGGTGACGGCCGTCTCGTCGCCTTCTTGGAGCGTGACCTTCCGAATCGCCTGACTGGAGACGGTGTTGATACCGCGTCCACCACTCTCGTACGGGATGCGCGAGCGACCGTGTTCCATGTCGAGGGCGTCTGCGACGCGGATGACGCCCGCTTCGACCGTCAGCGGGTCTTCGACCGTGTGGTGACAGAGAATCGCGTGCAGAACCTCTGCCTTCACTTTCACCCGCTCGGTAATGCTGTCGTAGAACTGGGGGAGAATCCGGTCGAGAATGTCCGAGGCGAGTGGAATCGAGTAGTAGACGTGGTCGTCGCGGTGGACGATGTGCCCGATGTCGTGGATAGTTGCGGCGAAAGCGATAATCACCGATTCGTCTTCTTCAGCGAGGCCTTGGTCGCCAGCACCGTTGAACGAGATGCCACCGCGCTTTAACAGGTCGTAGAGGGTGAGCGCGCGGTCGCGGACGATTTCGATGTGCTTTGCGCCGTGGTCGTTGTATCGCTTTCGCGCGACTGCGTTCACGTTTTGAGCTCTGAGCAACGCCTGAATCTCCTCGTCGTTATCGATAAAGGAAAGGACCCGGTGCAGCTTCTCGTCGGGGAACGAGTGGACTGCATCCCGGTCGTACGATAGGATGTTACTCTCGCCATCTGGAAGTTCACTCATAGCTTACTGAACGCGACGGAGCGAGAAAAAAACCTCGGGAGAGTGTGGGATTTACGCTTCGGCTGCAGCCTGTGCGACTTCTTCGTAGTTTGGTTCGACGCCGGGGTCGTCGGTGACCCACGAGTAGGTGACTTCACCGTCTGCGTTGATGACGAACACGGAGCGCTTTGCGACGCCGTAGACGCCGAGGGCGTCGAAGTCCATCTCAACGTCGAACGCCTCGATGATGTCGCGGTTCAGGTCGGAGATGAGGCCGAAGTTGAGGTCGTTCTGGGCGCGGAACTCGTTGAGCGTAAACGGCGTGTCGCGGCTGACGCCGAACACGTCTGCGCCGACATCCTCGAACTGGCTGAGGTTGTCGCGGAACGTGCACATCTCGTTGGTACAGACGCTCGTGAACGCGCCCGGGAAGAATGCGAGCACGAGTGGGCCATCGTCGAGTTCGGCTTCGAGGTCGAACTCCTCGATGTCGCCGTTTGCTACCGGTGCGCTGAAGTCTGGTGCGTCGTCGCCAGTGTTGACCATTGCGTCTGGGCGTTACGGAGACAGTCAAAAGACGTTTGCGCTCTCGGCCAATCGGCACGCAACAGACGGTCAATCACGGGAGGGCTGCCGATTACCCCACCTTTGGGAGGGTCTTGCCGGATGAGCAAAAAGCCTATATTAAACAGTAGGCAACGATGGGGTAGAGATGCTCGACACAATCACTCCGCTGTTCCCGGGAATCCCGGGCGGGCCGGAACTGCTCGTTATTCTGTTCATCGCCATCCTCCTGTTTGGCGCAAACAAGATTCCAAAGCTCGCTCGCTCCACCGGGCAAGCGATGGGTGAGTTCCAGAAAGGCCGCGAAGAAGTCGAAGGCGAACTCGAAGAGATGCGCAAGAAGGGCAAAGAAGGCCCAACCGACGCTGAAGAGGCTAACGCGGACACCACGGATGCCGACGCGGACAAAGCAGAGACGCAGGCCGCCGCTGACGAAGCCCAGCCAAACATCGGCGCAGACGACGAGGAAGACGACGTCGAAGCCGAGAAAGAGAAGTAAAAGGGTAACCGTTTTTCTCCCCCGCCCTCGACCTCTCAGCGGACGCGCTGCGTCTGTGCATTTTGAGGGCGTGTGGCCTAGTGGATAGGGCGAGAGGTTCCTAACCTCTCGATCGCGGGTTCAAATCCCGTCACGCCCGTAAACTGTGTTGCGAGCACTGCGAGCAACCAGTTGAGGATCATTCGGGATTTGAACCCTGCCAGTCGCAGCGCGAACGAAGTGAGTGACCGTCTGGCTCTGGTTCGAATCCCGTCGCGCCCTTCTGCGGCTCAATTTATTAGAAAACTTCGTTACTCAGACCGCTCTACCGTAAACGTCGTCCCGCACTCGGTGCAGTCGAATTTGAAGCCACCGGCGTCGGTCAACGTCAAGCCGTGGGCGGTTTCTTCCTCACACGCTCGACAGAAGGTAAGCGATTCGATTTCGTCCCAGTCGTGCACCTTTCCGGGTGCGCCGAAGGCGAAGCCGACGACCGTCTCGTCGTCCTCGTTGCTTCCTTGCTGGAACTCTCCGGGGGCGAATCGGATGACTTCCCCGGCTTCGACGGTGACAGTGTCTCGCTCCTCGTCAACCAGCGTCTCGAAGGTCGCGGCTCCCTCTTGGACGTAGAACACTTCTTCTTGGTCGTGGTGGGTGTGTAAGCCGCCGGAGAAGGACTCACCGGATTCGAGTTCGAAGTAGTTCATGGCGAAGTCCTCGGTGCCGAGGGCTCTCGAAACGGGCCGACGGACGCTGTGGACGTTCATCGGATTAGTGAGGATGTCGACCTCGTCGATGGAGACTTTCTTCATATACTCACGTTGAGCGCTAGTGAATGAAAAGGGTGGGTCTGCGGCAATGATTCGCGGGTAGTACCCGAATTACCCGCCGAGGTACAAGCGCGACACTTCTGGATTATCCAGTAGTGCGTCTGCTTCGTCAGTGTAGGCAACCGTCCCCTGGTCTAAGACGTAGCCCCGGTCAGAGATGGCGAGGCCTTCGCGGGCGTTCTGTTCGACCATGAGGATAGCCGTGCCGAGGTCGTTCACCTTCTGGACGTCCTTGAACACGTTCTGGACGATGTTCGGCGCGAGGCCGGCGGACGGCTCGTCGATGAGGAGGACGTGTGGCTCCATGACGAGTGCCCGAGCAAACGCGAGCACCTGACGCTGTCCGCCAGAGAGTGTGCGGGCTTTCGCCTCCCGCTTCTCGTCGAGAATGGGGAACCGCTCGTAGAGGTCGGCGATGACGTCTTCGAGCCCCGAGTCCCGGGCTACCCCGCCCATGCGGAGGTTCTCGTCGATGGTCATCGACCCGAACACATTGTCTACCTGTGGGACATAGCCAACGCCTTCGCGGACGAGGTCCTCGGGAGGGGTGCCCGTAATCTCCTCACCGTCTAATCGAATCACACCCTCCCACGGTTCGAGCAGGCCGAACACAGTCTTGAGGACCGTCGATTTCCCGGCGCCGTTCGGCCCGATGATGCAGACGATTTCGTCCTGTTCTAAGTGGAGTGTGAGATCGTCGAGAACCTGGGCTTCACCGTAGCCCGAGTCGACGGATTCGACGGTGAGTGCGCGGTCGCTCATTCGGCACCTCCGAGGTACGCGTCGATGACGCGTTTGTCGTGTCTGACTTCCTCCGGCGTCCCCTCCATCAGGACGCGCCCCTGGTCTAAGACGATGATTGGGTTTGCGAGATCCATGATGAACGGCATGTCATGTTCGATGATGAGGAAGGTCTGGCCTTCATCGTTCAGTTCCTTGATGAACCGCTTGATATCGTTCGCGAGCGTCGGGTTGACACCAGCGACTGGTTCGTCGAGGAGCAAGATGTCCGGTTCCGTCATAATGGCGCGAGCGAGCTCGACGAGTTTCAACTGGCCACCGGACAGGTCCGTCGATGGCTGGTCGATGAGGTGGTCGATTTCGAAGCGTTCGAGCAGTCGCTCTGCCTCTTCGATGTTCGCTCGCTCCTGTTCGCGAACCTTGCCGGGTTGCAAGAACAGCGGGACGATGGACTCGCCCGACTGCGGACGCGGACCGACCAGCATCGCCTCGCGGACGGTCATCCCTTCCAGTCTGCGTGGCGTCTGGAAAGTCCGAATGAGCCCCGAACGAGCCGTTTCGTGTGGCTCTGCATTCGTGACCTCTTGGTCGTTGACCCAGACGCGGCCGTCGTCTAGGTCGTAGAACCCGGACATTAGGTTGAATAGCGTGGACTTTCCAGCACCGTTCGGGCCAATCATCCCCGTAATCGAACCGCGTTCGATTTGCAGTGTCACGTCGTTGGTCGCCGTCAGGCCACCGAACGATTTCTTCAGACCCTTTGTTCTGAGGACGGGGTCTTGCTTGTCGAGATTCGCGCCTTCGTAAATCATCTCGGTCATTGTTTTTCACCTCCATCCCGCGCAGCAGGCCAGATGAGTTCCGACCGCGGTGGCAGGATACCCTGCGGACGGAACCGGACGATACCGATGATGAGCAGGCCCACGATGAGCAGACGGACTGCGCCCACGTTCACGTCGAGCGCGAGGAAGTTGATGAAGAAACTTGGGAAGACTCGAACTGCGACAAGAGTGAGTCCGCCGAGGATGGCTCCGCGATTGCTCCCAGTTCCGCCGAGGATGACGGCGACCCACACGTAGAACGTGTTGATGGGTTCGAGCGTCTCGGGCAGGACGAAGCGGAACTGGTAGGCGTAGAAGAATCCGGCGATGGCCATCAGGACGCTCCCAAGGACGAACGCTTGCATCTTCAGCCAGTAGGTGTTCTTGCCGAGTGCCTTCGCTAGATCCTCGTCGGAGCGAATCGTCCGGAGGACCCGCCCCCACGGCGAGATGTGAAGCCGCCGGAGGAACAGGTAGACGACGAACACCGTAATCGCAACCAGCAAGAAGTCGACGAGTCCCCGGTACGGGAACGCCGGTGCGTCGGGCGCGAACACCGCGTCGAGAGACGTAGCCAGTTCTGGCAGGAGAGCCGGAATACTTACCCCCTGCGTACCTGCGGTCAGTTCGCGCTCGTTGCTCACGAGTTCTCGGATAATCTCTGCAAAGCCGATACTCGCAATTGCAAGGTAGTCTGCACGCAGCCGAAGCGTTGGAATCCCTATAATGAGTGCGGTCAGCGCACTCACCACGATAGCGGCGACGAGTGCAACACCGGGGTTGAACTCGAAGCCGAGTGGCGACCCTGGAGCCGAGAGGAGCGCGACGGAGTACATGCCGATGCCCCAGAACGCGGCGACGCTGAAATTGATGAGGCCAGCGTAGCCCCACTGGACGTTCAGCCCGAGCGCGAGGAGTATCCACATTCCCGCGACTGCGTATGTTGGCACGATGAAGCTCAGTTCGAAGATGAACAGTGAGACTAGAATCGATAGTCCCACCACTACAACCACGCCCATCTCGGTCTGGTCGAACCGTGAGAGCGGGGAACTGCCAGTCGAGGTGTCGTCGCTCATGTGGCCTCCCCCATGATGCCCTGTGGACGTACGAGCAGGATGATGATCATCAGCGCGAACGCGACGGCTGGTGCGTACTCGACGGGCACGAACGGAATCGCTGGGGTCAGTTCGTGGGCCATGCCGATGACGAGGCCCCCGAGCATCGCGCCGTAGACAGAGCCAATCCCGCCGAGGATGACCGCGGCGAACACGACCAGAAGCAGGTCGAAGCCCATGCGTGGGCGGACGAGCGTGTCGATGCCGAGGAACACGCCGCCTGCGGCGGCGAGTGCGCCACCGATAATCCACATCGCGAGGACGACCTCACGCGTGCGGATGCCGCTCACCCGGGCGAGACTCGGGTTGTCTGCGGTCGCACGCATCTTCCGACCGAGTGTCGTGTACTGTAAAAGCGTGTGCAGTCCCACCACAAGCAGTATCGTGACCACGAGGATGACGAAGTCACGCTGCGTGAGCGCGATGCCGCCGAGGCTCTGTGTCGCCTCGAAGAACCAGTCGATGCGTCCCTGCGAGGCGATTTCGTATCGTTCCTGGTCTGCACCGAAACTCAATTGGATGATTGCGCGGTAGGCGAGGGCAATCCCGATACTCGTGATGAGCAACTCGATCGACCCAGCATCCTTGAGCGGCCGGTAGATGAGCCGTTCGGTGACCAGCGTGACGGCCGCCGCTGCGGCCATCCCGAACAAAAGGCCAAAGTACAGCGAGATTGGCAACTCGAAGAAGACGATGCTGTCTCCGGGGAGTAGTTTTGCGAACTCAGTCGCACCGACGAGTCCACCGAACGCGCCGACGGTCATGAGGTCGCCGTGAGCGAAGTTGGCGAAGTCGGCGATGGAGTAGATGAGCGAGAGGCCAATCGCCCCGAGGACGATGATGCAACTAAAGATGAGGCCGTCTGCGAGCATCTGGACGATGTTAGCCATTGCTCACACCTCCACGCTGAAAGAATACGGGCATGGATTATCCCGTGATGAAGTCGCCGAACTCGTACTCGTGGTCCGTGACCCGGTAAATCTGGTAGAAGCCAGGTGGGTCACCGTTCTCGTCTAAGTCGACCGGGCCGCTAACACCTTCGTAGTTGATGTCCGCAGCGGAGTTGCCGTCTGCGAGTGCCTGCTTCGCCTCGGCGAACGAGTAGACCTTCGTGCCCTCTGGCCGAGTGACGTCGCGGACGACCTTGGAGATAGACGCTCCTGAGAAATCGTCTGCCGCCTCGATGGCGATGGCGGCAACGGTCACCGAGTCGTAGGCGTAGGCCGCCCAGACGGTCGGTGAAGTGTCGAACTCCGCCTCAAAGTCGCTCTTGAACTGCTGGTAACTCTCCTGGTCGGATGGCGCACTCTCGGTGATGCCGGTCATACCGTCCTGACTGCCCGGTTCCGTGTTTTCGAGGATGGAGTCTGCGATGGTACTCTCTGCCCCGTAGTAGTCAACTTGCTCGTGGTAGCCCTGGTCGTAAGCCTCGTTGACCATGTTCGTGTACTCGTTTGCGTAAGTGATGAACACCCACGCGGTGGCGTCGGTGTCTGCCATCTCGGTGAGGACGCCGCGGTAGGACGCCTGCCCCTGGTCGTGTGGGGAGTTGTAGGCGACTGTCCCGTCGAAGGAGGCTTCGAACACTTCGGAGAGGCCTGTCCCATAGTCGTTGTTTATCCAAGTGACAGCCACGGTGTCGTGGTCACGCCCGACGAGTTCGGCGAGTGCCTTCCCTTTCGCCGCCCCACTCGGACTCATGCGCAGGAGGTCTGGCTTCTCCGTGAGTTTCGGACTCGTTGAGTTCTGACTGATGTGAACCACGTCCGTCCCCGAGACGACGGAGTCGTGGATAGCAATGGAGACGCCAGAGCCAACAGACCCGATGAGGAGTGGGACGCCGTCCTGCGTTACGAGTTTGCGGGCGGCGTTTACACCCGGCGCACTCTTACTCTCATCGTCCTCTAAGATGATGTCAAGTGTCGCACCGTCCTCGCCGATGCCTGTCTCGTTGATGGTTGAGAGTGCGAGCTTGCGGCCCCGTTCGTTGCGCTCTCCGTACGGTGCGAGCGACCCGGTCACGGAGTCGACCATCCCGATGCTACGGTTGCTTGCTGCGGTACTGCCACCGTCCCCATCGTCTCCACCTCCGCCGTTTCCGCCACCGTCTCCGCCAGCGGTGCCTTCGCCACCATCGTCACCCGATTCGAGACACCCAGCCGTTGCTGCGATGAGTGCCAAGCCACCAGCGCCCGATGCCTTCAGAATATCTCTGCGAGTAAGCGGTTCCTGACCGTTATTCGGTATCATGTGAACTGTTCGCATGTTAACTCTCGCCGATGTTATACATGGCGCCGCCCATGGTCGGTCGGTGTAAAAATTACTAACTAATTGTCATCTAAAATTAGTTCTACGAGAGCTAAAAATTTGTGGAGTTGTCTACTTATGGACCTGTCCGAGAGGTTCAAATATCCTGATTACGTGCGTGCACTCACGGGTCGAGCAGTTTCGCTTCGGCTTTGCGGAGGTGTTCTAAGAACGTCGTCTTTGACACATCCAGTTCCGCGGCTAGTTCCCGCGTCGAGACGCCGCGGGGCCACTGGTAGTAGCCGCGGTCGCGCGCCAGGTTGAACGCCTCACGTTGGCTTGCTGTGAGCGTGTCTACGCGCTTTTTGCGCTCTGCATCTGCCGGTGGCGATGCAGAGATTCGAGAAACTGACACCTCAGCACCTGCGTCTTTGCGGACGCCATCGAGTTGGGCTTCGATTTCGCTTCGTTCGCCCGCGAAGACCACCTGCCAGTACTCACGGCCGTCTTCAATGCGCACGGGTGCGCTATGGACGAAGCCGTATTTCAACAGCGTCGGGCACACCATGTCTTGGGGTTTGTACTCCACGAAGAACTCGCGGGCGACGTTGCCCGGGGCGCTTGCCGAGGTCTGTTTCCCGAATCGTTCTTGGAGTTCGTGTACGTCGCCTGCGTGTGGCGAGTCGTGGATAGTTTCGAGCAACTCCTCGACTTGGTCAAGGGTGTCACCAAAGGCGGTGAACAGCCCGTTTACGACGGTGTCGGTCGTTTTTGGCGAGCTGTAGACCGCGTGGCCAAGCACCCCACCACCCACCTGCTCGGTCGATTCAATCGCCCAGCAGTTCGGGTGCCAGAGATTGAGGGTCAACCGAGTCCCCGCGTGCTGTCTGGTCTGGCTCATTAGCAAGGCAAACGAGAAGAACACACTTGTACCCTTCCATGGACGGGTCGGGTTATACCGCTGTTTCGACCCTAAATTGAGCCATGGCACAAGAGACGAACGTCTTTCAGCATTACATCAACGGTGAGTGGACTGATGGCGAAGGTGACGACACTTTCGTCAGCAAAAACCCGGCGACAGGAAAGGTGCTCGGTGAATTCCGCCGCGGCACCGAAGCCGACGTCGAGTCGGCAGTAGACATCGCAGAAGACTCCTTCGAGGAGTGGCGAAACCTCTCGCACATCGACCGCGCAGAGTACCTCTGGGACATCTACCACGAGCTGCGAGAGCGCACCGACGAACTCGCAGAAATCGTTACCAAAGAGTGCGGGAAAGAAATCTCTGAGGGGCGCGCCGACGTGGTCGAAGCCTACCACATGGTCGAGTGGGCCGCCGCTGACGCTCGCCACCCGAAAGGCGACGTGATTCCGTCCGAAATCCCGAGCAAAGACGCCTACATGCGCCGCAAGCCACGCGGCGTCATCGGCTGCATCACGCCGTGGAACTTCCCCGTTGCCATCCCGTTCTGGCACATGGCCGTCGCGCTCGTCGAAGGGAACACCGTCGTGTGGAAGCCCGCAGAGCAGACGCCGTGGTGCGGGCAGATTATCGCAGAGATGTTCGAGGACGCAGGCATCCCCGATGGCGTGTTCAACATGATTCAGGGCTTCGGCGATGCTGGCGCAGCCATCGTTGACGACCCTGCAATCGACACCGTTCTCTTCACCGGTTCCGCCGAAGTCGGCCACGAAATCGCCTCCAAGGTCGGCGGCGAACCCGGCAAACTCGTCGCCGCAGAGATGGGTGGGAAGAACAACATCGTCATCACCGAGAAAGCAGACTTAGACATCGCCGTTCACTCGGCGCTCATGTCCTCGTTTAAGACAACCGGCCAGCGCTGTGTCTCCTCAGAGCGTCTCGTCGTCCACGAGGAAGTCTACGACGAGTTCAAAGAGCGCTTTGTCGAACTCGCAGAGCAGGTGTCTGTCGGGAACCCACTCGACGAAAACACCTTCATGGGGCCGCTCATCGAGGACGGCCACAAAGAGAAAGTGCGCTCCTACGCGGAACTCGCCCGCAAAGAGGGCGTGAACGTGCTCGTAGACCGCACGGAACTCGACGCAGACGAGATTCCAGACGGCCACGAAGACGGCCACTGGGTTGGCCCGTTCGTCTACGAGGCAGACCCCTACGAGCCGCTTCGCTGCACCCACGAGGAAGTGTTCGGCCCACATGTCGCCCTCCTCAAGTACTCCGGTGACATCGAAGAAGCCGTCGAGATTCAGAACGACACGGATTACGGTCTCGCTGGCGCAATCATCTCAGAGGACTACCGCCAAATCAACTACTTCCGCGACCACGCAGAGGTCGGCCTCGCCTACGGGAACCTCCCGTGCATCGGCGCAGAAGTCCACCTCCCGTTCGGCGGCGTCAAAAAGTCGGGCAACGGCTACCCATCCGCGCGCGAAATCATCGAAGCCGTGACCGAGCGCACCGCGTGGACGCTCAACAACTCGAAGGAGATCCGCATGGCACAGGGCCTTTCGGCAGACATCAAGACTCAGGACGACTAAACAGTTAGCACTCGCTTTTTCTTTATTTTCTCTCGCGCCGCGCACTCTGAGGGTGTTCCTCGAAAAATTTGACGTGTCCTCTGAGCGTCTCCGGTTACAGGTCGATCGCGCCGACTTGGCTGAGGAAGCTTACGAGGTCTGACTCGCTCCACCGTTCGACGAGTTTGCCGTCGTCGAAGCGGTAGAGTCCGAACGTTGAGATCCGAATCGGTTTCCCAGTGGGTTCGACGCCCATGAACATTCCGTCGTGGGTGCCAACGACGTCGAATCGAACCAACACGCGGTCGTCTTCTGCGAGCATGTCGTGGATGTCGAAGTGAACGTCAGAGAAGCCTCTCGTCACCGCTTCGGTGTGCTTTCTGAAGAGGTCTATGCCACGTTCTTCTCCCGGTGTCAATTCGTCTCGTGAGACTGGCGTGTGATTGACGACGTCCGCGGCGACGAGATCGGTTAGATTCTCGATTCGTCCATCGGTATGGTTCTCGACTGCTTCTAAGTACTCACGGGCGAGTCGTTTGTTCTGTTCTGTAATTTGGCCACTTGTTGTTGCCATAGTTCCACCCCACGTAGAGATACGAAACGCGAGGAGATAAACAGGGATTCAGGGTGTCAACAAACTGGAATCGGATGGTTCGTGGCAAACGTTGAGTCCAACATGAACATTTATGATAGTTGGGTTCAGAAGGACAGATGATGATACTTCATCACCTCGCAGTACGCGCAGCATGGAAAGCCACCACCCGACCGACACGCTATCAAACAAATCGTAATCCACCCTCGACATGAGCACGAACTCGAAGACATACACCTTCCCCGGCGACAAGTGGGCCTCGCCCACAGAACCGACACCAGAACCGACCGAACCTGCCTGGACACAGGCACAGCGAACTTTCTCTACGACGTGCAGAAGCCGCCTGCGCAACCTCGTTGACGCAGAAAATCAGAGTCAGCTCTCGACCAAGTGAGGAAATTCGATTAGGCCAGCTCGACGGCTGGGAACAGCTCGTCTAACGCTGGCTCAGAATCGACTATTTCGTACCCGTCGTCGGTATTTTCAACCACGCCGTCCGCTTCCAGATGTGAGAGGTGTGCGTACGCCTCGCCCGGGCCGTGGAGGATGTGAATCGAGTGCAGGTCACCGAACAGGTGTGCACTCACCGTCCACGCGTCTGCAGGGCCGTGGTCGCGGAGCACGGCAAGCACTTTCTCCGTGCGTTCGCGGTGGTGGTCGATGATGTACTTCGCGCGAGCCGCCGGGTCGTCGATGCGCTGGCGGTGGCCGGGCCACGCAACGGTGTAGTCTGCAGCCACGATGCCCGTCAGCGTGTCGAGATATTTTTGGAGGGGTTTTTCGACGCGCACGTCCGCCCCGCCGACGTTCGGCGTGTATTTCGGGAGGAGTGCGTCGCCGGAGAGCAGTTCGTTGCCCTCGCCGCGGTCGACGACGAACCCACACTGGCCTTCGGTGTGTCCGGGCATATGGACGGCTTCGAACGTCAGGTCGCCGACTTCGAAGCGGTCGCCTGCCTCAAATCGCGTGACGGTTGGCGCGCCGTCGGACATCGTTTCGACGCCTTCGAGATACGGGATGAGTTCGTCTTGTTTGTCCGTGGGCATCCCCCACTCGTTCAACTTCGCCTTCTGGGTCGCAAACAGCGACTCCCACGCGGAAACGTCGCGTTCGATGAGGTCTGCGTCGTCGTGGTGGGCGTAAATCGTCGCGTCGCTTTGCTCTTGGATGAATCCCGCCAGTCCACTGTGGTCACCGTGGAAGTGGGTCAGGAACACGGTTTCGATGTCCGCAAACGAGAGGTCTTCGGAGGCGAGTGCCGACTGAAGTTGGTCGCGTACTTCTTCGACCGCGACGCCCGCGTCTACGAGCGTGACCGGGGTGTCTGGGTCGTCTGCGCCGAAGAGGTACACGCTGTTTTCCCCCTCGAACACCGTACACTCGAGTTGAATCTGCTTCACACTCATTCTCACGGCGCGGCACACATGACTGTTTCTGGTGGATGCTAACACCCAAGCGCTGGCTTGACCGTGAGTTCGGCATCCGACTGAATCACCGTGTCTGGCCCCTGTAACTCCTGTATCGCAGTTCCGTTTACGGCCACTTCGACGTGTCCACGAAGCTGCCCGTTCGACCGAAACCACAGCGGCTGAATCGCGGGATGTGTCTCTGCGATTTCAGCGAGCAGGTCCAACACGGTCGTCTCTCCTGTCACCAAAACGGTGAGCGAAGCCTCGCCTATCGCGTCTGCGTAGGTCGAACCGAGGTGAACCGTGACCATTTGTGCGCCTCAGTCGTCTGCGGCCGCTTCGCCCGCGTCGTGTTTCGCGGCTGCTTCACGAAGTTTTTCGGAGATGGCGGGCGCTTCGGAGAGGTCGATTTCGCCGCCTGCGGCCTCGATTTCGTCGAGCGACATCGGGAACTTGCGGGCGCTGTAGTGGATGGAGATGCCGGCTTTCGCGCCTTCACCGAGCGCGACGGGAATCTGGTTGTGGCCCGGCGTCACGTCGCCAACGGCGTAGACACCCTCGACGTTCGTCTTGCCGTGGTCGTCCACCGAAATCATTCCGTCGTCGGTGAGTTCGACGCCGAGTGAGGTGGCGAGGTCGGTGTTGTACTCGGAGCCGTACATCGGAAAGCCGCCCTTGTACTCGCGGCGCGTGCCGTCTTCGAAGACGAAGCCGCCGAGCCACGATGGGTCGTCCTCGTCCTGGAATTTCGACTCGATTTCGTCTTCAATGATGGTGACGGGGTGGGCGCGCAGGAGTTCGTCCGTTTCGGCAGACCACGTGGGTTCCTCGCCGCGCAGTAGCAGATCCACGCGGTTGGTGAAATTGAGCATAATCATCGCCACGTAGGCGGCGCTGTTCGAGTGGCCCATTACGTACACCGGCTCGTCGACGAACATGTAGGCATCACAGTGCAGACAGTAGTGCAGCCCTCGGCCCGTGCGTGGGAGCGGCGGGTCTGGGCGCTTGTCGGTGAAGCCGGTCGCCAACACGAGATAGTCAGAGTAGACGGAGACGTTCCCAGCCTCGACGAGGTAGCGTCGCGGCCCGTCGTCGGTTGCTGTAATCGAGGTGACGGTGTCGCGGAAGTAGTCCGTGCCGTACCCTTCTAACTGTTCGACGGCGGTTTGGAGAAACTCGTTGCCGGACACGTCTTCGGTGATGCCGATGACGTTGTGGGTCTCCATCATCATCGCCGCGCGGCCGCCCCCGCGGTTGATGACCGCCGTGTCGTGGGACAGGCGGGTCGTATACAGCGCGGCGGTCAGTCCGGCGGGACCACCGCCGACAACGGTTACATCGTATTCGGGCGTCTCACTCATGGCTCTGCATACAGGCGGGAGCCTCATAAGACGCTGGTAACCGGGCAGTAAGGGCGAGAACCGAGTCACCCAATCATTGTAGCCACGCCCTTCGTCTGGCGGTAATCGGAGTTCAACAACGCGCGCAGGTTGGTTTCGAGCATTTCTGCGTCGCCGTCGTCCCATTCTGTTGGCTCGCGAATCGGAACCACGAGAAAGCCACCCCCGCGGATGTCCGTCCCGTGAAGCGCGGCCATGTCGAAGTCGAGGTGGCGCTCCTGGGTAGTGTACTCGCGAACGACGTGGCGCGTGGCTTGCTCACCTACCGGCATCAAGATGTGGCCGTTGATGGCGCGCAGTTCGGCGTCGAAGAAGCGTTCGAGCGCAGCGTACTGTTTTTCCGTCGGTGTGTTCCCGGCTTCGACGGCGCACATGTGGATGTACGACGCGTACAGGTTGTCGGGTGTTGGCTCGGCTGCGTAGGCCGCATCGAGAAAGCCAAGCTCGTGGAAAATCGGTTGGAGGCGTTCGCCGGCCATGCTTTCGGTGAAGGGAACACCCGTCTCCGTTCCGCCGTGGACGCCCGGGTGGTCACCGATGAGGTGGAAGTCGGCGTTTACGTCACCGTAGCCGAACGCCGTCTGCCCGGCGGTGGCCTCGTACTCTGCGGGCGTGCGCATGCCAAAGGGGTTGCGCGTTCGGTCGGTAATCTTCTGCACGCCACTCGATAGCGCATTCGCGGATAAAACGCCAACGGTCGAGAGAGGTTCCCTGTGCCGATTTTTCACGATTTTTCACGAGCAGGGGGAATGTACTTGGGGGTCACGCGAGACAGTCAGGTATGGCAGAATTTTCGAACGCCTTTCATTACAACGGAGAAACCGTCGGCCCGGGAGAAGTGAAAACCCTCCGCCACGGTATCAGCGAGACGTATCTTGGCGACCCGGTCGAAATTCCAGTCACCATCATCAACGGCCGCCATCCCGGCCCGTCGGTGTTCCTCACCGCCGCCATCCACGGCGACGAACTGAACGGCGTCAAAGTCGTCCAAGAAGTCGCCTCACGGTACAGTCCAAACGAACTCCACGGAACCCTCGTCTGTGTCCACGTCGTGAACATCCCCGGCTACCTCGCCCAGCAGCGCTATATCCCGATTTACGACCTCGATTTGAACCGGTCGTTCCCGGGAGGCGAACGGTCGAACACCGCAGAACGCATGGCGAACTCCCTGTTTACGACGTTCATCAAACAGTGCGATTTCGGCCTCGATTTCCATACCTCGACGCGCAATCGGACGACCATGTTCCACGTTCGCGCCGATATGAACAACCCCGAGGTGGCCCGACTCGCACGCTCCTTCGGGGCGAACGTCATCCTTGGCGGCGGTGGCGACGGCGGCTCGCTTCGCGGTGCGGCGACGAGCGCGGGCACGCCGACCATTACCATCGAGATGGGACAGGCCCATCGCTTTCAACGGCGGCTCATCAAGCGGGCACTCGACGGCGTCGAGAGCGTCCTCGCGGAGTACGAACTGCTCCCCGACCGCGCGATTCACTGGCCGGGCTGGATAAAGGTGATAGATGACAGCAGCGACAAACGTTGGCTCAGAGCAGACGTGGGCGGCCTCGTCGAGATGCACCATGGACGGCGCGAACTGGTGTACGAAGGCGAGGTGATAGCGACCATCAGCGACCACTTCAGAGACGAGGTACACGAGGTGACCGCACCGTTTACGGGCTTACTCGTTGGCTTGCTCCAGAACCCGGTCGCCGCACCCGGCCACCCGCTCTGTCACCTCGTCTCGGTTGACGACCGCACGCTCGAAGTCATCGAGTCAGAGCAAGACCGCATTCAGCGCAGAAACGCGGTCCTCGAAGGCTTTTAATCGAACAGCCCGCGAACTGTGTTCAACACTCTTTCGCGTTGGTGATAGAACACGCCCGCCGTGCCGCCAATAGTCCCGAGCGTGAGCGTGTTCGTGTCCACGCCGCCCACGGTGTTCACGTCCGTCGTGGCTTCGATTTCGTGCCACGTTTCGCCGCCATCGTGGCTGAACTCAACCGGGCCAAACGTGTACTCGCCAGTGGCTTCCGCTCCCGATGGCGCTTCTGCGAAGTAGTTTCGCACACCGTCTACTTCACTTACCGGCGTCGTGAACTCGACCATGCGCGCGCCGCCTTCGAGGTAGGTGGTGTGTGCGTCGCCGTCCACGACCGACCACGACCCGGGGAGCCGGTCACGGACAAGGACGGATTCCGCTGCGTAGTCAACGGTAAGCGTGACGTGGTCGGTCTGGCCGGCTGTGAACACGGAGCCGTCATCAGAACGTGAGAGGGCGACAACCGGTGTTGCGCCGCTGATGGGGATGGCAGCGTTGTAGATGGCGTGGACGCCCTGATTGATGTCCGAGGCGAAGGTGACGCCGTTGCTCTCATCTGCACCCCAGATGTTCGGCGTGGTGGCGTTTAGGCCGCCGAGCATGGAGTCCTCTGGCACGTCGTACTGTGGGCGCGACCAGCCGTCTTCTCTGAGCGTCCAGGTTTCTGGGTCGATGCGGAGATAGCGCATTCCGCCATGGTAGTGAGCCTGATGCACCCAGAACGCCTCTTCTCCCGTCTCCGGGTCAACGTGTTTTTCGACAGTCGAGTTGTGGGGACTCAGCGCAAAGTTGTCGAACGAGATGTCGTCTACGCCCTCGATTTCAGTCGCATTCTGCCACGTCCAGTTGTCGAGTTCCGGCATGACAGTCGTGCCAGCCTCCTCGTAGATGCCGTCTGCATCCACCAGAAACACCGTACCGGTGCTTTTCGGGTTGGTTTTGCCTTCGACGCCCTCGTCGTAGTCGCCGGAGGGTTCTTCGTGGCTTGCGATACAGACGCGCTTTCCGTCCACGAGGTCGGGTGCGGGTGTGGCGAAGTGTGACTGCCGCATCTCGAATTTCCCGATGCGCGAGATACTGGTCGGGTCGCTCACGTCGAGGACTTGGAGGCCCGCGTCCCAGTAGGAGAGATACGCCGTCGGTGTGCCCGTCTTCGGGTCGTCTTGGACTTCGACGTCGTGGCAGTAGAAGAAGGGAAACGGAGCGGCGTCCGTGTTCGGCTCCTCAGGAACTGTCCACCGATTCACGAGTTCGAGCAGGCCAGTGTCGCGGTGGAACTCGAAGACGTACAGCCCGGCGTCGCCCGCGTATTCGATGTCCTTACACGCGAAGACGTAGTCTGCGCCGCCGATGCGGTGGTGAAACAGGTTGTGTATCCCCGTCGAGAAGGCGTCGAACGTGCCAACGACTGTCGGATTCCCTTTGTCGGTGATATCTACGGCGATGAGGCCGCCGGTGTTCGTCCCCGATGTGCTGTCGGCGTCAGAATCCGTGCTCGTCGTCACTTCGTTGTACAGCGCCGAGATGGGTTGCGTGCCGAGGAACAGGTAGTTGCCGTCGGCAGAGCCTTTCACGTCCATGATGGCCGTCCCCGCACTCTGGTTGCCGAAAAACGAGAGGACGGTCATCTCCGCCTGTTCTACGTCGGCCTGGGTCTCCGCGCGGTTGTAGTCGCTGATATCGACGATGGCGACTCCGCGGCCATCCGTCTCGTCGCGCGAGGAAAATAGCGAGACGAAGGCGTAATCGCCGTGAGTGCGTATCTCGGTGACGCCACCGTAGTGGGGGTTCTCTGACCGTCCTGCCGTGGACTCGCTGCCAATGCCGCCGAGGCTGTGATACCCGACGTTCGTCACGTTGTCGCTCGATTTTCCGACGGTTTCCGGCTTGTACGGGTCGTATTCTGCACGCCCGGCCGCGAGTCCAGAGACGGCGGCGACGCCGAGTGCACCAGCGGTGGCCTGCAAAATCTGTCTGCGTGTGGGTTTCCCGAGTGGAGTGAGTGGCATGGTAACTCAATCCAAACAGTATCAGTAAGAATAGATTTTGGCAGAACCATCAAAATGTTCGGACAGGTGACAGCTAAAAACCGACGTGTGTGGGCACATCGCGCCCAGTCTCGTACATCACTGCACAGAATCAGACAGCTTCCTACCGGAACTTCCCGAACAGCTTGTAGTCGTGGTCGGGCGTGTAGCGCCGGAACGCGAGACTGTTTGCGAGCACCGAGACGCTCGAAAACGCCATCGCAACCGCCGCGAGCACGGGTTGCAGCAGGCCAAGCGAGGCGAGCGGAATCATCGCGGTGTTGTAGCCGAGCGCCCAGAACAGGTTCTGCTTGATTTTCTGGAGCGTCCCTTCGGAGATGCGAATCGCCTTGAGTACGTCCGCCGGGTCGTCGCGCATGAGCGTCACGTCCGCGGCTTCGATGGCCACGTCCGTCCCGCTGCCGAGGGCCGTCCCGACGTAGGCGGCGGCGAGCGCGGGCGCGTCGTTCACGCCGTCACCGACCATCATTGCCCTATTGCCCTCAGCTTGAATCGATTCCACCGCGTCGGCTTTGTCCTCGGGAAGCACTTCTGCGCGGACGTTTTCGGGGTCAATGCCGACTTGCTCTGCCACCGCGCGGGCGGTGCGCTCGTTGTCACCCGTGATGAGCAACACCGAGAGACCGCGTTCGCGGAGCGCGGTGACGGCCGCAGCCGCATTCTCCTTGATGGTGTCTGCGGTGGCGACAACGCCGATGAGCGTTCCGTCAAGGGCGACGAGCATTGCGGTTTTCCCCTCGCGTTCGAGGCGTTCTAACGTCTCTTCTGCTGGCGTAGGGTCGATGCCGTTGTCGGCCATGAGCTTGCGGTTGCCGATGAACACGGTTCCCTGACTCACTTCGGCGCGGACTCCGTGGCCGGGAACGTTCTCGAACGATTCGGGGGAGTCGAGGTCGAGGTCGCGTTCGCTGGCTCCCGCTACGATGGCTTCAGCGAGCGGGTGCTCGCTGCCGGATTCTGCGCTTGCGGCGACCGAGAGGACGAAGTCCTCATCACCGAGTTGGGATTGGAGTTGCCCGCCGTCGGCGGAGGTGAGCGCGACGATGTCAGTGAGGCGCATCTCGCCTTTCGTCAGGGTACCGGTTTTGTCGAAAACGACGGTGTCCACGTCGCGGACGCGCTCTAAGATGTCACCGCCTTTGAACAGCACGCCGTTTCGCGCGCCAATCGTCGTCCCGACCATCGTGGCCGCGGGCGTGGCGAGGCCGAGGGCGCACGGACAGGCGATGAGGACGGCCGAGGCGAACACGATGACCGCGAACTCGAAGACTGAAACGCCTCCGCCCACCACCTGCGGGCCGCCTTCGATGAGCCCCCAGAGCGGCAGGCTCTGGACGAACCCGGCGAGGGCTTCGGGGAAGGCGAACCAGATGATGCCCCAGAACAGCGCGTTTGCGATGACCGCGGGGACGAAGTAGGCGCTGATGCGGTCTGCGAGGTTCTGAATCTCGGGCTGGCGGCTCTGGGCATCAGAGACGAGGGCGACGATTTGCTGGATTGCCGTTTCCTCGCCGACTTTCGTGGCTTCCACCACCAGCACGCCGTTTTCGTTGATGGTGGAGCCAACCACTTCGTCGCCTTCGGCCTTTTCGACCGGGACGGACTCGCCGGTCACCATCGACTCGTCGACCGCGCTCTCACCGGAGACGACGACGCCGTCGGTCGGGATTTTCTCCCCGGGGCGCACCTTCATCCGGTCGCCGACTTCCACGTCTTCGAGTGGGACTTCACGTTCGTTGCCCGCGTCGTCTACGAGCGTCGCGGTGTCGGCTTCGAGTTCGAGCAGTTCGCGGAGTGCGTCGCCTGCTTGCCCTTTCGAACGGGCTTCGAGGTAGTTACCGAGTGTGATGAACACGAGGATGAACGCGGCAGTGTCGAAATAGACGGCTCCGCCAATGAGCCCGACCAGGACGGCAACAGAGTAGAAGTACGCCGTCGACGAGCCAAGCGCGATGAGCACGTCCATGTTCGCCGTCCGATTTTTCACGAGCGCGGTGTACGAGTTCTCGTAGAACTCCTTGCCGAGGACGTACTGAACGGGCGTGGCGAAGAGAAAGCCAACCCACCCAATCGGGAGGCCGAGGACGGTTTCGGGGAGAATGTTCGGCGCAAAGAGGTGGGCAAGGAGCATCCCGAGAAGCGGGACAGAAAGCACTGCTCCGAACAGCACCAACTTTCGCTGGCGGTCGATGTCTGCGTGGCGAGCGGCGTCACGGCGCTCGCGCTCTGACCCGGTGTCGCCCGTGTCGCCGCGGACGGGTGTGTAGCCCGCATCCTCGATGGCATCGTAGAGCTGTGACCGCGTGACCTGCGCCGGGTTGTACTCGACACGAGCCTCGTCAGTGGCGAAATTGGCTTCGACGTTGATGACGCCGGGAACCCGCATGAGCGCGTCCTCGTTGGTCGAGGCGCAGTTGGCACACGTCATGTCCGTGATGCCAATCGTAACCGACTCGCGGGCCGCCTCGTAGCCCGCCTCCTCGATGGCGTCGTAAATTTCCATGAGTTCCACTCGTTCGGGGTCGAACTCGACTGTCCCCTCGTCCGTGGCGTAGTTGATACTCGCCTCGGTGACGCCGTCTAGCTTCGTGACGGCCGTTTCGATGGTTTTCGAGCAGTTCGCACAACTCATCCCCGTGATGGCGAACTGAACCCGCTGGGTAGTCATTGAAAACTACTACGCACTATAGCTTGAAGCGGTTTGTCCCTCAGAACTCAATGCAATTCACCCTCAATACATTGGATTCGAAGATGAATTCGAAATAGCAGACACGAAACTAAACGATCGACTGCGAAGTTCCCCTGAGACAGCAGCCCACATTGGCTCGACACGGAATTGCGGGTGGGATGCTGTGGCTGGGGTCGAAGATGCCGAACTGACTGCGCCTCTCGCCGCGGTCGAGGACGCGGGTTACGAAGCGTCAGCGTAAGAAGAGAGAACTACGCGTTTTTGCGAAGGCGTGTGACGATGAGCGAGATGCCAATC
This sequence comes from Haladaptatus sp. ZSTT2, assembly GCF_037081775.1. Lineage (NCBI taxonomy): Archaea > Methanobacteriati > Methanobacteriota > Halobacteria > Halobacteriales > Haladaptataceae > Haladaptatus > Haladaptatus sp. ZSTT2. The sequence continues at coordinate 450,126 of NZ_JBAMHQ010000001.1, forward strand.
CCGGTGAGCAGGAGAATGATGAGGTTGAACACCGCCTGAAACACCGGTTGGTAGTCGCGGGCCACCCAAATCGAGATGATGCGCCCGACGCTGAAGTAAAACTGGAGCGTCGCAATCGCCGCGAGCAGGGCCAGGCCAACGAGCGCACCCCAGTAGAGGTAGGTCGGCAGGTCATCTACGGCGGCGGTGCGAACAGCGGTCGTTGGTGATTGGTCTGAGTCACTCATTTGTGGGTTCCTCGTTTGATTAGCGCGAGCGTTGCGATGGCCACGAGCGTGGCGAGAATGCCGAAGCCGGGGCCGGATTCTTCGGTTGTCGTGCCGGTTTCTGGTGCGTTCGGCCCGGACGGCGAGTCGGTTACGAAATCACCCGATTGAAGGCCCGTATCGCGTTGGGTCGTGTTCACGGACACCGTCTCGTTCGGATTCAAATTCGCCACCGAGCGGGTGTTGCCAACGATGACGCCGTCTTTCCAGAGCGTTGCGTCTAAGTAGTAGTTGTAGCCATCTGGAACGTCGAGAGTGACAGTCGGTTTCGCGGTGCGGCCGGGAGCGATTTCACCGACTTGCACGGACGCTTCGTCGGCGACGATGTTCGAATCTGCCTGTCGCGCCGTCACGACCAGCCGGAGGTCGTCGTCCGCCGCGTCGCCAGTGTTCGTCAGGTACGTAGAAACGTTGAGCGTCGCGCGGTTCTCGGAGACTGCCTGAATGCGGTATTCGAGCGACGGACGGTCTGGGAACTCGTGGAACTGCGTTGCGGTGCGGGCGTAGGCGGGCGTCAGCGTCTCGACGCCGCGAATCTCCTTCGTGCCGCGTTCGATACGTCGGTCGTTGACGTAGGCGATGGACTCGATACGGTAGCCGCCGTTTCGTGCGACGGTGAGCGAGCCAACTGCAGAGACCTCCTTTTCTGACTCGATAGTGCCGACATCGAGCGTGGTTTCCGTTTCGACGAGTCCCGTATCGAGGTCGATGGCGCGCAACAGGATGGTCACGTTGTCGGAGGGGCCACCGCGGTGGCTGAGGCGGGTATCAACCGAAAGGGTGGCTGAGCCGCCGGTGACGTTGGTGGAGGTAATCGTCATCTCTTCTAAGCCGAGACGGCCCGCAGGTTCCCGGTCTAGCTCCGGGTCTGCGAGTGTTCCGGGGACGAAAAATGCCGTGAGCGCGGCGACGATAACGAGAATCCCCACGCCTCCGGCGAGCAGGACTTCCTTTCGCATACGGAACGCTCAAGCAATTAACACATAAGCTTTGTGTGGATGACAGCTTTGGGTGGTTCAGACGCCCTGTTTCAGTTCCTCGTAGCGGTCGGTAAAGCGCGCCTCACACGATGAGCAACAGAAATGGTAGCGATCGCCGTCGAGGACGACGGACGTTCCTTCGGCAGTGACCGTGTTGCCACACTCTGCACACTCGGGGGCGAAGGCGGCCTCGCCAACGGCGGGTTGCCACGACACGTCAGAAAGGAGGTCTACTGAGTACGATTGGATGTCGTCAAGAGCGATGGCCTCAGCGAGCAGTGCTTCGACGTTCGTCTCACCGAGGTGGCCCTGGAAGACGACGTGCCCCTCGGCGGTCGTGAACACGTGTTCGACACCATCGATGCCGAGCACGCCGGATTTGACGCGCTCTGTGGCTCCGGTCCTGACGCTGAGGTCAACCAGCATCGGAAGCCCCTCGCTGAGCCGCGAGCGGTCGAGTGAGACGGTGAAGCGTTTGATGAGGCCGAGGTCTTGGAGTCGCTCGACGCGGTCAGCAACCGTTGGCGGAGAGCGGTCTACCTCTTCTGCGATATCGCTGTAGGGGCGGCGGGCGTCTTCGACCAGCAGGCGCAAAATCGTGCGGTCGATGTCGTCGAGCGAGGTCATGATTCAGTTCACGCGAACCACGAAAAAACCAGTTTCGGCGGTTATTCGACCGAAATCGTCCCTTTCATTCCCGTGCCCTCGTGGGGGATACAGAAGTAGTCGTACCGACCCGGCACCTCGAAGGTGTGGGTGTACGTGTCGCCGGGTTCGATGAGGCCGCCGTTTACGTCTTTGCGCGCGGCCGTTTCGCTCTCGAAATCGCCGCTTGCGAAGTAGGCGGCGTCGTCCGGAATTTTCTGTTCGTAGGCCGTGACGGTGTGTCCGACTTCGCTGTCGTTGTCGAAGGTGACGGTCGTTCCTGCATCCACGGTGAGCGTTTTCGGGGTGAATTTGAAGTCTTTCATCCCGACGGTGTCGCCACCGGTTTCACTCCCGCTGCCGGTACACCCGGCGAGGGCAGTGGCAACCGTTGCGCCTGCGATCGTGAGGAAGTCGCGCCGTTCCATCTATTAGAGCACCACCAGCAAGTCAGTCGCATACATAACTACGAGTCCCGCGAGGAACCCGAGCAAGTTAAGCGAACTGCCTAGCTGGCCGTTGCGCGAAATGAGGCCGCCAATCTCCCAGACGACCTGCAGGATTGCGCCCACGCCTATGGCGAGGAACAGCGCCCCGAGCGTTGGCGAGAAGGCGAAACTGCCAATCCAACCGCCGAAGATGACGGGGATGCCAGCGAGTGCGCCCATCGCCATGAAGTGCCCGAGCGATGGCCGCGACCCGCGCGTCACGGGGGCGACGACTGCGGGGCCTTCGGTCACGTTGTGGAGCATGAAGCCAACCACGAGGAAAGCGCCGAGCGAGACCCGCCCGATTGCGAACGCGCTCCCGATTGCGAGGCCTTCTGCGAGGTTGTGCAGGCCAATGCCGAGCGCGACCATGTAGGCAATCCAGAGCCCAGACGGCGTGCCCGTGCCCGAGGACTTCCACTTCGTCACCGCTTGGACGATGAGGAGCGCGCCGAGGATGCCGAGGACGACGAGGAGTTGCCCCTCGAACGCCCCGGGAACCTGCTCTGCTATCTCGAATGCCTCGAAGCCCGCGTCGAACGCGAGGAAGACGAGAATCCCCACCGAGAAGGCGAGGATAGCGTGGAGCGCCCGGTCGCTCATCGACTGCATGAACGGGAACCAGAGCATGCCGAGTGCGACAGGGATGACCCCGACGAACAGGCCGATGATGGCGAGCGTCCAGAGGACGTCACCGCTCACGCCCGGACTCTGTTCGGGAGCGACGATGGTGTGGTGGATGGTCGTCCCGTCGTTCAAGACGAGCGCTGTTTCCAAGTCCCAACCGGGATTCCAGTGGTACGGTATCACCACTTGCGCAGATTCGCGTGCCCCGATAGTCCGCACTTCTTCGCCACCTTGCATCACCTGATGATTCCAGTAGGCGTCACCGACGAGCACCTGCGAGATGGTCACGTCCTCAGGACCGTTGTTCACCACGTGTAACACGATGGTGTCGTCGTTCGGAATCGTGTGATGGGTGACGGTTACGTCGGGAAGCGGCGCGCCGGAGCCTTGGAGGCCCGCGAACGGCGTCGCCACGAAGAAGCCCGCGATGACGAGTGCGAGCAGTGCAATCGGGAGGATTGCAGCTACCCAGCGTGGCAGGCCAAACGGCTTGTTGACGGTGTTGGTTCCACCGTCGCTTCTCGCCATTTAGACCACCTCGAAGAAGCTCATCCAACCAAGTTCAGCGAACTCAGACTGGTGGGCGTGGAACATGTACAAGCCGGGTTCGTGGTCCGAGTAGTCGATTTCCAGAATCCCGCGCTGTGCCTGACACTGCATCACCGTGTCCACCGTCTTCAGGGTGGGCGTGAGCATCGTCCCGTGGTCGTAGTAGTCGAAGAAGTTCGAGTGGGTGTGGAACGAGTTGATGGCGTCGAACTCGATGGCGTTTACGAGGTAGACGCGCTGGAGCTGTTGGCCATCGACCTGAATCGGGCGCTTCGTTTCGCCCGGCTCCCAGTTCCCCTTCCCGTCGGTATCGCCAACGCCGTAGGCGAACGCGCGGGTGTTCGCGGCGTACACCTCGTTGTCGCCGTCGAAGTTGGTGTCGAAGCCGTTCATGACCATCACCATCTCGTTTACGTCTTCGCCTTCATCGTACTCGTGATTCCGGCTTTCTGCTTTCGTGACGAGTTGGGAAACGAGGTCGTCGGTCATCGGCCCGTCGTAGTTGATGTAATCGCGTGGATTTTCCCGCACCCGTTCTGGGTCGGGGTCAACGATGATGACGCCGTAGAGGCCCCGGTGGATGTGCTCTTTGAGCGGCAGTGAGTGGCAGTGGTAAAACTGCACGCCACACGGCTGGGCTTTCCAGCGGTAGGTGTACGATTCGCCCGTGTCGAGGACACCCGGTCCGTTCGTGGGGATGCCGTCCATCGCCGGATTGATGTTCTTTACGTGTGGGTGGATGGTGTGGGCGTGGCGGCCAAGGTTCGTGAACTCAACTTCGATGATGTCGCCTTCCGTGACGCGAAGCGTCGGTCCCGGAACCTGTCCGTTGTAGGACCACGCGGAGAACGTGATACCGGGGGCGATTTCGATTTCGATGTCCACGGCGTTCAACTCGAAGCGACGAATCCGCTGGTCACCCTCCATGTAGACCTCTTGGGTGACGTTCTCCTGTCCATCGTAGCCTGTGTTGAACTGATAGAGGTATTCGTGGGGGTCAAACTGGTTGCCCGAATACTCGCCAACGGCGCCGAAATTCCCGTGGTGACTGTCGCCACCACCGTGGTCGCCGTCTGCTGACGCGCCACCGCTGAACCCGGCGATACCCGCCGCACCGGCGAGTCCGAGTCCGCCGAGAACCGTCCGTCTATCAATCGATTCACCCTTGAGCGCGCCAACGAGGCGTTCTTCTAACGTCTTCGTCATCGCACCCGCCGTCTTGTAGTCGTGGGATGGCATTCACGCCACCTCGGTTGCACTTTCTGACATTGAATCACGGTCACTGACGCGGATGACGTCCGCGATGCGCTCTGAGAGCGCGACTTCGTCGCCGTCGGGGAGGCGAACCGTCACCAGTCCGATTGGCGCGACTTCGACCACATCGACCGGCGTGCCGGGCAGAATCCCGGCGTCTGCGAGATATTCCAACTCGGCGGCGTTCCCGTCGCGCACTCGTTTGATGACGACGGAGTCACCAGCTTCCCGCTCCGACAGCGCGGTGCCCATGATGTCCTCGATTGGGTCGAGATTCGCGTTCGGAATGGGCGCACCGTGGGGGTCGACCGTCGGGTTGTCGAGCATCTCGGCAACCCGGCGCTCGAACTCCTCGCTGATGTGGTGTTCTAAGCGGTCGGCTTCGTTGTGGACTTCCGCCCAGTCGTAGCCGAGGTGTTCTGCAAGGTACGTTTCGAGCAGGCGGTGGTGGCGGAGCACTTCGAGGGCGACCGTCTCGCCTTCTGGGGTGAGGCGGACGCCTTTGTACTCCTCACGTTCGACGAGCTCGCGCGTCTCAAGCTTCTTTGCCATGCTCGTGACCGTGGGCGGTTTGACACCCAGAGCCTCTGCAATCGCGGAGGTTGAGATGGGGCCATCGGTCTCCCGCTGGAGACTGTAGATGACCTTTAGATAATCCTCCATTTTGGCGCTCAACATAGGTTGGTTTAGATGCGTCTAAACTAAATATGTGTCGGAGGTATATTGAGTTTAGTTCAGAATTTCAATGTAGAGAACAAGAGTGAAACTCGAAATCTGTGCCTACCGGCCCATCGTGTGGAACTCGTCGTTCGGGCGCATATCTGCGAAATGTGCCATCCGATTCGAGAGGTTGAAAAACGCCGTGACGCTCCCGATGTCCCAGATAGCCTTCTCAGAAAATCCGGCGTCGCGGAGTTTTTCGAAATCGGTTTCGTCGATTTCGGCCTGTCGCTCGGTGAGCTTCACCGCCACGTCGAGCATGGCCATATGCTTGTCCGAAATCTCTGCGTTGCGATAGTTCGAGGCGACTTGGTCTGCGAGGAGGGGTTGGTCGCTGAACAGCCGCAACAGAGCGCCGTGGGCGACGATGCAGTAGTAACAATCGTTCGCGCCGCTCGCGGCGACGATTATCATCTCAATCTCTTCGCGGGTGAGGTCGGTGTCAGAAACGAGCGCGTCGTAGTAGGCGAAAAACGCCCGGAAGTGCGATGGGCGGTAGGCGTAGGCCATGAACACGTTCGGCGTGAAACCGGCCTTCTCGGTCTCTTCTTCGATGCGCTCTCTGAGGTCTGCTGGCAAGTCATCGAGATCGGGCACCGGAAACCGCGTCATGGGTTCTTGTGGCATAAGTTACATGCCACTCGCCCGCGCTTAGCCCTTCCCCCGGACGCGGGTGAGCGCGAGCAGCGCGCCGTACACGAGCAGCCCACAGGCGAACAGCGCGGCGGCAATCGCAAAGGGACCAAACGTTGCGACAATCGTGTCGATGAGACCGGCCATGGGAGACCTAACGCCCGGAACGACAAAGCCAGTCCGGAAGTTTATCTGTGAGAACGCAAATACGCCGGGTATGTACGCGACTGGCCACTACGGCGCGGCACTCCTCGTCTACGCGCCCCTCGGCGTCGCGCTGGCGCTGAGTGGACAGTTTGAACTCGCCGTCTTCGGCGGGGCGGGGATGCTTGCCCTCGCCACACTCCCCGACATCGACATCAGAACACCACTCATCCCGCACCGCGGCCCGACCCACACCGTACTGTTCGCCCTGCTCGTCGGCGCGGGACTCGGCTGGGTGACCCTCCGGCTCACGAATCTCACGCTCGCCACCTTCGGGTTTCTCGTTGGCACCCTCTCTATCACCTCCCACCTGCTCGCAGACTGGATTACGCCAATGGGCATCAAACCGTTCTGGCCGCTCTCGCGGCGCAGCTACTCGCTGGGTCTGACGACGGCAAAAAATCCCGTGGCGAACTACCTGCTGTTCGGCCTCGGCGTGTTCGTCACGGTGGTCGCGCTGCTGGTCATTCTTTAAGAATTGGTGGACGGGTCACCGACTGAACGCGAGTCTGTCCGGTTAGATGTAGTCGTTCGCTTCGAGCTGTTCTAAGATGTCGTCGACGAAGGCTTCTGGGCTGTCGTACGGGAATTCTCCGCCGCTGATTTTCGTGTTGAGCTCCATCGCCGTCATGGAGAAGTCACCGGACTCGAACTTCGTCGCCGGGCCGTTCGGGAGTGCTGGAACGAGGTCCATTGGGCTGGAGATTGGGTAGTTTGCACCTTCGAAGGCGTCAATCATCTGCTGGCGAAGTTCTGCTTTGTCAGCCATAACAAGCTATCACTGGCCCTCCGCAATGAAAAAACATTCGAGAACACCAGTTTTACCCGTTGTTTGGAGTTGTTTTCGCCGTCGAATACACCCGACGACAGGCACTATTGTTTCAGTCATTGTATTGTTGAAACAACTCTCTGAACGGGCACAATGATTTTTGGTAACACATCGAGAAGCCTCACGCATGTCACAGGAACCCGTTGACTACTCCCAGTTCGAGGAAGGTCGCCACCTGAACTACTGGGAGGGAGACGAAACCGTCCAATTCGAGGCCCGACGAACGTATCCAGCCGACGAGTTTGCGTGGGCGGAATCGCGACTCAGCGAGTTTGGCCAGGTCGTCGGCCACACCATCGCGGACAACGCAGACCTCATTGACAAACACGGCCCGGAGCTTCGAACCTACTCGAAACACGGCGAGGTGGTAAACGAAGTCGACTATCACCCAAAGCAAGCAGAGAACGAACGCCTCGCCTACGAGGCGGGCATCGTCGCAGATTCCTTCGAGGCTCCCGAGGGTCGTACTTCTCCACTCTGTCTCACGCACAACCTGACGATGGACCTGCTTCTCTCGTATGCAGACCCCGGCTTCACCTGTCCGGTGGCGATGACCGCAGGCGTCGCGCTCGTGCTCCAGAAGTTCGGAGACGGCACGACCGAACAGTTCTACGAGGGACTCACGAGCAAGAACCACGACACTCTCCAGGAGGGGGCGATGTTCCTCACCGAAAAGCAGGGCGGGAGCGACGTAGGCGCGAACGAAACCATCGCCGAGAAGGCAGCAGACGGCACCTACCGGCTCACCGGCGAGAAATGGTTCTGCTCGAACATCGACGCGCAAGCCACGCTCGCGCTCGCCCGCAGGCCAGACGCGCCCGAAGGCACGAAAGGCCTCTCGCTGTTTCTCGTCCCTCATCGCCTCGACAACGGCGACCTGAATGCCGCCATCTACCGACGCCTGAAGGACAAACTCGGAACCACCAGCGTGCCCACGGGCGAAGTCGAGTTCCACGGCGCGACCGGCTACCTCGTCGGAAAACCCGAAAAGGGCTTCCGATACATGACTGAGATGCTCAATTTAGAACGCCTCTCGAACGCCTTCGCGTCGGTTGGCGTGATGGGGCGGTGTCTCCTCGAAAGCAAGATTCACGCCGCAAACCGCGAGGCGTTCGGAAACCCCATCGACGAGTACCCGCTCATGCGCCGCGACCTCGTGGACATGGCCGTCGAATACGAAGCTGCCGCCGCGTTTTCGTTCGAGGCCGCCCGCCAACTCGACATCCGAGAGCGAACCGACGGCGAGAACGCAGAAGCCGCGTTCAAAGCCATGCGCGTCCTCGTCCCGATTGCGAAGTATAAAACCGGGCGCATGGCTGTCGATACGGCCTCCTACGCCTGCGAGATACTCGGCGGCAATGGCTACGTCGAAGAGTTCGTCACCCCACGCCTGCTCCGGGACGCGCAAGTGCTCCCCATCTGGGAGGGCACCTCGAACATCCTCTCGCTCGACGTGCTTCGGGGCATGGCCCGCGAGCAGTCCCACGAGGGCGTGATTGCGCTCATAAATGGGTGGCTCGACAGCGTCGAACACACCCATCTCGAATCGCTCAAAGCCACCGTCGAGAGCGAGGTTGCGTCGCTGAATGCGGCGTTCGCCACTCTCGCTACCGAAGACGAGGAGTACGCCCAACTGCACGCGAAGAAATTCGCAGACTACATCTTCGACGTGGTGACCGCCGCGCTCCTGCTTGCGGAGGCGCAGTCACAACTCGACGCGGAAGACAATGCGCGAAAATCCCTCGTCGCCCAGCGCTTCATTGAAACCAGGTTCGACACCCGCGAGGCGCGCGGAATCACCTCGGGCAGTCGCTTTGCGGTCGAACAGTTCGATGCCATCGTCAGATACGCCACAGTCGAACCCGACACGCTCGTCGAGTCGACGCCCGCAGACGACTAATCACGTCGAAAGCGACGTACCGGCACCCAGAATTATCACGCCGCCGACGGTCAGCAAGATGAGTCCGGGAACGAACGAATCGGTCGCCGTTTCGAGCGAGCCAATCAGGAACGGGCCGAGGAAGCCACCGATTTCTCCAACCGTGAACACGAGGCCGACTGCCGTCCCCGTGAGTTCCGGGCCGACGCCATCTAACTCGACAGGAATTGAGCGCACGAGTGGCGAGAGCGCGCCAATACCGACACCGATGACGAGCGCGCCCGCAACCGCCGCCGTGCCACCGAGGCCGGGAACCCACATCCCGAGCGTGCCAACCGTCGTGACCGCCCCGATACCGAACACGATTGTTCGATTGGAAAGCCGCGAGACGAACAACGGGATGGCGAGCGCGCCGAGAATCTGTGCGCCGACCATCCCGCTCGTAATCGTCGCCGCGAGCGTGGGCGCAATGCCGCGATATTCGAGAATCGTCGCGAGCCAGCCCTGAATCCCGTGGAGGATGAACAGGTACATCGTCCCGATGACGATGACGCTCAGCATGCCCGGCGTGGTGAGTACCGCGCGAACGTTGGTGCGCGCAGAGTCGTGTTCGTCAGCAGGAGGTGCGTCGAGGTCAGCGCCGCTCGTCCCACGAGTGACGAGAAACCAACCGAGTGAAAAAAGGATGCAGGTGACGCCACCCCAGAAGAACACGGGTCGCCAGCCGCCGAGTGCCGGGCCGAGGACGCCGCGGCCGAGCGAGAACGCCGCCGCGACGCCGAGGTACGAGCCAATCATGTAGGCCGAGGACGCGACCCCGACGCGGTCTGCGGTGTAGAGTTTCGAGACGAGTTTCGGAAGGCCAAACGTGATGCCTGTCCCGCCGAGGCCGAGCAACAGCGTCGGGAGCAACAGCGTCCAGAAGTCAGTCGCGTAGCCCCGGAAAATCTGGGCGACGCCGAAAATCAGGAGCGCGAAACCGACGCTCCGGCGCGGGCCGATTCGGTCTACGATGACGCCGCTCATCACCGAGAGGGGAATGTAGGACAGCGGAATCGCACCCGCCAGAAAGCCGGCTTCGGCCGACGTGAGCGAGAGCTCGGTCGAAATCGGGACGAGGAATGCGGGTAGTGTAAACCAAACGAACATCAACGCGAGATACGCGAGACTCCCGAGCGCGAGGAGGACAGTAGCGCGCCGCGAAGCCAGTGACTGTGCCATCGATACCCACACGTCGGGGTCGTGCCTAATCAAACAGCGGGTGGCGGCAGGTCCGACGGCTTACCGGGGTGTTTGCGTGCCCCACTTGTCGAGGGCGACTTTCAGTTCGGGGTGGGTTTCTGCGTACTCAGCGAGCCGGATGCCCTCCATCGAGGCATCGACCGATTGTCGGAACGCCTTCGCGCCCGCGGCGGTGCCGTCGGGGTGTCCGTGGATACCTCCACCGGCCTGGATGATGAGGTTTGAGCCGAGATGGTTGATGAGTTCGTCTATGATACCGGGGTGCAACCCGCCGGAGGCGACCGGCAACACGTCTTTCATCCCGTAGAGGTCTGACTGAAGCCAGTCGTTGATGCCCGCCGTATCTTCGTTTTCGAGTTTTCCCAAATCCGCGGTTCCGGTGTGGATGTGGTCGACACCGACCAGCCGCGAAATTTGGGCGATGACGCGCATCGAGACGCCTTGGTCTGGGTGGCGGTCGAACGCGGCGTGCATCGCGCGGTGGGCGTGGATGGCGAGGCCCAAGTCCTCACAGCGACGGCGCACGGTCTGGACGCTCGCCCAACCCGCGGTCACGACATCGACCATGACGAACTTGCCGCCGTGGTCCGCGACGAACTCGGCGCGCCGGAGCATCTCGTCGGTCTCCGCGGTGATGTTCACGAGGTAGTCTTTGCGCTCGCCGGTCTCCTCTTGGGCTTTGTCGCGGAGTTCGAGCGACCGGGCAACGCGTTCTTCGAACGGGTTGAACGCTTGGTCGGTGAGGTTCTCGTCGTCTTTCAGCAAATCGACGCCGCCTAGCCACGCGTCGTAGCCGATTTGGGCGTGCGACTCGGTGTGCAGACCGACTTTCGGCTTCGGGACGGTCGCCGTCACGGGACGGCCGTGAGCCGACAGGAGTTCCGTGGCGACCGACGAGCCGAACTGCGGGCCGGGGAAGCCTTCGACGAGGGCTTCCGGCCACTCACAGTCTTCGAGGCGGATGGAATCGACTGCCTTCATCCCCATGATGTTCCCCGCGATACATGAGAGAATCTGGGGCATGTTCCCCGGTTCGAACAGCGCTTCGGGGTAGGCGACGCGAACGGTGTTTCCTGAGAGGTCAAAGGCGGTGGCACTTAGTTCGGTCACACCGGCTTCGACCTGCAACTCGGCCCACGTCCCGTTCGAACTCTCGGAGGCGACCCGCGCGGCGGCGTCCTCCATGCTCATCCCTTCGCCGGGGTGGAGCCGGAACGTGCAGACAAGGTCTGTCTCTACGGGTTCGTAGTCGAGGTCGAGGAAATCTGAATACTCAATCCCTGTCATACCGATTACATTCGACGGCCGAGTGTATAGCGTTTGTTGCGACTCAGTCGCGTTATTTTGACGCCCTACAATGCGAAAAATTGAGTGGGTTAGTCGTCTGCGGCCGCCGGCTCTTTGTGCTCGATGGTCGTTCCGAGCACGTCTAAGAACTGCGCGAGCCACTCTTGGTGGTCTGGCCACGCCTGGCCCGTGACGAGGTTTCCGTCGGTCGTCACGCGGTCTTCCCACTGCCCGCCCGCGGCGAGTACGTCGGGTTTCACCGCTGGGTACGACGTGCAGTGTTTCCCCGAAAGCACGTCCGCGGCGGCGAGAATCTGCGGGCCGTGACAGAGCGCGGCGATTGGTTTGTTCGCCGTGGCGAAGTGCCGGACGATGTCGAGCACTTCCTCGTTCAGCCGCAGATACTCAGGCGCTCGCCCGCCGGGAATGACGAGCGCGTCGTAGTTTGCCGGGTCAATGTCCGCAAACGTCGCGTTCAACGTGAAGTTGTGACCGGGCTTTTCGGTGTAGGTCTGGTCGCCTTCGAAGTCGTGGATGGCCGTCTTCACGGTGTCACCGTCTGCCTTCTCCGGGCAGACCGCGTGCACCTCATGGCCCACCATCTGGAGGGCTTGGAACGGAACCATCACTTCGTAGTCTTCGACAAAATCTCCTGTGAATTCGAGGATTTTCATGTGTTCCACCGTGCACCCCTCTGTGCACACCTACTCCATGTGCATTGTTCCCAATAAACGTGACCGACTCAGAACACTTCGTCGATGTCCGCGAGTGAGTCGATGACGTAATCGGGTTCGACCGCCACCGCATCGCGGTTTTCGGCGGTCGTCACGCCCGAGCGCACGAGCACCGTCGTCATCCCCACGCGAGCGCCCATGGTGATGTCCGTGTGGAGGCTGTCGCCGATGACGAGACACTCGTCGGGTTCGACGCCAAGCCGCGAGAGCGCCAATTCTGCCGCCTCTTCTGAGGGTTTGCCGAGGACGTGATCAACCGAGCGCTCTGCGACGCCTTCGATGGCGTGAATGATGGCCCCAGAGCCGGGAATCAGCCGTCCGTCACCGATGGGAACCCGGCGGTCTGGGTCGGTGCCGATGAACGCCGCGCCGTCCTGAATCGCCCAGAGTGCCTTGGTGAGCTTTCGGTAGTCAAACTCCTTGTCCCACGACCCGACCAGTACGTCGGCTGCGTGCGGGTCGTCGGTGAGCGTCAATCCGGCGGCTTCAAGTTGCGAGATGAGTCCTGCGTCACCGATGACGAACACCTCGCCGTCTGCGTAGTTCGAGACGAGGTACGACGCGGTGACCGTCGCAGAGGAGGCGATTTCGGCTTCGGAAACCGAGAGCCCGTGGCCAGCCAGTCGGGCTTCGTACTCCGCGGGCGATTTGGTCGGGTTGTTCGAGAAAAAGAGGAGGTTCAGGTCGGCGTGCCGGAGGCGGTCGATACCGCGGTCTGCGCCGGGAATCAGCTGTTTGCCTCGGTACACCGTGCCGTCCAAATCTACGACGGCTCCGCGATAGGTCATTACCCGTCGTAGGCACGCCGAGTGATTAACTCCAAGGGTCGCACCATCAGTCGAACCAACAGCGTGCGTGCAGGTCTTTTTCCAGCATAAACGAATCCGCCCGGTAGAACAGCGTAGCGTACTCTTTTACGAACGCATCCGAAGTCGGCCCGGAGTAGATGACGCCTTCGAGGACGACCTCTGAATCGGGTTCTGTGGGAGCGATGACGCGGCCGTGGGCGGACAGCATGCCTTCGCGTTCGGGAACCGCCTCGGCGTAGCGTTCCATGAATTCGACCATTTCCGCCATCGTTGGCGACCGTCCGCTTCGTGTGTCAGGATGCATGTATCCACCGGCAAGCAGCGCGCGTGCGTCTGCGGGCGAAAGCCCCTCGAATTTCACCACGGAGCCAGTCACACTCCAGTCGATTTCGTGGCCGAACACGATGTGTTCGCGGCCAGCGTCAGTCGCGAGGTTCACACCGCTGGTTGGGCGCGGGGGCAAATGGCGGTTTCGCGGGTGCCCAAATCTAAATAATCTCTCCATGCCAACACAGGCCCATGCGAGGGGCAGACTCAAAGCAGGATGTGGCAACAGCATTTGGTCGAGCCAGCACGGGGTATCGCGACAGTCCGGTCCATCGCGGCGGCCGTGACCTCAGCTTGCTGAGCGAGTGGGCGAGCGAGGCAACCCTCGCGCTCGACATCGCAACCGGTGCGGGCCACACCGCAAACGCGCTCATGCGCACCGGCGTCGAAGAGGTGCTCGTGCTTGACCTCACCCGCGAGATGGTGGAGATGGCCCAATCGTCGTTTCCGCTGCTCCGCGGTGTCGTGGGCGACGCAGAGGCGCTGCCGTTTGCCGACAACACGTTCGACGCTGTTTCCTGTCGTATCGCTGCCCATCACTTCCCCGACCCCGCGACGTTCGTTTCAGAGGTCGCCCGCATCCTCGCCCCGGGCGGCGTGTTCGTCCTCGAAGACAACGTCGCCCCCGAAGACGAAGCTCTCGCAGAATTCTTGAACACCGTCGAAGCCATCCGCGACCCGACGCACGTCGAAAGCTACCCAGAACAGACGTGGCGCGACTGGCTCTCCGCTGCTGGGTTCGTCGTTGAGGAAACCGCATGGGTGCGTCGTACCATCGAATTCGATAGCTGGGTTGACCGGATGAACGTCCCAGAAGACCGCTTCTCAGAGCTCCAAGAACTCTTTGACAAAGCCCCGAACGCCGCGCGGCGCTACTTCGACATCTGGTATGCAGAAAATGGCGTGGCGTCGTTCACGACGCCAAAGCTGCTCGTCCGCGCTCGTATCTAACTAATTTTCTTGGCGCAGGCGGCGCTCCCAGCGTGGCCCGGCACGATTGAGAAGCACCCAGCCGCCGCCAGCCGCGAGTATGGCGAGTCCCACCGAGCCACCGGTCGTGACAAGCGGCGAGACGCTGTGAGCGAGCGAGGCGACGAGCAACGGGACGGCGACGAGCGCGATGGCGACGCCGAACAGCACGAATCGCGGCGTATCGAACAAGAGGTCGTTCGGGGCGAGGCCGGTGAGCCACGCCGACACGCCGAAGACGTAGACCGAAACGAGCGGGAAGATGACGAAGCCAGAGGCGACGCTCGTCACGTTGAACGCGAGCTCCGCGCCAACGAGGAACGCGAGCGAGACGGGAATCGTGAGGATGAGGAAGGCGTAGAACTTCGCTCGAAACACCCGCGAAAACGTAATCGGATAGTGGAGATACTCGCTCGCGTCGTCGAATTGTGTCACCCACGCGTAGGTGGTGAACGACCCAAGCCCGAGGAGCGTCCCGAGGGCGATGCCCGCCCCCGGACGGATAGCGGTAGCCTCTGCGACTTTGTCGAGCAAGAAGGCGGTCGTCCCGAAGATGATGGCCGCGGAGATGACCACTTTCCAGAACGACCCACTGGAGCGTCCCACGTCGGTAATCGCCCGTGAGACGAGGTGCGGGTCGCGTCCCGGCAACCGGGTTTTCAACCCGGCGAGCCGAGAGGAGGGTGTTCGGTGGGCGCGTTCGGCGCGCGGTTTGAACAGCGCGAGGCCGATAGCACCAAGCGCGAGTAAGATGAGACAGCCGAGTCCGGCGCTCGCAAGCGTCGCCTGCTCTGGAAGGCCGAGCGTGAAGAGCGCGTAAATCGGGTTCCGAGCCAGTACGATGAGCGCGCCCGCGCCGACGAGGAATGCGAGGAGAACGGGTTTCCCGCGCGTCGAAACTGCCGCGGCGGCAAACGAGAGCGCGACGCCGACGCCAAACGCTTCTGCGACGGTCACCCACAGCAGAAGGATGCGCAGGGGTGACTGGCCCGCCTGTAGCGCGAACGGCGCGTACGCGAGCACGACCGGCGTGATGTACAAGAACACGTAGTACACGAGGTCTTTTGCGAGAAACGTGGCGAGCAAGCGGCGTTGTGAGAGCGGGAGGGTGCGTGCAGAAAAGACGAGTAAGGTGATGTCACCAAGCAAATTTTCGAGCGCATCGCGGCCAACGAAGCCAATCGTGCCGACCTGTAGTCCAAGGAAGAACACGATGACGTGGAGGCCAAGCGCGAGGCTCTCGACGCTGGTGCCCGTGAGCGTCAAAAACCAGTAGCTCACCCCGCAGATGAGTCCGATGAACAGCGGAAACAGGGCGAATCGCCCGGAGCCGAACAACCGGCTATGGAGCCGCCACTCCTCTCTCAGCATTCGGTAGAACAGGCTCATTGCAGCGCCTCTGCCTTTGCTGCGTCCACCTCAGAGAGAAAGTAGTCGAGCAGCCCCGTGCCGCTTTTGAGCGTTCGTGGGTCACACTCTGCGGCGAGTTCCCCCTCCGTGAGGATGCCCACGTCCGTACAGATTTCCTCTGCCACGCTGATGAAATGCGTCGAGAGAAACAGCGTGTTTCCCACGTCGCAGTAATCGACGAACAGCCGTTTGACGCGCTCTTGCATGATTGGGTCTAAGTTCACGAGCGGTTCGTCGATGAACACGACCTGCGGGTCGTGGACGAACGCTTGGGCGAGCATGACGCGCTGGCGTTCGCCCTCAGAGAGGTCTGTCGAAAGCGTATCGAGGCGGTCTTCGAAGCCGAGGCGGTCGGCCCAGCGCGCGATTTGGTACTCCGGGTCGTCTAAGTTGCGCACCTCCGAGACGAAGGTCAGGTATTCTCGTGGCGTCATGAAACTCGGCGGGTCTTCGCGTTCGGGGAGAATACCGACGTTCTCGCGTACCGCTACGGGGTCTGCGACGGGGTCGATGTCGAGAACGCGCGCACTCCCGGATGTGGGGACGAGCTGGCCGGTGAGAATAGAGAGCGTCGTGGTCTTCCCGGAGCCGTTTGGGCCGAGCAGGCCGTAGAGCGAGCCGTGTTCGACGGAGAGTGAGAGGTCTCTGAGTGCCGCAAAGCCGTCGTACTCCTTCGTAAGCGAGGTGGTTTCGATGGCGGGCATTACTGGCGACATGAACGCCGCTGAACATAACTATACTGTCGGGCCCGAATCATGTATTTCGGTTGGGGAGGGGCGGTCGTGGTTTGGCTGTCGTGCACACCGAACACAGACAGTATCAAAACGCCATCTGTGACCCGAATTGTTTTACGCCACTCCGCGCGAAACAAGAGACAGATGGTATTTCGGCGCGTCGTCAGTTCGAACCTGTTCAGCAGAGAGAGCGGCCGCCGTAGACTCTTCTTCGTCTATCTCCTCACCTTTCTCGGCGTTCTCATCGCGTTCACAGTGACCTACAACACGGGAATGCGCGTCCTCGAAAACGACCCGCAACCCATTTCGGATTCGCTCGTCGTGGTCGTAGAGACGTTCACGACGACCGGCTACGGCGAAGACGCGCCGTGGCAGACGCTTCCGATGAAGGCACTCGTCGTGTTCATGCAGTTTACGGGCATCTTCTTCGTGTTTCTCGCCTTGCCCCTGTTCGTCGTACCGTGGATCGAAACCCGCCTTTCGATGCGCGCGCCGAATTCGGTCGAAGAACTGGCAGATCACGTCATTATCTGTGGTTACACGCCACGCGGCGAGACGTTGATTGCCGAACTCAAACACCGCGACATTCCGTCAGTGGTCATCGCGGCAAACCGCGAGGAGGCAAACGTGCTCTACGAAAACGGCGTCCCGGTCATCTACGGCGACCCCGAGACGAACGAAACGCTCAAAGCCGCGAACATCGCCAAAGCGCGCGCCGTCGTCGCAGACGAAGACGACGAGACGAACGCGAGCATCGCGCTCACGGCGAAAGACGTCTGTGACACGCGCGTTATCACGTTCGTCGAAACCCACGATGCCGCCCGCTACCACCGCTATGCCGGTGCCGACTTCGTCTTCTCACCGCGCCGACTCGTCGGTGAAAGCCTGGCGAACAAGGTGACGACGACGCTCAGCACAGAACTCAGGGACACGGTCGAAATCGCAGATGATTTCGAGATTGTCGAATTCTCGGTGCAAGAAGACAGTCCGCTCGACGGCGTCTCCATCAGACAGAGTCAGATTGCAGAGAAAACCGGTGCGAACATCATCGGCGCGTGGCTCTCCGGTGAGTTCGTCAGTCCGCCGCCGCCAGAGACGGTCATCGACGAACACACCATGTTGCTCGTCGCCGGTCACCAAGATCAACTCGAACAGGTCAAAGGCCTCACGCTCTCTGAAACCCGTCAACACCGCCGCGGGGCGGTCGTTATCATCGGCTACGGCGAAGTCGGGACGGAAGTCGCCCGCGCGCTCGATGCGGCGGGCCACCCGCACACGGTGGTCGATATCGTCGAGAAAGACGGCGTCGATATCGTCGGTGACGCCACGGACGAAGAGACGCTGCAACGGGCGAACATTGGAGAAGCAAGCGCGGTGATTCTGGCCCTTCCAGACGACACCGTCTCCGTGTTCTGTCTGCTCATCTTGCGCGAACACTTCCCCGACATCGAAATCTTAGCCCGCGCAGAGGAGACCGACAGCGTGCGGAAGATGTACCGTGCTGGTGCAGATTACGTCCTCGGGCTTGCCACCGTGAGCGGACGGATGCTCGCATCGACCATCTTAGAAGAGGAGGTGATGACGTTCGACAAACAAATCGAAATCGTTCGCATGAGCGCGCAGAATCTCGCAGGCCAGACGATAGCAGAGGCCGACATCCGCCAGCGCACGGGGTGTACCATCATCGCCGTCGAGCGAAACGGCAGCGTGCTCACCGAGATTGGGCCATCGTTCGTCATCCAGCGAGACGACGAACTCATCGTGACCGGGCTTGACGAAGACATCAACCAGTTCTCTGCGCTCGCCGGTTAGCGCAGGCGACGGGCTGTAAACACCAGCCAGAGGGCGAACACGCACGCGCCGATGAACTCGGGGACCGCAAGCCCGCCGCGCGTCAGCGGGCCTTGGGCGACCCAGACCAGCCACGTCATGATGTTTGCGATGCCGAGCCAGATGCTCACCAATCCGCGTCGCGGCGTGCCTGCGAGCACCGACCCGGAGCCGTGAATCCAGAGGGCGAGCGTCGTGAACAGATAAAACGAGAGCGCGGCGGGGAAGTGGTAGGTCGTTCCCATCGGAAACACGCCGACGAGAAACAGGCCAGCCAGCGCGAGTGAGAGAAGGAGGACGCCGACGTGCTGGAGGCGGTGTACACTCCTGCGAAAGGCCACGACGAGAAATGGGATGGCAAGGAGACTCCCGAGCATCAAGCCGCCGTTGAACAGCCACGCGGTTTCTGCGCCCATCGCACCGAGATTAGAGAGCGCGCTGCCCGACCACGTAAACGTCGGAGAGATGACCGTGCCGAGTAGAATGGCTCCGAGGGTAACCGTGGGAGCGAGAACTCCTGCTAAGCCGCCGACTCGCTCTGTTTGCATACGTATTCGAGATGATGATTCGAGAAAAAGCTGCTGGTGTCAACCGGTGTAGATGTCCGTCTCTGGGTTGAACGTCGCCCACGCGAACCAGAACAGCGGCGACACGTCGTTTGCCCGCGCTAGGTGGGTTCCTACGTGGGGGCCGTCGATGGCGACGCCGGTCGCCAACTGCCAGCGCGAGCCACCGCCGGTCATCTCGTCCGGCTCGCCCGGCGCGAACGTCAGCACGTCCTCACCAATCGTCCGGTCGTAGGCGACCAGCGACCCGTCTGTGAGGGCGGCGACCACCACCGGCCGCGAGCCGACCGTGTCGTTTACGACGTGGGCCCCGTCGAGTTCTGCGAACGGATAGGCACGCGCCGTCGTGCCGTCAGTAATACCGATGACGAGCGTTTTCGGGTGCAGCCGGTCGTCTTCGAACTCGGTGAAGCCAATCCCAATCTGGTCTGAGTCGCCGTAGGAGGCGTATGGATTCCGCGTGTAGTCACGCGAGGTCTCTCCAACGACGGTTCCGGAAAACGGTGGCGGTAAGAGCACGACCGTCTCTGGATGGCTTGCCTGCCACGCTCCCCACGTCGTGAGTGACGACGGCGTGAGTGTGAGTGCCTCACCGGTTCGCTCGCCGGAAATCGCCGTGGCGAGCAACTGACTCCAGAGGCTGTCTGTTTTCTCGTCGTACATCACGAGGTCTGCGTTCCAGAGGAGGCCAGACACGCCGAAGGTGGTCACGTCTCCATCGACAGTGCGCTCTGCGGTGAGGCCGCTTCCACAGAGTGGACAGTAGGTGACGAGCAACGGCCCGTCGAACTCGTCGTTGACTATCTCGTGCCAGTTCAGAATCTTGAGTGGGTAGGCGCGCGCCTTGCCGTTTCGCTCGACGCCGATTACGCGGTCGTCGGGCGAGAGTCGGGGACGTGCGGTGTAATCACCGACGAGCCTGCTCCGAACAGGGAGTTCGACATCCTCCCAGTCCGCGCCAAAGGCGGGGTCGACGATCGCCGGGATGGCGTCTTTTGGCGCGCCACGATTCAACTCAGCTTCGGGAACCGGGAGCGTGAATCCCTCCGGCGTTTGGGTCGGCTGGGTTGGCGAACCGCTGTCACCACTCGTACACCCAGCCAGCCCGACGAGGCTGGCTGTGGCAATCGTGAGATAGCGCCGCCGGTTCATGCCATCCGTTGGCTCGCACCCGATTAAGCCCCCACGGGGTTGTGTGACCATTGCTCACAAACGCCATACCGACTTCTCCCCAGCCTCCTACGTTCAAGTATGGGCTCCACCCGGAGACGGTTCCTCGGCGTGTCTGCGTTCGCCGTGGCGAGTGGTTTCGCCGGGTGTACAAACGCGACTACGCCACAAGAACTGACGGTCGAAACGCTTGACGACGGGGTAGTACAGGTTCAACCCCGTGACCGCCCAGTGTTGCTCGATTTCTTCGCAACGTGGTGTGCGCCGTGTAAGCCACAGATGAGCGACCTCGGTGAGATTCGCGCCCGCTATGGCCCAGACCGGCTCCACATGCTCTCGGTCACGTGGGAGCTCGACGAAGCAGCCGTCCGCGGCTTCTGGGAGGAGTATCGTGGATCGTGGCCGGTTGCGATGGACCCCGCGGTTACGACAGGCGAGCACTACGGCGTCCAGAATCTCCCGACCCTGCTCGTGTTCACACCCGAAGGAGACGAGGTGTGGCGACACGTCGGCCTCGCGGGCCTGTCGACAATCGAGGACGCCATCTCTCGCGCTGGAGTCGAGTGATGGTCGATGACCTCCGTCTCGGCTTTGCGTTCACCGCAGGCGTGCTCACCTTCTTCGCGCCGTGTTCGTATCCGCTGTTGCCGGGCTACGTGGCGTATTATCTCGGCACCACGTCGGCTGACGAGCGACCCGTGGGAACCCGATTGTCACGTGCGCTCGTCGTTGGCCTGCTCGTGAGCGTTGGCTTCTTTCTTGTCTACGCCGCGCTCGTCGGTCTCGTGCTCGCGGTGGGGACACGCGCGTTCACCAACATCAGCGTCCTCGAACTGGTCGTCGGGACGCTGTTGATTCTCCTCGGCGGCGCGATGGCACTCGACCGAACGCCATCGTTCCTCCACGTCACCATCGAACTCCCCGAACGAAACCGGTCAGGAGCGGGCTTCGTCCTCTTTGGCGTGGTGTACGCCGCCGCGGCGGCGGGATGTACTGCGCCGCTGTTCATCGCGGTTGCGTTGTCTTCGCTTGCCGCTGGGCCGACAACGGCGCTCGCCACCCTCGGGGCCTACGCCGCAGGCATGAGCCTGCTCATGATTCTCGTCACCGTGCTCGCGGCGCTCGGGCGACAGGCGCTACTCACCAGACTGTCACAGAACGCCGGGCGAGTCACGCGCGCCGCTGGTGTCTTGCTCGTGCTCGCCGGACTCGTTCAGATTTATCTGTTCCTCGTCGCCTTCGACGGGCTTCGACTCCTCGGATTCGGGTGATTAGCGAACCGACCGCCGCGCCACGAGCGACTGGTGGAAGCGGTCTGCGACCGTCTCTCTGAGCGTCATCGCCGTCTGTTCGTCGATATCCACAGCCCGCGCGTTCGCGCCCATGATGCTTCGCCCGCCCGCGGTATCGACGCTCAACGTGGCAAGGTCGCGTCGGCGCTGGAAAATCGTCTCGCTGGTCGCCACCGTCTGGACGCGGTAGTACGGGACGATTTTCGTGGTGCGCACCCAGAACCCGGCCCGCGTTATCACGTAGTCGTCGGTGAGTGCGTAGCCCAGATTTTTCCACTGGTAGTGCGCCGCGACGGGAGTAAGGACGACGCCCACGAGTGGCACCCACCACGCGATGTCGAAGGCGAAAAACTGCACAGCGGCGTACAATAGCCCGGTCGCCACGAGGAGCACGAGCGTATAGCGCACCGTATAGCGTTCGCGGGCGCGTTTTGGCGGGCGTTCGAAGCTGGGCGTGCCGAACGGTTCGATAGTCTGTGCGAGCGAGTAAACGCGCTCGGTGGGAGCGAGTGGAATCGCCGCCTCGGAGCCCCCGCCTGCGCCCTGGCCGGGTGCGTAGCCTGCCGTCTCGACGCCGAGACTCGCGTGCGAGACGAACCGCTGGAGGACGTTTTCGCGTATCGTGAGCGCCTGTACCTTATCGAGCGGAATCGTGCCGTTGTACCGCTGGAGGAGCCCGCGCTCGTAGCGCAGGTCGCCGTTCGCCCGCGTGAGGCGAAACCCGTAGTAGTTGGCAACCGCCGCTGCGCCGCTCGTCACGACGGAGAGGAGAATGAGCGCGACGACCCCGAGTGGGGCGGCGAGGATGAAGCCGGTAACCGGGTCCGTGAGGACGAAGCGCGACACAGTCGGCGCGACGACCGGAACTGCGAGACTGAGCAGTGGGACGAAGCGTAAATCGAGCGAGACAAACGCGAGCAGCGCAAGCTCTCGGGATGTAATTTCGTAGAGCAGCGCCGTTTCCTCGGGTGGTTCGTCTTCGGCCGCCTCACCGCGCTTGAGTCGGGCAACGTCGTCTACGAGCCTGCTGGCTGCGGCCGTGGTTACGTACTGGAGGGTTGCTTCGGTCGAACTCCCGCCGGCGGTTTCGACGCGCACCTCCGCGATGTCGAGCGCGCGCTGGAACAGATTTTGGTGGACATCGACGTTCTGGATGCGCCGAAGGGGGATTTCGCGGTTCGTCCGTGAGAGCACGCCAGAGGTAATATCGAGTGAGTCTGCGGTGAGCGTGTACTCGAATCGCTGGTAGTAGCGCACCTGATACCCGACGAGGAGCGCACCGCCGAGCACCAACAGGCCACCGAGCGTGGCGATGCCAACGTCCATGCCGAACATCGACGCAGAGCCAAAGCCAGCGAAGATGAGCACCCACACGAGTCCCCCGGCGAACCGCGCGAGGCGGTAGGGAATCGAGAGCGGGCTGAGTTTCATACGGCGTCCTCGGGTTCTGCGTCGATGGCGAGTTCTTTGAGCTGGTCTTGGAGGCTATCCGCGCCGTCGGGGGTGAGGCCAGGAATCGTCACGTCCGCCCCGCGCGACCCGGCGGTGTACACCACGGCGGTTGCGAGGCCCACGAGGCGTTCGAGTGGGCCGCGCCGGGCGTCTACGTGCTGGACGCGGACGAACGGTACCACCGTGTTCACGCGGGTGAACACGCCGCGTTCTAAGTAGAGATAGTCGTCGTACAGCGCAAAGCGCCAGCGCCGGTAGCGCGCAACCGCGAGGAGGCTGCCAACGAGCGCGAGAACGACGAACACCCCACCACCGAGGAAGAGAGCTTGCGGCGAAAAGCCGTTTACAAACGTCGCGGCAGCGACAGCGACACCGCCGAAAAAGAGGGCACCGACGAGTGCCTGTCCAATCCAGAGCACCTGAACGCGCCCGTGGAGGCGGTGAAGCATTCGACCAGTGTCAGATTCCATTGGTGCTGTGTGGGCCGCCACGGGTGATAAACGTGTGTCCGAGAGCGGTTCACACGCGCGAGCAGTCGGCACAAGCCGTCTCGAACCGGGCGGCCGTAAACCGCCGGTGAGTGCGGGCGCGTGGAGGACAACACTGAAATTCGCTCGTGCCTATTGATAGCGTATGGCATTGGAGGCTGAGTCACCGGAAGCGCGTGTCACCTATGCGCGGGTAGACTACCTCTTTCGTATCGGCATCGTCGTCGTCGGCGTCGCCGTCGTCGCGACGACGGTTGTACGAGGGGTCGCGGGGGTGTTCGGCGTCATCCCGGCGTCGTTTGCCCCGCTCTCGTGGTCGCAGGTGACTGGCGTGAGCGTCGTTGGCTCTGCCGGTGGCGTGTTCGCCTACACGCTACTCGACCGCTATACGGCCCACCCGCGACGGAATTTCATCGCCGTTGCGGCAGTGATACTCCTGCTTTCGACCGCGCCGTTGTGGATTGCCGGCCGGATGACGGGTGCCACCGTAGAGAGCGTTCTCGTGCTCGCACTGTTACACCTCGTCGTCGCGGTTGTGACGGTGGGGTTGCTCGTCCGAATGGACCGCGGAATCGGGCGTGTCAACCCAGCAACTGCAGACGATTCCTGAGAAAGTTATTTTCTGTATCCGCGCGATATACCTCCTGTGAGTGTTATTGCCGAGTTTACCATCCCGGCGTCAGAATTTAATCTCGGACGAGTGTTGCACACCGATGAATCGGTACAAATCGACCTCGAACGGGTCGTCCCCACCTCAGAGGAGATTATGCCCTTCTTCTGGGCGTCCGGCGGTGATTTAGCCGCGTTCGAACAGTCCGTCAGAGACAGTCCGATTGTCAAAGAGCTAACCCGACTCGATGAAGTTGGCAGTTCGGTGCTGTATCGCGTCGAGTGGACCGAGTCAATCGAAAGTCTGGTATACGGCATCGCAGAGTCACAGGCCACGATTCTGAAAGCCCACGGCAACGAACGCTGGGCGTTCCACCTCCGCTTTGGCGACCACGCACACCTCTCTCAGTTCCACGACTACTGTATCGAACACGACATCACGTTCGACCTGACCAGAGTGTACACCCTCGGAGAAACCGAAGACGCTTTCGAGTTCGGACTGACGCCCGAACAGCGCGAAACGCTCACCCTCGCCCTCAACCACGGCTACTTCGACGTTCCCCGTGAATCGACGCTCGCAGACATCGCAACACAGTTAGACATCACCCAGCAAGCGGTCTCAGAACGGGTTCGACGCGGGACGAAATCCGTCCTCACAGCGGTGTTGTTAGAAGAGCGTACATAAAGTCCCTGAAATAACAAGCAACGCTAGGATAGTCCCTGCCTCAAACCTACAATTGTCGGGTACCGTCGTGGCCACTTGCGCCACACTAGGGGTAGCGTACACCCGACGGATTTGGGGAAAAGGGGCCGCTGTCCGGGGGTCTCCGGGGTCTCAATCCGCGGAGACCCGCGCCTAACCTCTCGGCGCTGGATTTTTGCTGCCTATTCGTGTCCAGCAACCCGCACCGGTTGGTACGGTTCTTCTAAGTAGTCCATGTCACTTTCTGACAGCGAAATGTCGAGCGCAGCGACGGCTTGTTCTAAGTGTTCGATGCTCGTCGTCCCGATAATCGGCGCGTCAACCCACTCTTTGTGTAACAACCACGCGAGTGAGAGCTGTGCCATCGTGACGCCCTTCTCGGCTGCGACCTCCTCTACGCGCTCGTTGATGGTGCGGCCACCGCCTTCGAGATAAGGGTGGATGCGTGCATACCGGTCTGATTTCCCACGCGTGGTGCTTTCGCGTTCCCGGTGTGGGCGGGCGAGGTAGCCCCGGGCGAGCGGACTCCACGGAATCACGCCGACGTTCTCCTTCTCACAGAGCGGGAGCATCTCGCGTTCCTCCTCGCGGTAGAGCAGGTTGTAGTGGTTTTGCATCGTCACGAAGCGTTCGAGGCCGAGTGCTTCGCTCGTGTGCAGTGACTCTGCGAACTGATGGGTCCACATCGAACTCGCGCCGATGTACCGGACTTTCTCCCTGCGGACCGCATCTGACAGCGCAGAAAGCGTCACGTCGATTGGCGTGTTGTAGTCCCAGCGGTGGGTCTGATAGAGGTCGATGGTGTCCATCCCGAGCCGGTCTAAACTCGCGTTCAACTCCTGTTCGATACCCTTTCGCGAGAGGCCACTCGAATTGCGGTTTTCGTCGTCCATCTCGAAAAAGACCTTCGTCGCGACGACGTTCTCCTCGCGGCGGCCTTCGAGGGCGTTGCCGAGTATGCGCTCTGATTCACCGACCGAGTACATGTTCGCCGTGTCGAAAAAGTTGATACCGAGGTCGATTGCGCGTTCGATGATGGGGAGGCTGTCGTCCTCTTCTAACACCCAGTCACGCCACTTCGGGGTGCCGAAACTCATACAGCCAAGACACAGCCGACTGACCTCCATACCCGTCGAGCCGAGGGTGGTATACTCCATGCCAACAGCACACAGACCAGAACCAAAAAGCTACAGTTGGTCTTTGCCCGTTCGGCGCGCGAACTCGCGGAGGAAGCCGAGACAGAGCGCACCGACGACGAGCGCGCCAGCCACGCTGATAAAAGAGATGGGAGCCGCGCTGTCGATGGCGAGGCGTGCAATCGTCGATGACGGGTGCTCGGGGAGGAACACCAAACTGGCGAAGAACAACAGCAAGCCAGTCGAATACGCAAGCTGCGACCGTTGTCGGTCGCCAAAGAACAGCGCAATGCCAGCCCCACCGCTCACGACCACCAGCGTGAGCGCGGTGACGAACACGAGCAGCAACCCGACATCGGAAATCGAGATGCCGTTTACCGTGAGCAACACCAGCCACAGGGCCACCTGCGCGGGCGCAAGGACGACGGCGGCAAACAGCTTGCCATCGACAATATCGACCAGCGTAATGGGGGCAACCCGCAGAAGTTCGAAGGTTCCGCGCTCGCGCTCTTCGGTGATTGAGTCGACGACGAGCGACCCGCTGATGAACACCGGCAACAGACAGAGCAGTGGGAGTAAGATGGTGTAGGTGAAGCCGAAGTACGGACTCGCAGACACCTCTGGCGGGAGGTTCACTGGCGTCGCTGAAAGCTCGTTTTGACGCGCCACCCGCTCTTCGCGTTCGAGCGCTTCGAGTACCTCACGAACCTGTGTGACGATGAGCGTCGTGCGCAGACTGCCTTTCGGCACGACTGTTTCGACCCCGATGCGGTCGTCATCGCGCTGGTTCGCAAGTAAGAGCGCATCGACACCCCCGTTCTCGAAGGCGCGTTCGGCCTGGTCGCGGCTCTCGAAAAAGCGCGCCCGGCTTCCGCGTACCGACCGCACGGCATCTTCGACCGACTCGCTTGCATCGCCTGCGACGCCGACGGTGACGATTTGGCCGTCAGAGACGCTGCCGGGGTCGTACAGCGAGACGAGTCCGACCACCAGAAACGACGAGAACGCCGCGATGAACAGTTGGATGAGCAGTGCGAGGACGATGGTTTTCTCGCTCGTTATCGCACCCAACTCCCGGCGCGTGATGGCGAGGCGTGGGTCACCCAAACTGCGTCACCACCGTGAGGTTGTACATCGTGTGGACGAAGATAGCCACCCCGAGGGCGACCGCGTAGGAACGCGCGCCACGCGCGGCCCCTATCGCGGAGATGGTCGCCGTCACGACGTGGAGCGCGAGCGGAGCGAGCAAGAGTCCGAGCAGCGCGAGACCGCTCATCTCGACGCCCGTGAAGGCGACGCTTCCCAACTGGAGTTCGGGAAGGCCGACGATTTGGCTGATGAGCGTGAGCTTTTCTGCGAGGAAAAAGCCGAGTCCCGAGAGCGCGCCGAGTACGAGTGCGAGCGAGAATCGGCGGTCGAACTTTGCCGTCTCGAACCCGGCGTAGATGTGGATGCTCTTTGCGAGTTCTTCGACGAGCGCAATCAACACCAACAACACCGGTATCGAGAACGTCATCGGAAGCGCGAACAGCGTCGCAATCGCCATCAACTCCGCGACGAACACGAACGGGATGAACAGGATCGAGAGAAATGCGATACTCCGCCGGCCGCGGATGCGACTCGAAATCGCGTCAAGCGCCTTCAGGTGAACCGCCCGCTGGGTGAACATGTCCTCCTCGCGGTAGACGCCGACACCGAGGGTGAACAGGACGCCCGCAGTGAGGTAGAGCGGGAGCGTCGCAAAGGCGTACTCGCCCGCGGTGATGGCTTCAGACTGTAGGTCGCGCACAACGAGCGTGAGCGGCGAGATGAGCGCAATCGCGTTCAGGTCGGTGAAGATGGCCGGGACGAACGCGTAGGTCGTGAGAAACACGCTGATTGCGACCGTCACGAAGGTGAGTTCCTTGAACGACCGGGCGAACATCCCCGCGAGGAACGTCGCCGCGAGGAACACGAGCGCGAGCGGGATCACCGCCGTAATCGAGACGAGGCCGCCACCGATGGCGAGCGCGATGACCGTCGTGATAGTCAGGGCTGCGGCGAAGTAGGGGAGCGTCTTTCCGGCAACGATGTCGTAGCGAGACACTGGCGTGACGAGTAATAGCACGCCCCGGCGGTTGATGCGCTCTTTGAGAATCGAGCCACCGTAGGCCTGTATCACGAAGTTCATCGGGAGGACGAACAGGAACGCGAGTGCCAGCGACTCGAAGGGGAACGGCGGCGCGATGTCGCTCGGTGTGTCCCCCGTACCGCCGCCGAACAGCGCGTCGCTCACGGACTGGTCGTTCTGTGGAATGGGCGTCGTCGCACCCCCAGCGCCGCCAGTTCCATCTCCTGCTTCGGTTCCCTGTGCGGGTGACTCTCCGCCCGCCGGTTGGTCTGCGGTCGTCGGTTGAGATTGCCCCGCGTCGCCCGGCACGACCACCTCACCCCCGCCGCGGTTGGCGTAGGTGATGGAAACCGCGACCGGGAACGCCGCAGATTGGTTTTGCTCTGCTGCCATAACGCGGTCATTGTAGCGTTCGACGGCGCGTCTGAGTTCTGCGAACGCGGCGCGACCTTTCGGGGTGGGACTCACCCGAAAACCCCCGTCTTCGATGGTGATTTCAACCTCTGTAGACCCCGGTTCGCGGATGTCGAACGTCGGATCTGCGGCGACGGGGCCGTAGTACGGACTCGACTCATCGACGCTCACACGGTAAATCCCGCGGTCTAAGGCGACGCCGTGGCCGACAGCGGCCGCAGAGACGACGCCGAGGAGGGCAATCGCAACAACGCCCGCGACGAGGGTTTTCCGGTCGATGCCCCCGGCCCCTTTGGTCACCTCCCAGCGTGCAATGCGCAGAATCTTCCGCGGGTTCACGCCGTCGTCGCTCCTTTCGCAAGGTCGAGGAAGATGTCTTCGAGACTCGGCTCGTCGGTTCTGAGGTCGACCACGTCGCCGTCTGCGGCCTGTGCCGCGTCTCGAATCGCGTCCACCTCGGCCATGCTCTCGACGACAACTTTGTGTCGGTCGCCATCGGGCGTCGTTTCAGGCAGCGGAACCGAAGTGAACACGTGGTAGGCCGTCTTGCCGTGCGTTTCTCGAATCTCCCCGACGGTTCCGCGCGCCACAATCTCCCCCTTGTTCATGATGACGAGGTGGTCACAGATGCTTTCGACGTGAAAGAGATTGTGCGCGCTGAAGACGACGGTCTTGCCCTGCGCGCTCAGGTCGCGGGTGAATTCGAGCACGTAGTTCGTCGTGAGCGGGTCTAAGCCGCTCGCGGGTTCGTCGTAGATGAGGACGTCCGGGTCGTTTACGAGCGACCGCGCGATGGCAACCTTCCGGCGCATCCCCTTCGACATATCACCGAGCCGCCGGTCGCGGTAGGCGAGGTCTAAGGCGTCTAAGGTGTCTTCGATGCGCTCGTCGGCCACGTCGCGGGGCACATCGTAGAGGTCTGCGAAAAAGCGGAGATAAGAGTTGGGCGTCATCTCCTCGTAGAGCGGCGACTCTTCTGGGAGGTAGCCAAGTCGCGTCCGCATCTCCGGGTCGTCTGCGGGCAGGCCCGCGACGGTTGCCGTGCCGTTCGTCGGCGTGAGGAGTCCGGCGAGCATCTTGAGCGTCGTCGTTTTCCCCGCTCCGTTTGGCCCGATGATACCAAACACGTCACCGGGTTCGACAGAAAAGCTGCTGTCAGAGACGGCGACGAATCCGCTGTACTCTTTCCTGAGATTTCGAACCCGTATCATTCATTCGAACTGTACGAACGCAAAGACAATGTAGTTTTGCTACAGGAAAAACACCCGAAAAACACGTGCCAGACCGCGAACCGCGCCGTTAGTTATCGTACGACCATCATGTCAGAGACGTAGTGGAGATCCTCGCCAATCTCCTGTCCCTCACAGTCCTCTGTCGGACATCGATAGTACCACCCATCTCGTGTCGCCCGTCGTTCTGCAAATCGCTCACCACACTGCGAGCAGAACAACTGCGCGTCAGAGCAGTTGTCCTGGTGGAGCTGTAAGTCCAGTTTGCTGGTGAACGCCCGTTTGCAGTTTCGGCACGTGTGAACCATGCCTTACCCATACGCCTGCGAGGTAATAGAAACTCCGTTCTGTAATTCGACACAGTATGTCTAGTCCTAACATACGCTAGTTTCAGCACACTGAACGGGTGTGCGTCGGAAACGCAGATTTCTTCAAAACCAACATATCATAGAAAATAAGATTTTACCAGTGTCGTGAATACGCCGTTCCTACCGCGACGTTAAGCTGCGTTGATAGCTTCGAGAAGGAGGTCTGCGCCGAGCGCCATCTCGCGCTCGGTCACGTCGAGTGGCGGCAGGAGCCGAACCGTCTTGTACCCACAGCCGAGGATGAGCAAGCCACGCTTCAACGCTTCGTTAATTACCGCATCGCGGCGCTCGCGCGAATCGAGCTCGACGGCGAGCATCAACCCGAGTCCGCGCACGTCGACAACCTTCTCGTTTTCCGCGTCAGCGAACTGTTCTTTCAACTGTTCACCGCGCGCTGTGGCGTTTGAAAGCAGGTCGTACTGCTCGATGGCGTCGAGGGTAAGCGTGCCTTGCATCGCCCCGAGGATGTCACCTGCCCCCCACGTCGATGAAATGCGACCTTTCTCTGCCGGGAACACGTCCGACCGCGAAACGGTCGCGCCGACGCGAAGCCCCTTTGCGCAGGTGATGACGTCTGGCGTGATTGGGTAGTGGTCAGAGGCCCACAGCTTCCCGGTACGACCGATTCCCGACTGAATCTCGTCTGCGATGAGGGTGATGTTGTACTCAGCACAGACGTCCGCAATCTCCTGCATGAACGCATCGCTCGGGATGTTGTACCCACCCTCGCCCTGGACGGGTTCCATAATGAGGTAGGCGACTTCTTCGGGGTTGATGTGTCCCTTCTTCGGGTGCAAGCGCTTTCGCAGGGTTGAGGTGTTTTCTACGAAAAAGCCACAGTCACACGAGTCGGGCGTACAGGTTCGGTCTGCACAGAACGGCGCGTCGTGAATCCCCGCAATCTCGGGGTAGTGGCGTCGATACACCTCTTTCGAGCGGTTGAGCGAGAGCGCGCCGAGGGTGCGGCCGTGGAACGCGCCTTGGAACGTGAGGCCGTACTTCGCGCCGTCGCTGTTGTCGTAGCAGATTTTGATGGCGTTTTCGACGGCTTCGGCACCACTGTTTGAGAGGAACACGGTGTCCATGTCGTAGTGGGCGGTGATGTCGGTGAGCCGGTCCATCAGGACGGCTGGGCCGGGGATTTGTGGGTCGTCAGGGGTGCCTGCGCCGGCAACGTAGAAATCTTGCCCCGCAATCTTCATCGGGTCGACGAGGTCGAACCGTTCGAGTTTCTCCATGAGTTTCGGGTTGTTGTACCCGAGGGGGGCAGCCCCGACGTGGCTCGTGAAATCCATGAGCACGTTGCCGTCAACGTCGGTACAAAATGGGCCTTCTGCGTCCGCAGTAATATCCCACACAAAATCGTAGACATAGGTGCTAGGCGCCGCGGTTTGCTGGTGGTATGACACCCATTTCTGGGCGCGTTTTCCGGGCAACTCGCGGACCTGTGGTCGAGCAGTCTCTCGGTCCATGCACAAACTGTGCTACAAAGCGTGATAAACTTGGTTGCGATACCGGCGAAATTTAGAAGGTGACGAGCAGGGTCATCACGGTCGCCGCGACGAGCAACACCGCGCTCCAGATGCCAACGCGCAACGCGAATTTGCGGCTGGGTCCAAAGGCAACGAGCGCCGCTTTCACGAGGATGCTTGAGGCCGTTGCGATGAGAATGCCGACGATTGCCGTGTCGTAGGGCAGTCCCCCGGTTCGGTAGAGTACGACCGTCGAAGTGGTGACCCCCGCACTCGACACGAGCCCCGAGAGGACTGCGGTGACATAAAAGCCAATCGTGCCGAACTGGGCTTCCGCGAGGCCGCCTGCGACGATGATGACGAGGAACATCGCGCCGAAGCCGAGGGCGTTCCTGAGCGAGAAGGGGTTGTCGAGTTTCATCTCGACTTTCTGCGACCAGTCTGCGGTGTACGCCGCGACGAGCAGGCTACAGAGGATGACCGCACCGAGCGGGGCGGCCGCACCCACCAGAACGCGCTCTGTAGAAAGCGTAAACCCGATTGCGATGAGCAGGTTACGAAGCGCCATCGCTGCATCCGCGAGGAGGATGGCAGCAACCGCATACGAGGTGGCGTCGGGGCGCTGGCGGACGTGGTCCATCATCGTCCCGACGACGGCGGTCGAAGACGCAAGCCCACCGAAAAAGCCTGTGACCGCAATTCCGCGGCCGCCGTAGCTCTTGACGATGGCGTAGTTCGCGATACCAATTCCGGCGACGGTGACGACCATGAGCCAGACGACTTGTGGCTCTGCGGCGATGCGAATCCCGTTCAGGTCGAAACCAATCGGCTCACTCGGGAGCAGCGGGAAGATGACGAACGCGAGGATGGCGAACTCCGTGGTCGAACGCACCTCTTCGCGCGACAGCCCCCATGCGAAACTGTGCAACTCGCGTTTCAACACGAGCAACAGCGACGAGAGCATAGCCACCGCCACGCCCTCGATGATGAGGCCGCTTGCGACGAGCGAGCCGACGCCGTACGCGACGAGCATCGACGTGGAAGTCGTAAGCGAAAGCCCCTTCTCTTCGTCTTTCAGCCCCTGGAACGCAAGGAGGACGCCTTGGACGATGATGAGCAGGCCACCCACCACGAGCAGTAGGTCGGTGTCGAGAATCGTGAACACCGCGGCGAGCAGGCTCGTAAGCGAAAACGTGCGAATCCCCGCCGACTTCTGCGACCACTCACGTTCGAGACCAAGAAAGAGACCGAGCGCTCCGGCGAGCGCGATGCGAACCACCGTGCTATCGAGTGGTGCGAGTGCAAGTTGGGCAACGAAATCAGTCACTTCGGTAGCATTCTCTGCCGGGTGCTAAAAATCTCCGCTCTGGCCCCACGAACGTTTATCCACCACGCACACAAACCGATGGACATGGTTGGTACGGACATGGACCGCTCGCGCCTTGGCTGGTCGGTTATCGGAGCGGTTCTCGGGATTGCCCTGCTGTTTGTCTTTTACTCGTTTATCGGCACGTTCGTCTTTGGCGTGTTCATCTACTACGCGACGCGGCCCATCTACGACCGGCTCAAAACGCGCATCTATCCTCGGTCGCTTGCCGCGTTCGTCGCGCTGTTTACCCTCGCGCTCCCGGCACTGGTATTACTCGCGTACTCCATTGCAATCGCTCTCCAAGAACTGAACGCCGTCCAGAACACGGTCGAACTCGGCCCGCTCTCGGTCGCGTTACAACCCTATCTCGACGTCTCGACCATCGTCGATGACCCCGTCTCGTACATCGAAACGGACACCGGTTTCGAAACGCTCCAAGAGATTTTAGACCAAGGGCTCAACTACGCGGGGTTCATCGGCAATCTCCTCTTACACCTGTTCGTCATGATTGCCCTCGCGTTCTACCTCCTACGCGACGGCCACAAGATTACTCGCTGGTTCCAGAGTCGCTTCGGTGACCAACGCGGCGTGCTCGAAACGTATCTGAAAAACGTCGATGAGGACTTTCACAACATCTTCTTCGGGAACATCCTGAACGCGGTGTTGACCGCGATTATCGCCGTGCTCTCGTATTCGGTGCTCGACTTCATGAGCCCACCCGGCCTCTCCGTTCCCTACGCCGCACTCATTGGCTTGCTTGCGGGCGTGGCGAGTCTCATCCCAGTCGTTGGCATGAAACTCGTCTACTTCCCCGTGACCGCGTATCTCGGAATCGTGACCGTTCTCTCCGAGGAGCCACAGTTCTGGTTCGTCATCGTGTTCGCCGCCGTCTCGTTCATCATCGTCGATACGCTCCCTGACTTCGTGCTCCGGCCGTACGTCTCTGGGCGAAATCTCCACGTCGGTGCCGTGATGTTCGCCTACATCTTCGGGCCACTGTTGTTCGGGTGGTACGGCATCTTCCTCGGCCCAATCTTGCTCGTGCTCCTCGTCCACTTTGCACGGATAATTCTCCCAGAGCTCATCGCGGGCACGCAGATTCAGCCGTATGCGGTCGACCCGACGTATCTCACTGAGCCACCGGAGCAGGCGGCCTCTGTGGATGCGACGACCGACGGTGGCGAGCCGTCGGCTGAGTAACCCTTCTTACGAGAAACGCAGAGACTAGAATACGGTCTATTCGATGTAGCGCGCTTCCCAATCGTTGCGCGCTTCGATTTCACGGCGGCCGCGACGCGTGAGCGTGTAGAAGTTCGTCCGTCTGTCGCGCTGTCCCTTTTCGACGAGGCCCTTGTCGACGAGGGTGTCGAGATTCGGGTAGAGCCGTCCGTGGTGTATCTCTTTTTCGTAGTACTCTTCGAGTTCTTCTTTGATAGCGAGCCCGTGGGGGTCGTCGCTCCCAGCGATGACGTAGAGGAGGTCTCGCTGGAATCCTGTCAAGTCGTACATCTTTGCTTTCAATCAGACATATTAACCCGAATAGGATAAACATATCGGGCGATAAAAACGTGGATAGGCGGTTATCTTTCTTGTACTTTGCCACAAATATAGAAACTATTTAATTCTTGATGGGTGGGACAAAAGGTGCGAATTTGATACTGACAGTCTGAACTGAATGTTACTGGGCGTGGTGGGAAACAGTTAGTGGGCGGAGCCTCGCTACTTATCTGACTGGCTCGCGTAGGAGAGAGGGATGCCAGAAGAAGTGTTATTCAAGTCAGAGCAGTCACAGACACGCGCCGAGGTTGCGACCTACCTGCGCACGATTGCAGACAAGCTCGATGCAGGAGACGAGGTCACCCTCGTGTCCGGGGGCGAATCGGTCAGTATGAACCCGCCCGCGCGGGTCACCTTCGAGGTGAAAGCAGAGCGCGAAACCTCACGAGGCGCGAAGAAGGGCGAACTCAGTTTGGAGTTAGAACTCGAATGGGACGAAGGTGCAAGCGACGAAGACACGTCGCTCTCAATCTCGTAGTGATCATCAAAAGGTAAGCAACGCCTGAGGGAGCGGCCCCCAGGCATGCTTGCCGCCCTGAATTGGTCCCCGCTGACGCTTCGGCCCTCCAATCGAAGCGTCAACTGGATAAATTCCAGTATGATACATAAAAGTACCGAATGCGGTGGGAACAGCCTATATATACTCCTCTTCTAACACCCAGCCGAGCGCACGCTTATAGTAGGTGAACATCTGTTTGACTCCCTTGTGATTCATGTCCTCGTCATCGAGTTCTTCGGCGAGAAATTCGTACTGGGCGCGAATTTCCTCTTCAGAGCGCATACGATTCGCTACACACGCGGGGCAAAAGTACCTGTTCCCTACACTCGGTCGAGCCGTGAAAGGCCGTGCCAGAGCGCGTTCACGAGTCGTTTCTCGCCCGACCCACTCGCCGCGTCCCACCCGCGGGCGAGAGCGTCTTCGATGACCGCGAGGTCGTGGTTCTCGAAGTTGTTGAGGCCGCGAAACTGTTCGAGGGCCTCGCGTTCGTCTGCGGCGAACGTCTCGTCCGGCGTACCGTCGTAGAGTCCCATCGCCGCGAGCGTCTCTGAAACCTCCTGTGCCGTCTCGCCAGCTAGTTCGCGGGTCTCCTCGGGGGCGGCGCGCGAGAGCAGCGTGATGTCGTAGAGCCGAAACACGCGCTCCAGTTCGTCAATTGGGGTTTCGTGGTCGTCGACGCGCACGTCCACCCAGCGGTCGTTCCCGCCGTCGTAACCGCCCTCGGGCTTTGCGATGTACATCGCCGCGCTCTGCTCGCCGCGCTTGTCGCCGCCCGCGTCATTTCCAGCGTGGAGCGCCGCCAGCAGTTTTTCGGGCAGCCCACCTGTCGTCTCCTCGAAGGCGGCTGCCATCGCCGTCAGCGTCTCCTCGCTCACGAGGATGTTGCCCTGGACGGAGTAGTTCTCACCCTGAATGTCGCCCGCATAGTCGAAACACTCGTCGCCCGTAAATGCCGCGACGGAGCCGTCTTGGCCGATAACGCCGACCTGTCGTGACGCTGCCTCGTCGTCTGCGGCGGTGAGTTGCTCGATGACGGCTTCTGCGGACTCACCGTCGCGGAGCAGTGCCAATCCCGCAGGCCCGTAGGCGACGTTTGCAAAGCTCTGGGTTGCAATTGCCCCGGCATCGGCGCTCACGAACGGGACGACGGAGCCGACGCTGATGAACTTCGAGTGGACGGCGACCCCGACAGTGTCGGTGTCGTGGTCGCGCGCAACGATTGAGAAGGTGGCGGGTCGTGGTTGTGGCATACCGGAGTCACAACTGGCAGGCGCAAAAGCGTTCGGCGCTAGCCGACTTTTCGCGCTGTGAGCGGCTGGCGATGTTCGAGTCGGCAGTCGAACGCCGGATGCTCCACGAAGTGACGCAGTAGCATGTGGCGGCGGCCACCGGTCAGTCCCGACCGACTCAGGTCGTCGGCGGTGAACGCCTCGGGGAGGCGGTCGTAGAGTCGTTGCAGTTCTCGAAAGTCCTCGAACACCTTGCTGTGACCCACAGACGTCGCACCGCGTCGGGCGACGACGTAGGAACCGTCTTCGCGGTACGTTCCAGACGTGTAGACGTACTCGCGGGTTTCGGTGAGTGCGTCTCTGAGCGCGTCGCGCAGGCGGGTGGCGGCCGCTCTCGAAAGAACGGTCGTTTCGTCGTTTACGCGCAGGACGACACCCTCTGGTGTGCTCGTCACAGAAACAGTTTCATCGCCGGAGAATTTCTCGACCAGTCGCCTCGCGGCGACTTCGAGTATCCTCTGGCACGTCGGAGGTGAGTGTCTCACTCGACATTGTACGCCGTCGTACGCTGCCAACCGGGATAAACGGTGGCGGTCAGGCAGCTAGAAGTGTCGTTAGTCGGCGAGGCTCTCTGCCCGACTTTCCTGTCGGATGTTCACCGCAGCGCGGTACAGAATCGCCCCGCTCACGAGAATTGCCGCGCCGAAGATGAGCGCCATGCTCACCGTCGAGAGCAGGTCGATGGCGTATACTGCACCAAGTTTCTTGCTCGCAACGGCGAGTGCGCCTGCGAGCAACATGGCGGCGAAGTAGCCCTTGATGGCGTCTTCGTCCACCACGTCAGTTGCGGCCGCGCCGACACGCGCACCGAGCGCGCTCCCGGCGAGGAGCGTGGTCACGACGGGGAGGGAGACCGCGCCTTCCTGTGCGTAGCGGAACGCACCGAACGCCCCGGAGATGGTGATTTGGAACACGTCGGTGCCGACCGCGACTGCCGCCGGTACGCCGAGGCCGTACATCATCGCGGGCATGAGGAGGAACCCGCCACCGACGCCGAGGAATCCCGAGAGGATACCGATGGCGAAGGCGATGGTCAGGCCGACCCAGATGGACACCTCGATGTCGCCTTTGAGTGTGATAACTGGTGGGAGTCGGACGCGGCGCAGTGCCCGGAGAATGGCCGAGTTGTCTTCGCCGTCGCTGTCGTCTGCGGTGCGGGCGTCTCTGAGGACGAACAGACCGACCGTGGCGAGCAAGACGACGTAGGCGACGCTCACGACTGTGTCTGCGAGCCCCGCGGCTTCGAGGACGAGCACGAGACGCTTTCCCACCTCGATGCCCGCGGTCATGCCGACGACGAACATCGCGCCGAGTTTGTAGTCAACTTGTCCGAGGTCGCGGTGTCTGAGCGCGGCGATAATCGAGGTACCGAACACGAACGCGAGCCCGCTGCCGACCGCGACTTTCGCCGGATAACCCATCACCAGCAAGGCGGGCGTGACGAGGAACGACCCGCCCATCCCAAAGAAGCCAAACAGGATGCCAATGAGCAGACCAAAGCCGACGAACAGCGCGGCGAGGCCGAGGCTCAAACCGAGAATTGACACACTCAGTCACCCTGTACGGTTTCGTTGAGCGTCGGCCCGGCGAGGCTCGTGAGGGTGCCGTAGCCGACGTAGAGCACCAACGCCTCGCTCAGGACGAAGCCAACGGTTGCGGCCGCCTGCACGGTTGCCGGGAGGGTTTCGATGCCGAACATCAGCTCCACCCCCCGAAGCGAGTGGGGTGTGTGGTGGGTCGAATCATGCGGGTTAGGGTGTGCGGTGGGTTCATCGTGGTAGTTGTTTCGATTTTGGGATTTGTGTACAATACTGTTTCTCAAATTTTTTTGCCTATGTCGGTGCTGAATCGTCGCGTCGAACCGCCTTCCAGTAGCTCTGTGCGTACGCGCCAACGAACATTCCGCCGATGGCGAGGAGCACGGGATAGTTTCCAATGCCGAGGCTGGCGTACCCTGCGCCCGGGCAGATGCCGGAGAGGCCCCAGCCAACGCCGAAGACGGCCCCGCCGACAAGCACGTCGCGGTCTAAGTCCTTGACTCGCGGCGTGTACTCGCGACCCGTGAGCGGTGCGTTTTGCAGGAAGCGCGTGCCCACGATAACCGCCAGTCCGGAGACGACTGCGGCCCCGCCCATCACGAACAGAAGGCCGAAGTCCTCGAACTGGAGGAAGTCAAGGACGACTTCCGGTTTCGCCATCTGGCTGAGCGCGAGGCCGAAGCCGAAGATGAGCCCGCCACCGAAGATGACGGGCATGAACAGCGGGTGGCGGTCGTCGCTCACGGCGACACCCCCACTGCTTGCACGAGGTGTGCAATTCCGGCGGCGACCAGCAGGAAGACGGCGACGTTCGTGAGCGAGGTACGCGAGCGCGAGCCAATCCCACAGACGCCGTGGCCCGAGGTACAGCCCTTCCCGAGGCGGGTGCCGATGCCGATGAGCACGCCGCCGACGAGGAGCCGCCACCACTGAACGTCCGTCACCCAGATGCCGTCCTGAAACGCGAGGGCGTACACCCCCGCGCCGAGGACGATGCCGAGGGTGAACACCACGCGCCAGTCGCGCGACTCGCGGTAGGAAAAGCGGTTCAACGGTGCTAAGTCTGAGACGTACGACAGCGACGATTCTAAGAACGTACTCGCTCCAGCGTGGATACCGGTGGCGAGGTAGATGGTTGCGACGCCGACACCGATGAGCACGCCGCCGAGGGCGTACGGAAGGATGCCTCTCGGGAACAGCGCGCTCAGGTCTAACGCAAGCTGAAGCGGGTACATGGTTTAGTTGCTCGTGAGTGCGTCTTGGCTGGCCGCACAGTTATTTGGCCCGAGTTCGAGCGCGAACGCCTCGGCGTCGTCTACGTCCTCGACACCGAGGTTTGCGGCGATGATGTCCTCGTAGTTGGCCGGACGCGGTGGCATGTCAGAGAGGATGAACGAAACGAACTCGTCGCGCGCCATCGAGAGCGCGTCCATCGACGTTTCGAGGGCACCGAGGCGGGCGGTGTACGTCCCGTCTGCTGCCTGGGTCGCCGCGTCGCTGAAGTGGGCCGGAGCCACGAGCGAGTCCGGGTCACGGGTGAGGATGCGGTCTGCGAGCGAATCGTAGAGCAGTTTTGCTGCGTCTTCTGCGCCCTCCGCTCCGTCTTCTAAGTCGGGGCGGGCGACGCTTTCGGTGAACAGCGTGTCGCCGGTGAACAGCACGTCACCGACCTCGTAGGACGTCATCCCCGAGGTGTGACCGGGTGTGTAGATGGCGTCGATGGTCACGTCGCCAACCGTGAGTTCATCGCCATCTTCGACGGTTTCGTAGGCGTCGTCGTACTCGACGCCGCGGTCTGCGGCGGCCGCTGGAATCACAGCGGTTGCGCCGGTCTCGCGTGCAAGCGTGCGAACGCCCGAGATGTGGTCTGCGTGGATGTGGGTGTCGAGGGCGTACTTCAGCTCTGCGCCCATCGCGCGGGCGTCTGCGACGTACTCGTCTGCGAACGCCCGAAGCGGGTCGATGACCGCAGCTTCGTCGCCGGAGACGACGAGGTAGGCGAGACAGCCGCTTGACGGCCGCTGGTACTGCGCAATCGTCGCATCCGTCTCGGTGTCGAGTTCCGTGTAGTCGTAAATCGAGGCCCATCCGTTCATGCCAGATTCGAGGTGGGAGACGGTGAAGCCACGCGCTTTGAGCAGGGAAGCGACGTACTCGCTCGACCCGCCTTTGGCACAGAGCACGACGATTTCTTGGTCGTCTGGGAGGCCTTCGTACAGACTGTCGTCGTCTTCGTCCATCAGGAACTCGAAGTAGGGCACGTTCTCGGTTTCGACGGTCTCGCCGTCGATGTGCCACTGGTCGAACTCCTCGGTCGCACGCACGTCGAGGATGAATACGGATTCTCCGTCGTCGATACGCTCTTTCAGGGTTTCCGGACGGACGGCGTCGATGTCTTCGTCCGTCGTTGGGAACGCGTTGTTTGCCATCTGTGTAGCCGTCCCTATCAGGTGCATCCTCAAAAGTGTTTGGACGGTTGTTCTCATTTTGTGCAAAACCGTTTGTTGGGCGCGTGGGTTGAATAACTGGTTTAATCGGCCAATATTGGTCGAATAATGCGTTTTTGGCTACATGGCAGACACCGACATGCTTTTCACAATCGGCCCAATATTGCACAAACACAGCAAGACAAATGCACGGTGATACACCATGACTCAGGAATTAGACGTGACAGAGACCCTCGACGCTCGGGGGATGAACTGCCCGATGCCCGTGATGCAGACGAAGCAGGCGAGCGATGACTTAGCGGAGACGGCGATCCTCGAAGTGCTCGCAACCGACCCCGGCTCGATGAGCGACATCAAGGGCTGGGCCAACGGCGCACCCGGCGTCGAGCTGGTCACCCAGCACAAAGACGACTCGGAAGAACAGACCGTCTACAAACACTACATCCGCAAAACCGAATAACAATGGATAAAATTGGCATCATCGTTTCCGACGACAGCCCGAAGAACCTCGCAATGGCAATGAACCTCGGCCACACGGCCCTCACGACCGAAACTGAGGTCATGATTTACTTCACGTTCGATGGCCTGACCCACCTGCTGGAAGGCGACAAGGACGTCTCCGAGATTCAGCCCCTCCTCGACCAGGGCATGCCGAACCCCTACGACATGCTCCCGATGTTCGTAGACCAAGGCGGTGACCTCGCAACCACCGTCGCGTGTACGACCACCCTCGACATGCTCCAGTGGGACCGGGACGCAATCGACGAAGCGGTCACCACCCAGTTCGCCGGCGCTGCGACGTTCCTCGAAGTGATGGACGACGCAGACCAGGTGTTCAGCTTCTAACCGCCTCGTTTTTTCGCCCCCGCCGATTGACCCTTCCCGTATTGCTTTAGGCTCGCCTCCACATGCTCTGTGCATGCGCGTCGCAGCATTCACCGAACTCACCGGCCCGGAGGGCGTGGGCATCGTCGAGCAACCGAACCCAGAACCCGGCCCAGGCGAAGCCGTCATTGACGTCAAAGCGTGCGCCATCAACCGCCACGACCTGTGGATTTTAGAAGGCGATTCAGCGATGGTCGCCACCGACGACCTCCCGTTCGTGAGTGGCCTCGACGTGGCGGGCGTCGTCCGAGAAATCGGGGTTGGCGTCGAGAATATCGCACCCGGCGACCGCGTCGTCCTCTGCCCGAACGAAACGTGTGGCACCTGTCGGTTCTGCCGCGAAGGCCCAGAGAACCTCTGTAGGTCCTACTCGCTCTACCACGGCGGCCTCGCAGAGCAAGCGCTCGTGACCGCAGACCGACTCGTTCCCCTCCCTGACAACGTGGAAACCACCACAGCCGCGGCGATTCCAACGGCGTACATGACCGCCTTCCGCATGCTCAAGCGCGCGGAAGTTGGCCCCGGCGACCTCGTGTTCGTCCCCGGCGCGACCGGCGGCGTCGGCGTCGCAACCGTCCAACTCGCCTCGATTTTCGGCGCGCGAACGGTTGGCACCTCCTCGTCCGACTCGAAGCTAGCCCAGCTCAACGCCCTCGGTCTCGACCACGCGATTCAGGGCACCGACCCTGACGAACTCGCTGCGGCAGTCGAAGCGATTGGCACGCCCGACGCCGTCATCAACCACCTCGGCGGCCCGTACACCAAACTCGGCCTCGGACTGCTCCGGCGCGGGGGTCACATGGTCATCTGCGGCCGGACGGCAGGCAACATCTCGGAAATCAACATCCCCGACCTGTTTCTCGGCCACAAGCGCGTCATCGGGAGCACGATGGGAACCCAAGGCGACCTCGAAACGCTCCTCTCGCTGGTCGCCTCCGGCGACCTCGAACCAGAGATTGACGAAACCTACCCACTCGCTGAGACGGGGGCGGCGTTCGCGTCAATGCAAGAGCGCGATGCGGTCGGGAAACTCGTCGTCACCAACTGACCGCGCCAGAACTGTTTAGGCCGCGAGTCAAGAAACAGCGACTATGGGCCCTGGAAACTCCGCGTTACGCATCGTCGGGCTGCTCGCGTTCGCCGTCGGACTCGTTGGCTTTCTCGTCTACGGCTGGCGTTTCGACGCCGGTGGCGACCCGCTTGCGACGACCCTCGGTGTTGGCGCAGCACTGCTCGCCATTCTCGTGACGCTGCGCCGTCGGCTGTAAACGTTCCACCGAAGTTTTGAGCATTGCCACCCAACATTCGCTAATGAAAATCCGAGGCGAGCGCGAGTGCAAGCAGTGTGGCACCCAGTGGTCGTACTACGAGACCGGCGGCGTCGAATGCCCGGCGTGTGGCAGTCTCGAAAGCGTGGGGGTCTCCGAGGCGAAACAACACACCGCAACGCCCGACGCCCTCGACCTCACGGAGGCACGCGACCTCGCATCTCGCGACGACCTCCGGGCGGCCGCCCGAACCGCGAAAGACGCCTGTCGGCGCTACGTCCACCGCTACGGCTTCATCAGCGGCGGCGACCTGCTCGAACTGTCTTCGACCTACCTCGCCGCGGTCGAACTGCGCCACGTCGCGGACATCGTCGGCCGGGCGATGAGTCTCACTGACCCAGAAGAATTCTACTTCGTCTCGCTGCTGCGCGGTGCGGACACGGGCGAGCGTCCCGACCCAAGCGACGTCCCCGCGTCACTCGCAGACGCTCGCGGCCTTGCCTACGCCGAAGCCGTGATGGCCTATCGCCGCGACCTCGACACCTACTTAGACGACCACCCAGACCAACCGGCGAGACAGGTGCTCGCGTCGCTCACCGAACACGTAAAACGGGTGCGTGCGCTCGAAGGCGACATCGAACCTACGGAGGCAGAGCGACTCGTTTCGATTGCCCAAGAACTCGGGACGTATCTCCGCGACGGCGACGAATCGGCACTCGCGACGGCACAAAGCCGTCTTGCTTCGATAGAATAAGTGGGCTTCTACGGCAGGTCAACCGCGACGTCGGCGTCGAGACTCGCGCTCTTGACCGTGTTGTAGAGCAACATCGCAATCGTCATCGGCCCGACGCCGCCGGGGACGGGCGTGATGGCGGCGGCCTTCTCCTTCGCGCTCTCGAACTCCACGTCGCCGACGAGTTTGTAGCCCTTTTCGGTGTCTGCATCGACGCGGTTCACACCAACGTCGATGACGGTGACGCCTTCTTTGAGCATCGAGCCGTCGATGAGTTCCGGGACGCCAACTGCGGCGATGACGATGTCCGCCTGCTTGCTCTTAGCGGCGAGGTCTTTCGTGCGAGAGTGACAGACCGTCACCGTCGCGTTCCCACCGTCGGTTTTCTGGATGAGCAGGTTCGCAAGTGGCTTGCCAACGATGTCAGAGCGGCCAACGATGACCACGTCTTTGCCCTCCGGGTCAACGTCCGTGGCTTCGAGCAGCTTCTGGACGCCGTGGGGCGTACACGGCTTGAACAGTGGGTCACCAGCGACGAGGCGGCCGATGTTCTCAGGGTGGAAGCCGTCTACGTCCTTTGCGGGGTCGATGCGACGGATGACCTCGCGTTTGTCGACGTGGTCAGGAACTGGCAACTGGACGAGAATGCCGTGGACCTCCGGGTCTGCGTTCAGGTCGTCGATGGTCGCATAGAGCTCTTCTGCGGGGGCCTCCGGGTCTAATTCGATGTGGATGCCGTTGATGCCGACTTCTTCACAGGCGCGCTGTTTCATCGACACATAGGTTTCGCTCGCGCCATCGTCGCTCATCAGAACGGTTGCGAGGCCGGGAGTCACGTCCGCGTCTGCGAGCGTCTCGATGCTCGCGGCGAGTTCTGCTCGAATCTCCGCGGCGACGGCCTTCCCGTCAATGATAGTTGTCATTACCGAAACGGCGGGTGGCGACCCACATTAATGCTCGGATTTGTGCCTATATTCGTACTGTTTCGAGAAGAAATACGCACGAACGTGTACAGGTTACGCCTCTGACCACGCTCTGAGTTCGGGTTCAAGCCCGGTGACTCGGCTCTCGGTCACGTCGTCTCGCTCTCTGTACTCGGCGTGCATATCGTACGCCGCAGCGACGAGGTCAATCGAGTCATCGTCCGTCGGGGTTCGGTTGAGGAGGCCATTGCCGAGCGCATCGGTGGCGTCAATTCGCCCACAGAGCACGTGGAGGAATTTGAACACGCGGGAAAATTGCGAGCACGTAGCGTACAGACACGCTATTCGTCGAACGATTGTAGCCCTGCACCCTGCTGGACGGCTTCTGTCTCGCCCGTATCGAGTGTCACAATCATGGCCTGCCCGCCGTAGCCGTGAATCTGGTCGTGGCCCCGGACGACGACGCGCGACACGCCTGCTGGAATATCGATGGTTCCAGACCGGGTGAACTCCTGTGTCCCGTGCGCGTGGAGGAGTTCGCGTCTCCCCAACTGCTCTCCGTCAAGAGTTTCGACCTGCCACCAGTTTGCGTACCCCTCTTCGCCATCGTCATCGTGGAGGAGCGTGACGTCGAATCGGTAGCTCGTTTCACCCGTTTTTTCGAACGCGACGGCCATCACGTTCGCTTCGCGCAAGTCGAGGTCAATTTCCGTAGTCATCTGCTCAGCCGTGGTTGTGTCGGTCGGTGACGAGTCAGCGGTCGTCGTCGCCGTCGTGGTGGAAGGTTCAGCGTCCGCACCGCCATCGCTTGTACAGCCTGCGAGCAAGAGGATGCCCCCGGAAAGGAGTGCAAGGATGCGGCGTCGTGAAAAGGGACTCATGCGTGTGCATACGCGACCAGCCGCCGTTACCGTGA
The DNA here is from genome assembly GCF_037081775.1 of Haladaptatus sp. ZSTT2. Taxonomy (NCBI): domain Archaea; kingdom Methanobacteriati; phylum Methanobacteriota; class Halobacteria; order Halobacteriales; family Haladaptataceae; genus Haladaptatus; species Haladaptatus sp. ZSTT2. Next base: position 494,975 of record NZ_JBAMHQ010000001.1, read on the forward strand.
CGGCTCAGTAGTCGCCGGGGCGACGGCGGAGGAATTCGAGGTCGTAGGCACGGGCGAACTCGCGGACGATGCGCTGGCCAATGACGACGGCGACGAGAAACAGCGCAAATCCCACAGCGAGAACGGGTTCTGAGAACAACCCAAGCACGTCACCGACGCCGACCCCCTCGCTGTTTGCGAGGGCGCTCAGCCCGTCCGGATTCCGGACAAGCAGGAACAGGAACATGAAAATCACTTCAACGAACAGGAGTTCCGTAATCAGGCTGATGCCGACGATGTTTCCCATGCGAATCTGTCGGTCGCCAATGCTCCCCACGGCCATAGGTAAACTACGAGAGTGGAGTCGATAAGCCTGCGCGAACAGTCAGAAAATAGAGAACGTCGAATTATTCGTAGAGCGGGAACTGCGCACAGAGGTCTGCGACTTCGCCTGCGGCTTCTGCTTTCACCTCGTCGTCGTCGTAGTTGTCGACGACTTTGGCGATGATGTCCCCCACCTTGCGCGTGGCTTCCTCGTCAAAGCCGCGCGTCGTGAGCAGTGGCGTCCCGGCGCGGATGCCACTCGGGTTGAACGGCGAGCGCGTCTCGCCCGGCACGGTGTTCTTGTTGAGGATGATACCGACTTCTTCGAGCGCCTCCTCTGCGTCGCCGCCGGTCGTGTCCGGATGCGATGGGCGCAGGTCGATGAGCAGGAGGTGGTTGTCCGTCCCGCCAGAAACGAGCGAGAAGCCGTGGTCTTTGAGCGTCTCGCCGAGCACTTTGGCGTTTTTGACCGTCTGGGCGGCGTACTCTTTGAACGCCGGTTGGAGGGCCTCTTTGAAGCCAACGGCCTTGCCCGCGATGTTGTGCATAAGGGGGCCGCCCTGCGTGCCGGGGAACACGGCCGAGTTGATGGCCTTCTTGTGTTCTTCGCCGGTCATGATGATGCCACCGCGCCCCGCGCGGATGGTCTTGTGCGTTGAACCCGTGACGAAGTCAGCGATGCCAACGGGCGAGGGGTGTTCGCCTGCGGCGACGAGGCCCGTGATGTGGGCGATGTCCGCGAGGTGGTAGGCGTCGACTTCGTCTGCGGCTTCCTGAATCTTCTCCCACTCGACGACGCGTGGGTAGGCGGAGTATCCGGAGACGATGATGTCTGGGTCGAACGCCTTTGCTTTCTCCATGATGCCGTCGTAGTCGAGATAGCCGGTTTCTGCATCGACTTCGTACTGCTCTACCTCGTAGAGTTTCCCCGTGAAGTTCGCCGGGTGGCCGTGGGAGAGGTGGCCGCCGTGAGAGAGTTCAAGAGAGAGAATCTTGTCGCCGGGTTCGAGCATGGCGATGTAGACGCCCATGTTCGCTTGCGTCCCGCTGTGTGGCTGGACGTTGACGTGTTCTGCGCCCCAGAGCTCTTTCGCGCGGTCGATTGCGAGCTGTTCGACGACGTCTGCGTACTCACAGCCAGCGTAGTAGCGCGCGCCGGGATAGCCCTCTGCGTACTTGTTCGTGAGCGCACTGCCCTGTGCTTCGAGTACGGCCTCTGAAACGTGGTTCTCAGAGGCAATCATTTCGAGCGTCGAACGCTGGCGCTCTACCTCATTTGTGAGTGCGTTTGCGACCTCTGGGTCAACTTCGCGAACCTGGTCGTAATCCATTGTATGAAAAGCTGAATCGCCTCGCTCAATAAGTGTACCTCTGTGTACGCAAGGCCAACACACCTATACTCCTAGAGGGTGAACTAAACGGTCAATGTTGCGCTGGGACCTGACTGCGTCCGGAGTGCGTCTCAGCAACGGTTCCACGTCGGTTTCATTCGTCGCTCCTGACTGGCAACCAACGGCGGTGAGCCACGCCCTTCCACGCCACGTAAACGCCGTGACAGCCGGGACGGTATCCCGGCTCCAACTCCCGGCAACAACCGGACGGCTCACCACTGCGGACGGAACACCACGCGCCGTCTCTGCTGGTCAGTCACTCGGCGCTGGCACCCACTACCTCACGGTCGGAATAGAAACCTCTCGAACGGCGATGCGCACGGACGGCTGCGGGACGAAACAACTCGCGCGCACGACCGAAGCGGCGCTCGAAACCACGATTGCGTTCGACGGGCCAGCGAGGATTCGCCCGCTCGGCACCGACCTCTGTATCGACTTCGACCAACAATCGACGGTCACCGTGGGCGTCTCCCACGAACACACGATTCCGGAACACACCATCACTGTCACGCCCACGCCCGAAGGCATTGCGACCGCACTCTCTCACCTCGCTGCGGGGATGGCGACCACCGGTCCCGAACGCTCGCATCCGGCGTGGCGACACCACCCGCCGCTGGTCGAAATTGGGTCGCAAATCGACGTGCCGGCCGCCATCCAATCGCGCACGCCACAGATTGGGATCGAGGTGAAACTCCCGCCCGATACCGAGTACTTGTACGTCGTCGCGCCGCTTGCGTACTATCTTGGCGCGCAGGTGACAGTCGAGAATCGGACAACGCCAGTGCTCGTCGCACCCGACGCGGACGTAGACTATGCGTTTAGCTCGCTTCCGGCGTTCCAACACGAGGTGGCAAGCCTCGTGCGTCGCTGCTTCTTCGTTGACTGTCTCCTGCGCGATGACACCGAGCAGCTGCCACCACACCACAGTTCGCTGCTCACAGAGTGGGGACTCTCATCGAACGAGCTCTCGGAAGCGCCACCGGCGACACGACTCGCGGCCACGCTGTCGATTCCCCACGAAGCGATTGCGCCCCACCTCCCCGAGTGGTATCTCGCAACGTACGTCGACGCAGACCCGACACACGTCCGGTCGTTCCCATTCTTGCTCGACAGCATGAGCCTCGTCTATCTTCCAGCGGCGTCTGCGTTCGACGGCAAAGAGCTGATTCGCCGGTCGCTCGACGACTTCTACCGCGCAGGGCCGCAGGCGGCCTCAGTGGACGTGTTGATGCCGGAACTCCAGTCGGGCTATCTCCACGGCTGGCTCGCCTCTGGAACGCCAATCGACGTGTTCAAACTCAGCCACGCGGCCTACGAGAATCGCCTCAAATACGGCCACCGCGACGGCGAGTCGCTCACCGTCGATGTCGTGTTGAACGACGACGAGATGGAGGCAGAACACGACGAAGTGGCCGCGATATACCGCGAACGCGCCGCAGACTTGGCCATCGACCTCACCGTCCACAACTCACTCAAGTGTAAGGAGCTTGCGGCGGTGTTCGAAACACCCACCGATTTCGTTCACTACATCGGCCACTGCGACGTAGACGGGCTTCGCTGCCCGGACGGCAACCTCTCGATTGCGACGTTAGACGAGATACAGGCACGAACCTTCTTCCTCAACGCGTGTGGGTCGTACCACGAAGGCGTTTCACTCGTAGAGAAGGGGAGCGTCGCGGGTGCGGTGACGCTCACGAAGGTGTTGAACGACCAAGCCGCAACCGTCGGGACGGCGTTTGCACGACTGCTCATCAACGGCTACGACTTCGAGCGGGCGATGCAGTTGGCGCGACGCAGGATCATGATGGGCAAAGACTACGCCGTCGTCGGTGACGGAACCTACGTGCTTTCTGCGGCAGAGGAGCGACCGCCTGCCGTGGTCTGGATAGAAAAGCGCGGCGACCGGTTCGATGTAACCTACGAGGCACACGCCGCGTGGGCGAACGGCGCAACCTACCCGAACCCGCGCGATGCGTCGGAGACGAACTTCTACGGGTCGAAACCGACATATTCACTGTCGAAAGCCGAGCTACAGGCGTTTCTCGAATCGCACGACCTGCCCGTCATCTTCGATGGCGATTTCACGTGGACGACAGACCTCATAGAAAAGTTGTAAGTGAGAATTTTCGATAATTGTTCAGAACCGTGGTGAATATCGTTGAACTAAGGCGTTCGTGGGCAACTATTGCACCTTCTCTCAGAAGACGTTAATGTTGATTTGCTGATTTCAATGTAAAAGTAACGGTAAAATTAAATACTAATGGGGTCTTTTATACACGTACAGTCATGAGTTCAAATTTACTGGAACCGGACATTGAAGGTATCCTTCGGGCTACCCTCGAGAACGCTTCGGGGGACGTTCTTGTGGTAAACCCATCGGACGAGACGGTAGAGGAGCTCGTAAGCGTCCTTGCAGAGCTTTCCGACGCACCGTCGGTACAGGTACTCGCGGACGATAGCGTCCTCAAAGACGTCATGGCAGACTTCATCGTCGCCTCAACCGCAGCAGACCTCATCGAAGCAGAAACGCTCGCGCTGCACACCGTCGAGAGCCGACCGGAGAACTCGCTTCTCATCACCGAAGACAGCGTCGTCGCCGTCGTCGCCGCTGGTGACCGCGTCGCTGGTCTCTCGACTGACGACGATGCGTTCATCAAGAGCGCAAACGAGATGTACGCAGACCTCTGGGCGGAGACGGACGCCTTCACGCTCCGTACGCCGCCAATTTCCCGCGTGCGCTCGTCGCTCTCTGAAGACCTCGGTTCGACCGTCGGTTCTGACTTCGAGGGCGTGCTCTCGTCGCTCGAAACCGCCCGTGGAGACGGCGATGGTCTCGACGAAGTGACCATCAGCCTGCTCGTCGCGGCGAAAAACGAAGCGCTCCTCTACGACATCAGCAAGTGGGGCGAAGACGTGGGCATCGCCTCGAAGGCGACGTTCTCGCGCACGAAGACCAAACTCGAAGACATGGGCCTCATCACCACCGAGAAGGTGCCAATCGACGTGGGTCGTCCACGCCTCCGGCTCATGCTCGGCGACGAGCGCCTGCGCGGTGCGAAGCCAGACCAGCTGGCTTCGGTCGCCCAGAGCATCTTAAACTGAGCCACGAGACCCAGTCTTTTACCTGCTTTATTGCGAACCGTGAGTAATGACTCTCGGACTCGTCGGTGACGGGCCTGCTATTTCTGCAATCAAAGCCGCACTTTCAGACGTTTCGATGGCTGCTGACCCAATCGCGGCGAGCGACCTCAACGGCGTAGCGTTTGGCGTCGTTGTCGGAGACGTTGGCGACGCCGTGTTCCGCGAAGCGAACAACGCCGCACTCGCTGGGGACACAACGTGGCTTGCCATCGAACGCGGCGGTCTCGGCGGGCACGTACTATCAATCGACGCAGGAATCAGTGGATTCGCACCGAACACGGGCTGTTTTGACTGTCTTAGCGGTCGCGTCGAAGCCAATCTCGAAGCGACTGCCGAACGCGCTGACCCCGACCCGACCACGATGCGCGTCGCGGGCGCGCTCGCCGGCCGAGAACTCGCCAAACTCGCCGCTAGCGACGGGTCGTCGCTGCTCGGTGGCATTCTCGAACTCCCGCACGCGACCCGCGAGTTCCTTCCGCTTCCGGGCTGTGGCTGTGAGAGCGGAGCGAAAAAACAACTCTCGACCGAGTACGTCGAACGCGAGTTAGACGACTCGCTCGCCCGCGCAGAGCGCGCCATCGACACTCGCGTTGGCATCATCCACGAAGTCGGTGAGGCGTCGTCGTTTCCCGTGCCCTACTACATCGCCCGCGGCGGCGATACCGCAGGGTTCAGCGATGCGACCGCCGCACAACAGGCCGCGGGCGTCGCCATCGACTGGAACGAGGCACTCATGAAAGCCGCAGGCGAGGCGCTCGAACGCTACTGCGCGGGCATCTACCGAACGAGCGAGTTTACACAGGGCCAACCGTCGGGGATGCCAAACGCGGTCAAACCGAGCGAGTTCGTCCTGCCGTGGGACGCCGACGACGACGCACAGATTCCGTGGGTCGAAGGCGAACGCCTCGCCGGTGGCGACCCGGCGTATCTGCCCGCCGAATTCGTCCACTTCCCGCCACCGACCCAACAGCACAAACCGGCGATTACGACAGGCCTCGGCCTCGGAAACTCGCTGCCAGAAGCCCTGCTGTCTGGTCTCTACGAAGTTCTCGAACGCGACGCGACGATGCTCGCTTGGTACTCCACGTTCGAGCCGCTGAAACTCGACATCGAAAATGAGACGTTCGACACGCTCGTCCGCCGCGCCCGTTCTGAAGACCTCGAAGTGACGCCGCTGCTCGTCACCCAAGACGTGGACGTGCCTGTCGTCGCGGTTGCGGTGCATCGAGAAGGTGATTGGCCGCGGTTTGCGATGGGGTCAGGGGCCGACTGTGACGCTGTTTCTGCCGCTACGTCCGCGCTCGCAGAAGCGCTCCAGAACTGGACGGAACTCGGGTCGATGGGCACCGACGCGGCGATGCAAGCGGGCGCGTGGATTGGTCACTACGCGTCGTTCCCGGACGCTGTTCAAGGATTCGTGAACGTGGACGCGTCGGTCTCTGCGCAGGCCGTGTCCGTGGACGTGGCTCCGGAAAACGAGTTGCCGACCGTCGTCCAGCGTGCTGAGTCAGCAGGCATGGACGTGTACGCCGCCCGGCTCACGACGCGCGACGTGGAAGCACTCGGCTTCGAGGCGACTCGCGTGTTGATTCCACAAGCCCAACCGCTGTTCATGGACGAACCATACTTCGGAACGCGGGCAGAGACGGTTCCGAAAGAACTCGGTTTCGAGGCGGAACTCGACCGAGAACCGCATCCGTATCCGTAAAAATGCGCCTTTTAGATGCCGAACGTCGCCCGCAGCATGTCGCGCGTCCCCGGCCCAAGGCCGACGGCGAGAATCGCAATGAGGAGCAAGATGGCATACCGCGGACTCTCATCGAAGATACTCTCGTCAAACACCCAGACAACGGCGACGGCGGCGATGATTTTCACGACGAGGAACGGCCACGAGGTGCCGATGACGGCGGCTATCGACTCGGGGAGAATCCCGTCGGTGAAGTTGATGATGAAGCGGTTGACCGGGTGCTTTGCGCTGTAGTAAAACGGCAAGCCAATCTCGACGGCCCAGTCTGCGGCGAGGACGTTTGCGACGCCGTCTACGGCGTGGCCCCAGATGATGACGAGGCCGATGGTTCCTGTGCCTCTGTTGATTTCAGGGGCGTACACATCGACCAGTTTCCACGTGCCGTAGGCGATGAGAGTCGCCAAACCGAGGGTGAGAATCGTCATCTGCGGGAAGAAGCTCACGTAGTTTTCGGTGAACGCGAGCAGCGTCAGGTAGCCTACCGTGCCGAGTAGAACCACGCCACCGAGGGCAAACAGCGGATTCCGATAGGTCTCTACCGACCCGTTTCGCTCCAAGCCAACGCTCACGACGATGGCGGCGAGCGTTATGAAAAAGACGGTGAAGTAGATGAACGGGCTGATGATGAACGCGCTCCACGGGAACGGAATCGCTGGGTCGAACCCGCTTCGCATGGCGGCGATGCCGGCGTCTTCGACGACACGCAGTGCCCCGCCGAAGAACATGAACGGGAACAGCGCGAAAAACAGCTCGCGGTCTCTGCCGATGCCGAGGCCTCGAAGCAGGAAGATGAGACCCACGAGCATGAGCAGGAGGATGACGGCGTAGCCAATCTCCGAGACGGCGGTGTAGCCGGGGTAGGCGACGAAGCCACTCGCGGCAGAACAGGCAGACGCGCTATCGAGCAGCGTCGTCTCACCGCCAGCCCGAACCGCACAGAACGCCCCGTTTCCGTCTGCGACGACGGGACCCCAGAAGTAGTGCCAGAGGAAGCCATCCCAGACCGTCCGCGGGAAGGCGAGCGACCCACCCACGAGCGCGACGGTGAGGGCGATGACGGCCGCCCACCACGCACGCACGGGGTCGATTCGCTCCGAAAGCATATCCATGGGCAACACACCGAAGGCCGAAGGTTTTACAGTTCCGGTCGTGTGCGATTGCGCTGCACAACGCAGCAGGTAATTGCAGCGGCCGACCGAAGTGTCAACCCTTAATCCACCCGCGCCTCTCTGTGCTCGCATGAACCCCATCGCAAAGCGCATCTACAACATCGCACCCGACCCAGTCAAACTCACCTTCGAAGACGGCACGACCGTTTCGCTCGCCATGCGAAGCGCCGAGTTCTTCCAAGAGAAGTTTCAGGGCGAAGGCACCGCGATGGACGACGACACGGCCTACCGCCTCATCACCGACGGCCCGAACAACGAATCACTCATCGCTGGCCGCAAAGTCGAGGGTGGGTGGGAAAATGCGGGCACAGTGACCAAAGCCGAGCCGGTCGAGTAGGCACTCAGGCGCGGGATTTCTGGAGAATGTTGCGAGGGCAAGATGCTCTCATCTTGCCGCACTCATGTTCGTACTCGGTGGCCATGCCGAGCGGGTGCGAGTCTGGGAGCCACTTTTTCAGGCACACAGTGATGGGACAGGATTTGAACGCCAGTCGCAACAAAGTTGCTCCTTTGTTCATATCCGTCCGTTCTGCTCGCACGGCGCTGCGTGTTTGCAACGCCTATCGAGTGCGAGGGACAGGATTTGAACCCGTGAACTCCTACGAGAGCGGAGCTTGAATCCGCCGCCGTTGGCCAGGCTTGGCTACCCTCGCACGCATACTGGAATCGACTGCCGGTGGGGTAAAAGGTTCCGAAACCCGCTCACTCGGAACTCGACTGTGACCGACTGATAGCGAACAAGAAGCCGGAGAGAAACAGCAACTCGTTGCCCGAGTAGATGTTGAGGACGGGTTCGATGAGCGTGAAAAACGACTGGGGTGCGGCGAACCCGAGAATCGCCAACAGCAGTGCGATAATCGCCGCGACTCCGGCGAACATGCGAGTGACCGTCCCGCTCACGAATCCGACGATGAAAATGAAAATCGCTTCGAGGAGTGCCATGCCCGTACTAACGGGACCCTCTGCCTTTACCTTCGCGTTCGCGCTACTCGCCCCAAATCGAGTCGGGGAAGAAGGCTTCCGGGTCGTGTAGCTCGACCGAAACCGCCACATCGCGCTGGAGGCGGTTCAAATTGAGCGTGAGCGACGAGTCGATGCGCTCGCGCAGCTGCGTGCCCTTCTCGTGGGGGTAGTAACCCGGCACGAGCAGCGCTTTCTTGTGTGAGGCATCCCGCAACACCGCGAGGAAGAAGACGGCGTCGGCTTCGGCGCGGTACACCTCCGACTCTTCGACCGTGTTGTCTTCGGTGAATTTGACGGCTTCCAGATACTCGTCGTCCGCGACGAGAATGTCGAAGCCGGGAAGTTCCATATCAGGGAAGACCTGTCCCGGATTCACCGTGACGACGCTCCAGCCGCTGTCGCGGTACTGCTTTGCGGTGGCTTCCATATCCGAGATGAGGGTGTCCCAGTACTCCGTGACGGCTCCCGGTGCTTCCGCCTGCACAGACGGATTGTGCTCGAAGTCAGCCGGCTCCTCGTTATCCGTCATTAGTCGTCCTCCGATTGCATCGGTGCGTCAACGTCGCTCGATTCGTACGCATCAGTGTGGGGAAGCGGGTCTGCATCCCAATAGGCGTGCTGGTCGTCGAGTCTGACACACGCTGCGGTGTGATCAAGCCCGGCCGGATAGTCCGCGGGTGGTGAGTTCTTGCACGCCTCATGCGCGTACGGACAGCGCGTGTGGAACCGACAGCCGACCGGCGGGTTGCGCGGCGAGGGCACGTCGCCCGGAAGCGCGTCCACGCGCCGGCCGAACTCGCTCGTCTTCGCCCGCGGCACGCTCTGGAGAAGCGCCTCGGTGTAGGGATGTTTCGGGTCTTCGAAGATCTGGTCGACCGGCCCCGTTTCGACGATTTTTCCGAGGTACATCACCGCAACGCGGTCTGAGATGTGGCGCACCACCGAGAGGTCGTGGGCGACGAACAGATACGTCAACCCGTACTCTTCTTGGAGGTCTTCGAGCAGATTCAACACCTGCGCTTGGACGCTCACGTCGAGCGCCGAGACGGGTTCGTCTAACACGATGAGTTCGGGTTCGAGCGCGAGGGCACGGGCGATGCCGATGCGCTGGCGCTGGCCACCGGAGAACTCGTGTGGGTAGCGGTCGATTTGGTCAGCAGAGAGGCCGACGCGGTCGAGCAAGTCTCGCGCCTTTGCCCGGCGTTCTTCGCGGTCTGCGAGGTCGTGGATGACGAGCGGTTCGGTGATGATTTCACCGGCAGTCATCCGCGGGTCGAGACTCGAAAACGGGTCTTGGAAGACGATTTGCGCCCGTCGCCGGAACGCGCGAAGTTGCTCGTCGTCCATCTCGAAGATGTTCTCGCCGTCGAATTTGACGCGCCCGCCAGTCGCCTCGCGCAGGCGAAGCAGGGTTTCGCTGGTCGTGGACTTCCCACAGCCAGACTCCCCAACGAGGCCGAGCGTTTCGCCTTTGCGAACCTCGAAGGAGATGTTGTCGACCGCCTTCACGCTCTGGGGGTCGCGCCCGAGCATGCGGTCTACGAACGTGTCCTGTTCGAAGTAGTATTTCTCCAGGTCTTCGACTTCGAGAATTGCCTTATTCATCGGTCACCACCTCCCTCGAAGTAGCCTTCGGGAAGGGCTTCTTGCTCGTTGTACGACTGCTCTGTGAGCACACAGCGCGCTTCGTGGGCGTCGTCGCCCGACACCGCACGCATCGGCTGGCGTCCGAGGCAGTCGTGCATCGCGTACGGACACCGGTCTGCGAAGTAACACCGGTCTTCCATCTCCTGGTCTACGAGACTCGGCACGTTGCCTTCGATGGGTTGGAGTCGTGGAGCTGGGTCTTCTAAGTCCGGAATCGACCCGAGGAGCCCCTGCGTGTAGGGGTGCGTTGGGTCGTCGAACACGGCTTCGAGCGACCCTCGCTCGACGATTTCACCGGCGTACATGACGCCGACGCGGTCGCACATCCGTGCCACGACGCCGAGGTCGTGGGTAATCAGCACGATGCTCATGCCACGGTCTTCCTGAATATCGCGCAGCAGATTCAGAATCTGCGCCTGAATCGTCACGTCGAGAGCCGTGGTTGGCTCGTCTGCAATCAGCACGTCCGGTTCGCCCGCAAGCGCCTGGGCGACCATCGCCCGCTGGAGCATCCCGCCGGAGAACTGGTGGGGGTACTCATCTGCGCGCTCTTCGGGGTCTGGAATCCCGACCTGTTCGAGCAGGTCGATGGCTCGTGCGTGGCTTTCCTCGCTCGTGTAATCCCGGGTTGGAATCACGGCATCGAGCAGGAGATTCGAGAGCCCATAGCCTTGCGTCCGCGAGCGCGTTCGGCGCGGGTTCGCCTTCGCTCGCTGTTGGACCTCGACGGCTTCTGCAATCTGCTCGCCCACGGTGAGCGACGGATTGAAGCTGCTCATCGGGTCTTGGAAGATCATGCTGAACTTCGGGCCGCGAAGCGACTGGCGGACGCCTCTCGGCAGTTGCCGGAGGTCGACGTAGTCGCCATCGACGGCTGCTGGGTTCTTCTCGCGGAACTCCTCTGCGAGGTCCGGATACCGGAACCAGACGTGGCCACCCGTGACCCGACCCGGCGAATCGACGAGGTCGATGACCGAGAGTGCGGTCACGGATTTGCCACTTCCGGACTCACCGACGATGCCGAGAATCTCGTTTTCCTTGACGTCGAACGAGACCTTCTCGACGGCGTTTACCTGCCCTTCCTCGGTGAAAAAGCGGGTCGTGAGGTCTTCGACACGGAGGACATCACGCCGCATGAACGACGCCGTCATACGCCACCCTCCCCTTCGATACCGGGGTCGAGGGCATCTCTGAGCCAGTCACCGACGAGGTTGAGACCGATGACGGTGAGCACGATGGCGAGCCCCGGAATCGCGGCAATCCACCACGCGGTGGTCTGGTAGTCGCGTCCGTTGGCGATGTCGAAGCCCCATGAGACGTTCGCACCCGAGAAACCGAGGAACGACAGCGCGCTTTCGAGCAGGATGATGGCGGCCACCTGAATCGTCGCAAGGACGAGAATTGGCGTGGCCGCGTTCGGGAGCACATGGCGCGTCAGGATGTAGGAATCCTTGCCACCCATCGACCGTGCAGCCTTGATGTAGGACTCCTCGCGCAGGCTGAGTGCCTCACCGCGGGCGACCCGGGCGAACCAGACCCAGTTTACGAGCGCGACGACGACGATAATCGTCCCCGGCAAGATAATTGTCGAGGGCATCGGGTTGGTCGAGAGGCCAACAAGCCCACGGAACGCCTCCGCAAACCCAGTCACGACGAGGGGGTCTGGCAGTCTCAGTTGGGCTTGCCCTGCAACGCCCACGAGGGCGATTGCGAGCACGAGCGACGGGAACGCGAGCATAATGTCTGCACTGCGCATCAGCGCGTCGTCAATCAGTCCGCGGTAATACCCCGCAGACAGACCGACGACGACGCCGATGAGCGTCGCGAGCGACGTCCCGAAAATCCCGACGAGAATCGAGGTTCGCGCCCCATAAATGACCCGCGAGAGAATGTCGCGGCCGTTGCCGTCGGTGCCAAAGGGATGGGCGAGCGTCGCGTTCTCGTAGACGACTTGGGTTTCGGTTGCGACCTGGCCATCTTCGATGACGACGCGGCCGTCTTCCATTTTGGTCACTTCCTTTTCCTCTGCGGTGGAGAAGCCAAGCGGAGGCAGTCGCGCGTCCTCTAACGACTGGTCGCCCGGGTGGTACGGCGCGATAAGTGGGGCGAGAATCGCCATCAGGAGGATGAACGCGACGATACCGATGCCAATCTTCGCGAGGAAGTTGCGATTCAGTTCACGTTTGAGATTTCTGCGCGTACGTGGAGAGAGCATGTTAGTCGAACCCCACTCTCGGGTTGATGTAGGCGTAGAGCGTGTCTACGACGATATTTACGAGGACGAACCCAACGCCCACGACGATGAGTGACCCCTGAATCACCGGCCAGTCACGACGGCTGATGGAGTCGATAATCAGCGTCCCAAGCCCGGGCCAGTTGAACACCTGTTCGGTGATAACCGCGCCACCGATGAGCGTCCCCAACTGGAGACCAATGACCGTGATGACCGGGATGAGCGTGTTACGGAGCACGTGCTTGTAGCGCACGAGCGACTCGGGGAGCCCCTTCGCCCGCGAGGCGCGAACGTAGGTTTTCCCGAGTTGGTCGAGCATCCCGCTTCTGGTCAGGCGGGTGATGAGCGCCGTGAAGTACGTCCCGAGGGTAATCGCTGGGAGCGTGATGTGGCTGAGCCAGTTTACGAATCCGTCAGTGGCCGCAGACAGCTGTCCGGAAGCGAGCATCGAAAACACCATGCTGAGGCCGACCGGCCGTCGGCTCGTCGGGAAGACGTTGAACTGGACGGCGAGGAGGATGATGAGCATGACCCCGAGCCAGAAGTTCGGTGTGCTGATTCCCACGAGCGAGAAAATCGTCGCCCCGTAGTCTGCTGGCTGGTGGCGCCGGGTCGCGCTGATAACGCCGAGTGGGATGGCGATAATCACCGCCACAATCGTCGCCGCAATCGCGAGTTCCAGCGTGGCTGGCAGTCTGGCGAGCACGCGCGTGAACACCGGCGTGTTCGACACCAACGACGTGCCGAAATCACCGAATGGAACGCCAGCTAAGAAGTCAAGATACTGGATGTGTAGTGGCTGGTTGAGGCCTAAATCCTCGATGACGCGCGCCCGCGTCGCCGGGTCGACGTCCGGCGGAAGTAACACGTTCGCCGGGTCGCCCGGCGAAACCAATCGGAGGGCGAACACGACAGTAATCACTCCCCAGATAACCAACACCCCCTGTAGCACCCGCTTTAAGAGAAAACGTCCAAGGCCCATTTGGACTAGTTCTTCGTAATCGCGTAGGCGTCGATGCGTTCGTCAGCGCGGGCCTCCCAGTTGAGGGCGCTGTTCACACCGTAGACGCTGTACTGTTGGTTGAGATACACCCACGGTGCCTCCTCGTTACACACCGCGTTTGCTTCCATGAGCGTCTGCGCACGCGTCTCGCCGGATTCATTGCCCGCACGATTGAGCAGTTCGTCGAGTCGTTCGTTGCTGAACGTGGTGAGCGCACCGTCGCTTTTCAGGAGTGCCGTCATCACGAGGCCGCCATCGAAGGTTGCCTCACCCCAGCCGATGAGGTACCACGGTGGCTTGTCTTCGATGTTGCCCGTGAGCAGTTCGTCTACGAGCGACCCGAAGTCGCGCTGGCGAACCGTGACCGACACGTTCGGCAGGTCGTTGACGAAGCCAGCGACCGCCTCTGCGATTTCTAAGTCTTTCAGGTAGCGGCCGACCGGCGTCTGGAGTTCGAGTTCGACGCCTGCGTGGCCCGACTGCTCGACCAGTTCTGCAGCCCGCTCAGGATCGTAGTCGTAAGAAGGTAGGTCCGGGTTGTAGCCAACGAACTCCGGCAGGGTTGGCTGATTGGTCTCCGCCGCGAAGCCGCCGAGGACGTTCTGGTTGATGCTTTCTACGTCAACCGCATAGTTGAGCGCCTGACGGAACTCTTTGCTCGAAAACGGCTCGACGTCGTAGCGAAGCGCGTTGAAGATGACGCGCGTACTCGGCGCGGCCGCGATGGTCGCGTTGTCAGAGTCGTTTACGCGCTGGACCTCTTGGGGTGGCACGTTCACGACGATGTCCGATTCGCCTGCGAGCAGTTGGTTTACGCGCGTACTCGACTCCGCTGCGCCGCGGAACGTGACCGACGCCGCGGGGGCGGGGTCTTGCCAATAGTCGTCGTAGCGCGCGAGGACGACTTCCTCGTCTTCGGTGTACGAGTCGAGCATGAACGGGCCAGTGCCGTTCATGTCACCTGCGATGTCCGCCTGCTCGCGGGCTTCGACCCACGACTTTTGCATGATGTCGCAGTAGGTCGCAAACTCGGAGAAGACGATTGGGTTGAGGCCGTCGCTCGTGACCTTCACTGCACCGTCCATCGCTTCTGCGCCGGTGACGCCAGCGAGCTGGTCTGACTGCGGGCTCGCAAAGCCGACGTCGTCGTTTACGATGCGGTTGATGCTGAAGGCAACGTCCTCTGCGGTCAGTGAGTCGCCGTTGTGGAACGTGACTTCGTCGCGCAGTTGGAACATGACGGCATTCTCGCCATCGACGCGACTCCACTCGGTCGCGAGCGATTCGAGAATCTTCCCGTCCGCGTCGCGCGTGAGGACGCCCTCATACACGTGGAGCATGACGACTTCGGTCGGCGTTTCGCGGTGGTCGTGCGGGTCGAGTCCGGAGGGCAGCGACCCTTGGGTAATCGTGAGGTCGAAGTCCGCTTCGCCGCCTGCACTCGTCCCACCGCTCGTGGTTGTGGTCTCACCGCCAGACGTGGTCGCTTCCGTGGTTTCTCCATCGCCCGTATCGCCACCGGTACAGCCAGCGAGTGCTACACTCGCCGCTGCGCCGCCCGAAAGCTTGAGGAACGTCCGCCGATCTACGGTATTTGATGGCATGGCTCTAAGATTACAAATAGGGACTAATAAAGGACACTATCAGATTTCGGATATATGTCGACAGTTTTTCACGTAAAACCTTATTCCTGCAGTCGGATTTTTTGGAGAGAAGTGAAAGCAGTACTTGTTATATCTTTTGCCGCAATACGTAGGGTCATCTGCTAAAATATGCGTGTGCACACACTCGGTTCGGGCGACCCGGAGTTTGCGGTTGTCGCGTGCCTTCACGGAGACGAACTGTGCGGAAAGAACGCCATCGAACGCTTTCTCGCGGCGGAGTTCCCCGTCAAAAAACCGCTCAAACTCGTCATCGCAAACGAGGAAGCCATCGCGGAGGGCGAGCGCTTCATCGATGAAGACCTGAACCGGGCGTTCCCGGGTCATGAAAACGCATCGTCCCACGAAAGCCGACTTGCCGCCGCCGTCCTCGACGAACTCGACGACCTGCAGGTTCTCGACCTCCACGCGACGGTGTCGTTCCCCGAACCGTTCGTGTTCTATAAACGGTTAACGCCGCGAACGAGACGGCTCTTACAGGCCACCGGCCTCAGCCGGGCGGTGAACATCAGCCACGTCGGCGGCGGGCTCATCAACCACGTCGATGGCGTCGCCGTCGAATGCGGACTGAAAGGGAGCGAGGAAGCAAGCGACCACGCGTACGACGTACTCGTAAACTTCCTCGCCTCCTACGGCATCATCGACCACGAGCACGTACGTTCCGACCCCGACGTGTACCGCGTGACGGAGGTCGTTCCGGGTGCAGGCTACGAATTCTTAGGTGTGAATTTCGAGGAGGTCGAGGCAGGCGAGGTGTACGCGACCAAAGAGGGGGAACCCGAAAAAGTCGCAGACCAGCCGTTTTTCCCGGTGTTGATGTCCACGGGCGGGTACGACCACCTGATAGGGTTTGCCGCCCAGCACCTCGGTGTGCTATCGTCGCTCGAAGACGAGTCAGACGACGACTGAGACGTCGTTTTCGGGCGTTTCGACGCTGAGTGAGAGGTTTTCGTAGCTGACAGCGTACTCTCTGCTATGGCGGTGTCAACATGGCGGAGCTACGGCGTTCTCAGCGGGTTATTTTTGCTCGCTGCGGGGTTCATCGCTTACGCAATCGCACCAGCGAGTGTTTTGCCGCTGTTCATGGAGTCGTTTTTCATCGACAGACCGACGGCGAGTGCGTCGATTAGCGCCGTGTTTTTCACGTGGGCGCTGTTGCAGATTCCGGGCGGCTACGTGCTTGACCGCTACGACAACCGACAACTGGTCCTCGGCGGCGGCGCGGTGTTCCTCCTTGTGGCCGCAAGTAGCGCAGTCGTGACATCGTATCCATTGTTCGTGGCGCTTCGACTGCTGAGCGGTGCCTGCGCCGTGTTCATCGTCGTTGGGAGCGTGAACGTGCTCAGCCGCACCGTCACAGAGGCAAACCGTTCCCTCAGCCTCAGTCTCTTTATTGCAAGCCCGCCACTCGGCGTCGCACTCGCTCAATTCGCGGGACCACAGTTCGCGCTCCTCTCCAGTTGGCGAGCCGCGCTTTTCGCCTACACCGTGCTTGCGCTCGTGGGCTATCTTCTCTTTTTCTTCTCTCTGCGTGACCCCATCCCCGTGAGCGGCCGGGTGTCGATTCGACAATTCGCAACGACGCTTCGCAATCCGTACGTGTTGCTCATCTCTGTAGCCAATCTCTGTACCTACGCGGTGTGGACATTCCTCACGACGTGGATGCCGAGTTACGGCACAGACGTGCTTGGCATCAACCTCGCTGCGGCAGGGGCAGCCACAGCCCTCGTTCCACTCGCAGGAATCGTCGCGCGCCCCGGCGGTGGCTGGCTGTCCGAATTTCTCAACGGACGGTTGCGACTCGTCATCCTCGTTTCGTTCGCGGCGACGGTTCCAATGCTCTACGGGCTGAGCAGTGCGCCCTCGCCGGTGGTGTTCGCGCTATTTCTTGCCTTGGCCGGCGCGGCGGTCAACCTCTCTGTTGGCCTCTATCTCGTCTACGTAAACCGGCTCACTGACGCCACAACGCAAGGAACGAGTCTGTCTGTGCTACTTACCTTCTCGCAAGTTGGCAACCTCATCGCCCCGGTGCTCGGCGGCTGGGTCATCACGCAATTCTCGTGGGCGGCGGGGTTCGGGTTCGCCGGTGTGCTCGCAGTACTTGGGTTCGTCACCATTTTGTTCGCCCCCGCGACCCGTGACTCCGTGGCTCGTCCACGCACCGAGTAGAACGCTAGAATCGTATCGCTTTTAGGTAGATAGGCGATTGTTTCGCCAATGATAGTCGAACAGTTGGGGGAGGGTGACCCCACAATCGCCGTCGTTGCAGGTATCCACGGCGACGAACCCTGCGGCGTCCGAGCAGTCGAGCGATTGCTCGAAGAGCAACCGCACGTCCGCCAGCCGGTCAAACTCGTCATCGCAAACGAAGAAGCCCTCGAAGCCGGCGTCCGCTTTCTCGATGAAGACCTGAACCGAACGTTCCCCGGCGACCCAGACGGCGACACTCACGAATCGCGCCTCGCGGCGATGCTCGCAGACGAACTCGACTCCTGTCTTACCTTCTCGCTTCACTCCACGAAATCGCACGCAGAGCCGTTCGCCATCTTCGACGACATGACCGAGTACATCAAAGACATCATGCCGCGGCTTCCCATCTCGGCTGTCGTCGAGACGGGCAACTACGTCGAAGGCCGACTGTTCACGAGCGTCGATACCATCGAAGTCGAGTGTGGCCTTCAGGGCACGCGTGACGCCGCGGAGAACGCAGACCGCCTCACGCGGGCGTTCCTGACGGCGACGGGTGTGCTGCCGGGTGACGCCCCGGAAAAACCGGTGCCCCACTTCCGACTGCAGGACAAAATCCCGAAAGGCCCCGCAGAGGAGTACGAAGTGTTCGTCGAGAACTTCGAGCCAGTCGAGGCGGGAAAAGCGTTCGCGGCGGCCGACGGAGAGGTCGAAGTGGCGCGAGAAGCGTTCTATCCAGTGTTGCTCTCCGCGACGGGCTACAGAAACGTGTTCGGCTATACGGCCGACTACTTAGGCGAGTTGCGCGCAGACGTTTAGTCGTCGGCCGACGCGCCGCGCGGGACGATGTTCTGATTCAGTTTGAACAGGTTCGTCGGGTCGTACGTCGTTTTTATCTCGACCAGTCGGTCGTAGTTCTCGCCAAAGAGGAGGTCTCCGGGCGCTTCGTCGAAGCCGGGGAAGTTGCCGTACGCGCCAGCGACGCCCCTGAACTGGCGGAGGTCGCTGATTCCAGTTCTCCCCCACGCGACGTTGTCGTCGTCCATCGCGGGGTCCTCCCAGTTCGCCTCGTAGGTGACCATGTACGGCGCGTTGCGGTTGGCAAAGGCCGTCTCGTCTGGGTCGCGGTCAGCAATCGCGCCGCCGAGGTGCCAGATGTCTACCGTCGAGAGCGCCGACGGTGACTCGCCGTGGGTGCGGACGATATGGTCGATAACCTCGTCGTTGAGGTCGTCTACATAGACGGACTTCCAGTAGTAGCGCAAGCCATCGGGGTAGTCCTCGTCAAGGAGGGATTGTAACTCCACATACGGGAGCGTGTCGCTGAAATCGACAATCGGATCTGCGAGCGTCTTGAGCTGGCCAAACTCGGCGTCTGCATCGGCTTCAGACCCGTCGAATGCACCGAACAGAATCACGGCTGGCTCGCCCCACGCGGCCTCTGGGAACTCGTCTAGTTCGGGCACCGCGTAGGTGAACGCGATCGTGTTCGCGTCGCGCGACGCCGTTTTCGTGTATTCGCGGTAGGCTTTCAGCACGGAAACCGCGTCGTCGCCGTGATACCAGATGAACAGCGTTGGCATCTCCGGGCCGACTTCGTACAGCCGGAACTCGAAGGACGTGACGATGCCGAAGTTGCCGCCACCGCCGCGAATCGCCCAGAACAGGTCGTCGTTCTGGTCTACGGTCGCTGTCCGCACCTGCCCGTCTGCGGTGACGATTTCCGCGGAGACGATGTTGTCACACGCGAGGCCGTATTTCCGCCGGAGATGACCAAGCCCGCCGTTCAGCGAGAGTCCCGCCACGCCAGTCGCAGAGACGACGCCGAGCGGTGTGGCGAGGCCGAACAGTTGCGTCTCGCGGTCTACCTGCCCGAGGGTTGCACCCCCTTGGACGCGAACCGTCCGCGCCTCGTGGTCTACAAACACGCCGGTCATAGGCGAGAGGTCGATGACCAGCCCGTCGTCTACGCTCGCGTAGCCCGCGACGTTGTGCCCGCCGCCGCGCACCGCGACCGAGAGGTCGTGTTCGCGCGCGAGAGCGACGGCTTCGACCACGTCAGCCGTCCCGGTACACTGTGCGATGAGCGCCGGTCGTTTGTCGATGACGCCGTTCCAGAGCGCCCGCGTCTCGTCGTATGCGGAGTCGCCGGGTGTGATGACCGGGCCAGCGAACCGCGCTTCGAACGCCTGAATCGCGTCGTCCGTAAGTTCGACAGGCGTTGCTCCGTCAGTTGTCCGCCCCACCTTTGCCATACCCTCTATTCGTCAAGATAGAAAATAGCCTTCAACGAAGGTTTTCAGGACACTCAGGCGGGAGTGAGTGTTCGGACGATGGGGGGACGCCGAGTGTCAATTAGTAGACAGCCTTAAGCGCCCTGCCTGTGAAAATTACACGATGATAACTGTGTTAAAAGAACTCCTCTTTCGAGACGAGACGTTCTGGATAGCACTTGCACTGTGGGCGATTGGGGTTTTCGTCGGAGACGTGTTCTTTGTCGGGTCTCGGTCTATAGGAGAACTACTCACCGGTGTTGGGTTACTGCTCATCACACTCCGGCTCCTCATCGGTTCGGGAGTTATCCTCCACAGAAGCTACCGCGCCGGGAAGACTGGTTACGAAGAGAGTCTGGAGTAACTGTACAGACCGACAGGAACACACGGGTGGAGTGGGTAGTACCAAATATGGACGACCACACCCGCGACCCCTCCGTGAAACCGCCGCGTGGAAACCCCACCGGCTGGCGCGCAGACGGCCAGTGGGAACACGCCACGCTCCGGCGAGCCGTCGTCCACGGGGTGCGCCTCTACAACTCGGGCGAGTTCCACGAGAGCCACGACTGTTTCGAAGACGAGTGGTACAACTACGGCGCGGGAAAGAGGGAGAGCAAGTTTTTACACGGGATGGTACAGGTCGCCGCGGGTGCGTACAAGCACTTCGACTTCGAGGACAACGCGGGCATGCGCTCGCTGTTTACGACCTCGCTTCAGTATCTCCAGGGCGTCCCACACGACTACTACGGCGTGGACGTACTCGACGTGCGCACCGTGTTGACGAACGCACTCACCGACCCGACGGTGCTCCACGGCTGGCAGATTCGACTCGACGACGCACTACCGACGGCGAGAGAAGAAGACTTCGCGTACGCGCAAGCGCTTGACCACTGATTACTCGCCTTCGGGGGCGAGTTTCACGAGCGTCAAGTCGCGGTCTAACATGCAGTAGTCGTGGGGTGGCTCCCCGACGATTTCTTCGATTTGGTACTCCGTATCGAAATTTGCACCCATCGGGACGCAGTACTCGTGGCTCGGGCACTCGGTGTACGGACACGGCCCCGGTAGGGTAGCTTTACTCCCGGCGTACGCGCCGCGGGCGGCGACGTTCGCGTAGACGGAGACGGCTTCGACTTCTACGGCTTTGACGCCGGCGTCGTGGACCGCACAGTCGAGCGTCTGGGCGTTTTTGCGGATACCGGTCACTTCGTAGCGCGTCCCTTCCGTCAGATTGAGACATTGATTGCGGTAGGGACACCCCTCGCAGGCACTCGATTCACCTTGGTATATGAACTCCGTGCCAACTTCCGCGAGCCGCGAACCGATGAGCGAGACCTTCGGCATAAACTGGCCTACGCCTGCGGGGTTGTTAAGCCTCGCGCCCCGTCAATTCGTCCAGTTTGTTGAGGTAGTCCTCGCGGGGCACCTGATACAGACTCCGGTAGTCGTACTCGCCCGCGGCGAACCGTTCTGTGAGCGCGAGTGCGCCCGCGACGGCATCTGCGCGGGTGTCGAACGATTCTGCGGTTCGGCTCACGTCGGGTTCCAGATACAGCGTGATGTACCACGGGTCGTCAGGGCGCAGTTGGTGTTCGATGCCGGGACGACGATTGCGCCGTCCCTGGGTAAGATACAGTGTTGGCAGGCACACGGGTGGGAAATCTTGGGTGTTGAACACGTCAGGGCGGAAGGCGAGAACGATGCGCCCCTCTTCCTCTTCAGACCAGACCTCCCAGCCAGCGGGGAGTGACTCGAACGAACTCATAGTGGGAAATACCGGTGGCCGGGCAAAGAGTTGGGCGGTCTTCTGAGCCTGCGCGCGCAAAATCTCCTTATAAACTATTTGAATTAGTCGACAGATTCCAGTCGGTTATGACACAACAAAATGCTCATGTATCCTCCTTTCAAGGCTCGATTAACCAGAACGTACAGTGAAAAAACGGGGTAGTGAGCGAATAGTTATATTGGTGGAGCACTCAAAGAATAAATAGTATCGGTGAGTTCGCTTACCGTACTGCCTGCTGTCTGGCCAGACGTACGCCGATTCGTGTTGTTACTCGCCATCCCAGAACGGGATTCGTTGCGTCTGCTGGATGGTATTAGTTCACACATGGCACACGACAACATCCGGTTCGACTCACTCCTTTGGAGTTCCCGCGGCGGACTAGCCGCCGGACGCGGAGGGTGCTTTTTGCGAGCGGTCGCTTTCGCCATGGAGCCCGCTCGCCGCGTGTACCACACCCCGAGTCGAGAGATGCTGTCGGTCCCCGCCACGAGCACATCGAGGCGGCAATGGTCCGTGATAAAATGACAGGTGACATCGACACGTTAGAAATATTGAGCGAGGAGTACCGTGAGTCCATTCCGGACGATTTCCGCGAGACGCGGACGTTCACATGGTACTTACAGGAGGTTCTTGACCACCCTCGCATCGCCCGCAACGCACACCAGCGCGTCGCCGACATGTTCGACTTCTACGGCACAGAATACAACGAAGACGCCGGAATCGTCGAATACAAGCTGGCGACCGAAGACCCGCTCCACGAGGGTGAAAACACCTTCTTTGGCCGGGTCATCCACGAAGCGATCCACGAGTTCGTCAACAAGGTGAAAAGTGGTGCCCGCGGCCTCGGCCCGGAAAAACGCATCAAGCTACTGCTTGGCCCCGTCGGGTCGGGGAAATCCGACTTCGACCGGCAGGTTCGCCACTACTACGAAGACTACACCATGCGCGAAGAAGGCCGCATGTACACCTTCCAGTGGACGAACCTCTGTGACATCATCGACGACCAAGACCCGGCAGACGACCACGTCCGCTCGCCGATGAACCAAGACCCGCTCGTCCTCCTGCCGCAGGCACAGCGCGACCAGGTTTTAGCACAGATAAACGAGAATCTGGACGCGCCGTACACCATCCGCAACGAACAGGCGCTCGACCCGGCGAGCGAGTTCTACATGGACCGGTTGCTCGAAAACTACGACGACAACCTCCAGACGGTGCTCGAAAACCACGTCGAAATCGTCCGCCTCGTCGCGAATGAGAACAAACGCCAGTGCATCGAGACGTTCGAACCAAAGGACAAGAAAAACCAGGACGAAACCGAGCTGACCGGCGACGTCAACTACTCGAAAATCGCCATCTACGGCGAGTCCGACCCGCGTGCGTTCGACTACTCGGGGGCGTTCTGTAACGCGAACCGAGGTATCTTCTCGGGTGAAGAGTTGCTGAAACTCCAACGCGAGTTCCTCTACGACTTCCTGCACGCGACCCAAGAACAGACCATCAAGCCCAAAAACAACCCGCGGATGGACATCGACCAGGTCATCGTTGGCCGGACAAACATGCCCGAATACCGCGAGAAGAAGGGCGACGAGAAGATGGAGGCGTTCAACGACCGCACCAAACGCATCGACTTCCCGTACGTCCTCCAGTACGAAGAGGAGGCGAAAATCTACGGTAAGATGCTGCGCAACGCGGACGTGCCAGACGTGCACGTCGAACCGCACACACTGGAGATGGCGGGGCTGTTCGCCGTCCTCACGCGCATCGAGCAACCCTCGACCGAGCACGTAGACTTACTACAAAAGGCAAAAGCGTACAACGGCGAGACCGACGATATCGACGACGTTGACGTAAAGAAACTGCAAGACGAGGCTGCCACCTCCGCCGACATCGGTGAGGGAATGGACGGCATCTCGCCGCGGTTCATCGGCGACGAAATCGCAGAGACCATCATGGACTCGATGCACCGTGGCCGCCAGTTCCTCGCGCCGCTCACCATGTTCAATCACTTAGAGACGAACTTGGAGAATCACGGCTCGATTCCAGAAGAGAACTTAGAGCGCTACCACCGCTACCTCGAGATGGTGCGCGAAGAGTACAAAGAACGCGCCATCGAAGACGTGCGCCACGCGCTCGCCTACGACCTGGACGAAATCCAGCGCCAGGGCGAGAAGTACATGGACCACGTCATGGCGTACATCGACGACGATACCGTGGAAGACGAGATTACGGGCCGCGAGTCCGGCCCAGACGAGAAGTTCCTCCGCTCGGTTGAAGAAAAACTCGACATTCCCGAAGACCGCAAAGACGACTTCCGTCAGGAAGTGTCGAACTGGGTCTCGCGCCGGGCGCGCGAAGGGACGAGTTTCAGCCCGCAGGACAACGAACGGCTCCGCCGGGCGTTAGAACGCAAGCTGTGGGAAGACAAAAAGCACAACATCAACTTCTCGGCGCTGGTTTCCGCTGGGGAACTGGACGACGAGGAGCGCAACGCCTGGATAGACGCGCTCGTAGACCAGGGCTACTCGCTCGAAGGGGCGAAAGAAGTCCTCGAATTCGCTGGCGCAGAGGTCGCAAAGGCGGAGATGGAGGAGTGATGATGCCGTGAGCAATGGAACCGAATACATCGCCGCGGCGAACGAGGCCCTTCGGGAAGCCTACGAACAGCCGATGTCTCTGGCTGAGTACGTAGACGTTATCCTCGAAAATCCGCGGTTGGCGAGCCACGCGACCAAGTATCTCCTCGAAGCAATCGAGAGCGCAGGGACGCGCACGGTGGTCGAAAACGGCGAGGAGAAACAGCGTTACTGTTTCTTCGACGACCCCTCACACGACGGCGAGCACGCGATTCTTGGTAACACGGAATCGCTCAACGCCTTCGTCGACGACCTTCGGTCGATTGCGGCCAGACGGGGCAAAGATGAGAAAATCATCTGGCTCCACGGCCCGACGGCGACTGGTAAGTCAGAACTCAAACGCTGTCTGATAAACGGGTTGCAGGCCTACTCGATGACCGAGGAGGGCCGGCGGTACACCGTCGAGTGGAACATTAGTTCAGCGAACACCTCCGGTGGACTCACTTACGGTGACGAAATCGAACTCGCGGAAGACGACTGGTACGAGAGTCCAGTGCAGGTACACCCGCTCACGGTCTTCCCGCGTGAGGTTCGCGCGGAGTTACTGAAAGAACTCAACGCCCGGCCGGGCGATCACATCGACGTGGTCGTCGAAGGCCGACTCGACCCATTCTGCCGCGAGGCGTACAACTTCCTCGAGGAGAAGTACCGCCGCGAGGGCAAACACGACCTCTTCAGCGCAATCACGGACCCAAAACACCTGCGCGTGAAGAACTACGTCGTGGACATTGGACACGGCGTTGGCGTGCTCCACTCAGAAGACGACGGGACGCCCAAAGAGCGGCTCGTCGGCTCGTGGATGGCTGGGATGCTCCGCGAACTCGACTCGCGCGGGCGCAAGAATCCACAGGCGTTCAGCTACGACGGCGTGCTCTCACAGGGCAACAGCGTCATCACGGTGGTCGAAGACGCCGCTCAGCACGCAGACTTACTTCAGCGGCTGCTCAACGTGCCCGACGAGTCGCAGGTAAAACTCGATAAGGGCATCGGGATGGACATCGACACGCAGTTGGTCATCATCTCGAACCCCGACTTAGAGGCGCGACTCAACCAGCACGCAGAGCGCAACGACCAAGACCCGCTGAAGGCGCTCAAACGCCGCCTCGACAAACACGAGTTTGGCTACCTGACGAACCTGAGTCTGGAAGCCGAACTCGTCCACCGCGAGGTGACGAACGAACGCCAAGTGTGGACCTTCAAAGAGTACGATGAGGTCGGCGCACTCATCCGACAACCGGTGCGCCTCCAGGTGCGTGGCGGTGACCGCGACACGGTCGTCGAAAAAGAGCTCGCACCCCACGCCATCGAG
Source organism: Haladaptatus sp. ZSTT2 (assembly GCF_037081775.1). Lineage (NCBI taxonomy): Archaea > Methanobacteriati > Methanobacteriota > Halobacteria > Halobacteriales > Haladaptataceae > Haladaptatus > Haladaptatus sp. ZSTT2. The sequence continues at coordinate 520,421 of NZ_JBAMHQ010000001.1, forward strand.
GCGGCGGCGCTCTACAGCGTCGTCACACGCCTCGACAACGAAGACCTGCCTGCGGGCTTGACCCTCGTGGACAAGGCGCTGTTGTTCGACCAGGGCTACCTCCAAGAGGGCGACGAGCGCCGAGACATCGACGACTTCGAATTCGACCCGGACAGCCATGACGGCGAGCGCGGGATTCCTGTCACCTTCACCCGCGACATCATCGCAGACCTGCTCAACCACGAGCAAGACCGCTATCATGCGACGCTCCCGGTCGAACACGTCATCATGCCGCGCGACCTGCTGAACGCGATGGCGAAAGGCCTCGCAGAGGCCCCGGTGTTCTCCGCTGGCGAGCGCGCCGAGTTTGAAAACCGCGTCGTGACCGTGAAAAAGCACATCTTCGACCAGCAAGAACAGGACGTGCTCCAGGCGATAATGCGCGAAAAGCGCGTGGACGAAGCCACCGTCGAGGAGTACATCGAACACGTCTACGCGTGGGCGAACGACGAGCAAATTGTGAACGCTCGCGGCGAGTCGGTCGACCCCGACCCGCTCAAGATGAAGATTTTCGAGACCGAGCACCTCGGACGGTTCGACGGTGAGGACTACCGGTCGAACAACCCAACCGCACCGGTCGAAGACTTCCGCCGCGAGAAAATCATCACGGCGTTAAACCGCCACGCGTGGCAAAATCGCGACGAAGATTTCCACGTCCGGGACGTGAACTTGAAAGAAATCCCTATCATCAAGACCGTGCTCGAAATGCACGACTGGGACGATGTCAAGCGGATTTACCCGGACTTCAACCCTCGGCAGTGGGACGACCCGGCAACGGGGACGGAAACGACGGCGGTGAAAGCCCGCACCATCGCAAACATGGTCGAACTGTTCGACTACTCTGAGGCCTCTGCGGAGCTCACGAGCCGTCATGTCATGAAAGAGGTGGTACACAAATGGGACTGAGAGACGACGTTGAACGCTACCGCGAGGTTGGCGAAGAACGCCGCCAGGACTTAGCCGAGTTCATCCAGTACGGCGACCTCGGCCGTAGCCTGCCCCACGAAGTGAAGATCCCCATCAAAATCGTGGATTTGCCCGGCTTCGAATACGACCGCAGAGACCGCGGTGGCGTCGGACAGGGCCAGGGCGGTACCCCCGACGTGGGAGCGCCCGTTGGCCAGCCACAGCCACAACCCGGCGACGGCGAAGACGGCAAGCCCGGCGGCGAGGGCGGCGACCACGAGTACTACGAGATGGACCCCGAGGAGTTCGCCCAAGAGTTGGACGAAACCCTCGGGCTCGACCTCGAACCGAAGGGCAAGGAAATCGTAGAGGAGATAGAGGGTGATTACACGGACATCACCCGCACCGGCCCCTCCAGCACGCTCGACTTCGAGCGGATGTTCAAAGAGGGTCTGAAACGAAAGCTTGCCTTCGACTTCGACCACGACTACGTCACCGAGGCGCTGAAGGTCGATGGCTGGGGTCCAGAGGAGGTCTTCGAGTGGGCGCGCGCCCAGCACATGCCCGTCTCGCGGGCGTGGCTCGACGACCGGTATTCGGACATTCCAGAAGCAGACCGCGCGACGTGGCCGTCGATAGCGGAGATGGAGGAGAACGTCGAACAGACGACCTCCATCGAGCGCATCCGCCGCGACGGCATCCGGCACCTGCCGTTCCGCCGCGAAGACGAGCGCTACCGCTATCCGGAAATCGTCGAAACCCGCGAGAAGAACGTCGTCGTGGTGAACATCCGCGACGTGTCCGGGTCGATGCGCGAGACCAAACGCGAACTCGTCGAACGCGTGTTCACTCCGCTGGATTGGTATCTGCAGGGCAAATACGACAACGCCGAGTTCGTCTACATCGCCCACGACGCAGAGGCGTGGCAGGTCGAACGCCCCGAGTTCTTCGGGATTCGTTCCGGCGGCGGGACGAAGATTTCCTCGGCCTACCAACTCGCCAAAGTCATCCTCGATGAGGAGTACCCATGGGCCGAGTGGAACCGGTATGTGTTCGCGGCGGGCGACAGCGAGAACTCCTCGAACGACACCGAAGAGCGCGTCATCCCGTTGATGGAGGAAATCGACGCGAACCTCCACGCATACGTGGAGACCCAGCCGTCAGGAAACGCCATCAATGCGACCCACGCCGAGGAAGTCGAGCGCCACTTCAAAGAGAGCGATAACGTGGCGGTGGCCTACGTCACCAGCCCCGAAGACGTGTTAGACGCAATTTACACCATCTTGAGCACGGAGGAAGCATGACCGGAGACGACTACGAAAATCGAAAAGTTGCCGCACAGCTAGAAGAGCCGGTGCGCGAAGCGAACGCGCTCGCGCGGAAACTCGGCCTCGAACCCTACCCGGTCAACTACTGGATTATCGACTACGACGAGATGAACGCGCTCATCGCCTACGATGGGTTCCAGACGCGCTACCCCCACTGGCGCTGGGGGATGAAGTACGAACAGCAACAGAAACAGACGCAGTTCCTCGGCGGCAAAGCCTTCGAGATTGTCAACAACGACAACCCCTCGAACGCGTTCTTGCAGGTGTCGAACTCGATGGCAGACCAGAAGGCCGTCATCACGCACGTCGAAGCCCACGCCGACTTCTTCCGCAACAACCGCTGGTTCCGCCTCTTTGCGGAGACACAACCGAACGCAGCGGCGATGCTCGCCCGCCACGCAGAAACCATCGGTGAGTACATGGCAGACCCAGAAATCGACCGCTCTGAGGTCGAAGCGTGGATCGACTCGATTCTCTGTCTTGAGGACAACATCGACCAACATCGGCCGTTCCGGTCTGCCTCCTATCGCGCCTCGCGGCTCCCGGACGAAGAGGACATCGACGAGCGCCTAAAGAGCCTCAACATCTCCGAAGAGGTGTTGCGCGAGGTGTTCGACGAGGAGTGGCTCGAAGCCCGCCGGAAGGGTGATGAGACGCCGACGTTCCCGCCGGAACCGGAAAAAGACATCCTCGCGTTCCTCTGGAGCTACGGCAAGCAGTTCGACGAAGAGAACGGCAAGGCCCGCGACATGGAAGAGTGGCAACGCGACGTGCTCGAAATCCTCCGGCGCGAATCCTACTACTTCGCCCCCCAGAAGATGACGAAAATCATGAACGAAGGATGGGCCGCCTACTGGGAGTCGATGATGATGGGCGAAGAGCACTTTGCGGGTGCAGACGAGTTCATCAGCTACGCAGACCATCAGGCGAAGGTGCTCGGGTCGCCCGGCCTGAACCCGTACAAACTCGGAAAAGAGCTCTGGGAGTACATAGAGAACACGACCAACCGCGCGATGGTGGCAGAGCGCCTGCTTCGCATCGACGGCGTGACGTGGCGCAACTTCCACGATGTCATCGACTTCGACGCGGTGATGGAGTCGCTGCAACCGGATGCGATGGTCGATTCCATCCGCCCGGAGACGCTCTCGAATCTCGACCCCGACGACCCGCGTATCGACGCCGAGGCGCTCGCCCTCGCCAAAGACGGCGAGATTGACGTCGAAGCCTACCCGTGGAAGGTGCTCACCTTCGAAGGACTCGCAGAGCGCCACTTCTCGCTGGTCAAACACCAGAATCAGGGGTTCATAAAGCGCATCACCCAAGAGGAACTCGAACGCCTCACGCGCTACATGTTCGACGACAGCCAGTACGCCGACGTTGGCGAGGCGCTCTCAGACCTCGACTTTACGAAAGGCTGGGACCGGATGGCAGAAATTCGCGAGAGCCACAACGACGTGACGTTCTTAGACGAGTTCCTCACTCAGGAGTTCGTGGATGAAAATCACTACTTCACCTACGAGTACGTCCAGACGACCCGCGACTTCCGCGTGACGAGCGTGGACTACCGCGACGTGAAGAAGAAACTCATGTTGCAATTCACCAACTTCGGGCGGCCAACGATACTGGTGCTCGACGGGAACTACAACAACCGCAACGAGCTGTTGCTCGGCCACCGCTACAACGGCGTCATGCTCGACTTAGAGCAGGCGACGCAGGTGTTAGAGCGCGTCTTCGACCTCTGGGGTCGGCCCGTCTCGCTCAAGACGATTATCAAAGAGGTCGATGACCACGCCATCGAGGTGGCGCGCCGCCGCGACCGCGAACCGGAGCCAGAAGAGCGCGGCAAGCTCATCCGCTACGACGGCGAGACGGTAAGTGTCGAAGACCTGCCGTGGGAAGAGGTCGAACCCATCGCCGCAGACGACGTGGACTACGACACGAAGCCAAAAGAGTGGCTGGCCTGACCACTCGATACACCCTTTTTCCGTGGTTGGCCGTTCCACAACGAATAATTAGGAAGGTTGTGAAGCAGGTACTGAACTGTCTCGTGTCCCCGACCCACGAGCGCACCCCCACCACCCAGTAGTGATAGTGATGACCCACCCCTGTCCAACCCGAGTCCCACAATGAGGTATTTCGATTTCACGCTGACCCCCGAAGACGGAGCCATCCATCCAGTCGATAAGGCAATCGCCCAACTGCCCGAGGTCACCCGTGATGCGCTGATGCACGTCGATTCGCTTGGCGATGGCACCGGCGTCCTTCTGTACCGTCTCACTGGCGACCCGGCACCTCTCATCGACCAACTCGCCGACGAAGCGGCGGTTTTGAACTACGAGCTGCTCGACACGAACGAGGACGAGTTCCACATCTACTTCCACGTCGTCCCCGGCGAGCCCGCAGGGACGTTGATGAAACTCGCCCAGAAGTACGCCCTCATCATCGACACGCCACTCGAATTCACCGGCAATGGCGGGCTGCGAACGACGGTGGTCGGCATCCACGACATGCTCAGACAGGCGCTCGAAGAGATACCTGACTCTATTCGGATTTCGGTCGAACAGGTCGGGCGCTACAGTCCGGACGGTCAGAACATCCTGTCTGCGCTCACCGACCGACAACTCGAAGTGTTCCAAACAGCGGTCGAGAAGGGCTACTACGAAATCCCACGACGCGCGACGCACAAAGACATCGCAGACGAGTTGGACTGTGCGCCGAGTACGGTCGATGAACACCTGAGAAAAGCCGAGTCGCGCGTGCTCACGTCGTTGGTTCAGTGATTACGGGGACTTCGATTGCTTCATCTGCTCTTTGCCGTAGATACTGACGAGTTCATCCTCGTAGCGGTCGAGGATGTTGCGACGTTTCATCTTCATCGACGGGGTGAGCAGGTCATTTTCTGCCGTCCACTCGACAGGGACGAGCTCGAACTGCTTGATTTGCTCAGACTTGCTGAACTGCGCGTTTTTCTCGTCGATGTCTGCTTGCACCCACTCTTTGACGCGCGGATGGTCACACAGTTCGGCTTTCGACTCGGGCAGGTCGATACCTTCGCGGGTTGCCCACGCGCGGAGGCTCTCGAAGTTCGGGACGACGAGCGCGGCGACGAACTTCTGGTCGTCGCCAAGGACCATGATTTGCTCGATGCGCGGACTCGTCGCAAACGCATCTTCGATTGGGCCGGGGGCGATGTTTTTCCCCGTCGAGAGCACGAACAGTTGTTTCAGTCGGTCGTGGTAGATGAGGTAGTCGTCCGGCCCTCGTTCGACTAGGTCTCCCGTACGGAACCAGCCGTCTTGGGTGAACGCAGCGGCGGTGGCTTCCGAGTTCATCCAGTAGCCAGACGAGACGTTCGGCCCCTTCACGAGGAGTTCCCCGATTTCCCCGCCCGCCTGCTCGCGTTGGTCGGCTGCGACGGCGGCCGTGTCGAACTTGATAGAGACCTCCGTGAGTGGGATGCCGAGGGTGCCCGGGCGCGGGTCTTCCGGTGGGTTTACCGTCAACACGGGCGCGGTTTCGGTCAGACCGTAGCCTTCGAGGATGGGGAGTCCCATGCCGTTGAATAGTTCTGCAAGTTCCTTCGAGAGGCTGCCACCGCCGGAGATGAACATCTCGATGTTCCCCCCGAGTTGGTTTTTGACCGTCGAGAAGACGAGGCGGTCTGCGATGGCGTACTTGATGGAGAGCATCGTATCGGGGTTCTCCGTCTGGTAGTGCTCACGGCCAATGTCGATGGCCCAGTTGAAGATACGCTCTTTGAGGTGTGACTCGCTTGCCTGCTCGCGCATCGAGTCGAAGATGCGTTCGTAAACGCGCGGGACGCTCGTCGCCGTTGTGGGGCGGACAATTGCAATGTCTTCGCCCACGGTGTCAGCGCTTTCTGCGTAGGCAACAGTGCCCCCAGAGGCAAACATGACGAAATGACCTGCGGTTCGCTCAAAGACGTGCGCGAGCGGGAGAAATGAGAGGGCGGTCGTATCGGTGTCGATGGTCGGGACGGACGGGTCACGGTCTGGTCGCGGGCCGAACCGTCGGTGGATTTGGTTTACGTTCGCGCGGAAGTTGCCGTGGGTGAGGCGGACGCCCTTTGGCTTGCCAGTGGTGCCGGAGGTGTAGATGAGGCTTGCGAGGTCGTCGAGAGAACGGTTTGCGAGCCACTCCTCGTAGGCGTCTGGGTCGAACGTCGCTTTGCCGCGGTCGTGAACCTCTGCGAGCGTGTAGATGTCCTCGCGGTCGTAGGAGGCATCGAACTCGTCCATCACGACGATGAAGTCGAGTTTGAGGTCGTCTTCCACCTCAAGCACGCGGTCGAGCAGTTCTGTATTTTCGACGACCACGCCGCGAGCGCCGGGGTCTGAGAGCAGATACTCGACTTGTGCGGGGGCAGACTCGGTGTACACCGTCGTCACGACACACCCGGCGGCGAGGAGGGCGAAGTCAGTCTGTGCCCACTCCATGCGTGTGTTTGCGAAGATGCCGACGCGCGTGTCGTTTTCGACGCCGAGGTCGCGAAAGCCCGCGGCGAGGTTGTGGACGACGTCGCGCATCTCGGCGTAGGTGAGCGCGGCGTACTGCCCGTCCGGTGCTGCTGGAAGGATGTCCGGCGTCAGCGAGCGGTTGTAGATGCCGCCTTTGTACAGTTGGGCGTCCTGGGCGGCGTTGCGCTCTGCGCTCACCTCGAACAGCCGCGAGATTGTGTCATCACCGATTACCTCGTCGCTGTACTCCCGCTCTGCCGTGAGCCACTCGGCTGTCGTCATACTCCTGTCATTGAAGTCACGGATTGTAACTGCTTCCCCTTTTATTGACTGCTTTATTTATTCCACTGCACACCGAGATCTGGTCGCACGCCAGTCACGGCAGGCGAATGCATGTCCGCCCGGCCCACAAGCAATTCCCGCGTGCCAACCGGCGGCAACCACCGGCAATCGTTGGTCGATACGGGCGCGAACCCGCCAGAAATAATGTGCATGATATCCGAACTGTCCTGTCCAATTTACTGAATCTACAATTAACAATGATTAAGTTTATCTACTGAGGCGTAGACTTTTCGGTTGATGACTGCACGACAGTACACCGACGGTGAAAACACCGGCGCGCCACTCGTTCCACTCGTTCAACAACCCCGCCGCATCAAGACTGATGGTGGGCAAAAAGACCAGCGCGCGTACTTAGAAGAGATGGTCTGGAGCCACTACATCTGACGGTTCTGCGACAGGGTGGGGAAACTAAATTTTTCTGATAACTGTGTCGTGAGCAAGTGCTCCGCGTTTGCGCGCCATGAGAGTCAGTAACTCACCAGCGTTTGAACACGGTCGCAAACAAGTTGCTCCCTGCTCAAATCCCTTCCTCCGCATTCTGTACTCGCAACTACCTCGCTATCGCTCGGTAGTTTGCTTCGAGAGAAATGCTCCGTCAGGGATTTGAACCCTGGTCATCGGCTCGAAAGGCCGAAATGATTGGCCGGACTACACCAACGGAGCTCACTTCGTTCGCTCCGAGCATCGACGGACTTCGTCCGTCTCAACAACGGAGCACACTTGCTCATTCGGTCAGACAGTGGAGCTCATCCACCTGCTGTCGACCGGTTTCCCCTGCTTCGTCAGGGTACATTACTGCGTTTTGCGGAGAAAAGTTTAAACGTTCCGTTCCGTCTCCGCTATGTTATTTGCCCGCAAACTCTGGGTCGCGCTTTTCCATAAACGCGGAGATACCCTCCATGAGGTCGTCGGTCGCCATCAGGTGACCAAACGCGTTCGATTCGAGGGCGAGACCGGCGTCGATGTTCTCCCAGCCACGGAGCATCGCTTCTTTCGTCATCGACTGTGAGATTGGTGGGCCACCGGCCAGCTTCGCGGCCAGTTCGTGAGCGCGCTCCTCGAACTCGTCGTTCGGGACGACTTCGTTGAGCACGTTGTAATCGTACATCGTCTCCGCGTCGAAGCGCTCTGCGGTGAAGATAATCTCCTTTGCGCGGCTCATCCCGATAAGGCGCTGGAGACGCTGGGTACCGCCCCAGCCCGGCAGGAGGCCGAGACTGTGTTCTGGCAGGCCAAGCTCCGAGCGCTCTGAGGCGATGCGCAGGTCTGCGCACATCGAGAGTTCGAACCCGCCGCCGAGGGCGAAGCCGTCGATGGCCGCGAGCACGGGCATCGAACAGGATTCGAGTTTGCCGAAGGTTTCCTGGCCTTTCTTCGAGAGGTCGATGGCGTCGAGTGGGTCTGCGCTCCCGGCCATCGAGGTGACGTCTGCACCGGCGGAGAAGGCGCGTCCGCCCTTACCAGTGATGAGGATTGCGCGGACCTCGTCGTCGTCTTCAAGCAGGTCGATTGCATTCGAAAGGTCGTCGAGCATCTCCTCGTTGACCGTGTTCATGCGTGCCTCGCGTGAGAGGATGATGTGACCGACCATGTCGCCGGGGTACTCGATTTCGATGGCCGAGAACTCGACTTCGTCGTCGTCGCCACCGGCGTAGAAGCCGCCAGCCTCTGCACTCTCGCGGAGGCCGTCAGAGACTTCGTAGCGTGCGGCGCCCGTTTCTTCGTGAAGGTCATCAAGGGTTTCGACGAGAACGGAGAGGCCGACTTCGTCTGCCATCTTCGCGGGGCCAGTTGGGTAGCCACCGCCGAGCATCACAGCTTCGTCGATGTCCTTTGCTGGCGCAACGTCGTTGCCGACGAGGTTGCCGACTTCGTTCGCCATCACGGCGAGTAGGCGGTGTTCGACGTCTTCGCGGCCTTTGTCGGTCGGAATGGTCGCGCCGTCGCCGTCTTCGTAGTCGTAGAAGCCTTTGCCGACCTTCTTGCCGTAGTGTTCTGCTTCGACCGTCTCCTTGAGCAGTGGGCACGGTGCGTAGGCCTCGCCGAGCACCTCGTGCATGTAGTCTAAGACGTGGTAGGTCACGTCGTTGCCGACCTGGTCACCGAGTTCGAACGCGCCCATCGGCAGACCGAGTTCGAACTTGACGGTCGAATCGACTTCTTCCATCGTCGCCGTCCCGTCTTCGACGACCCAGCACGCCTCGTTCATCAGCGGGACGAGGATGCGGTTGACGATGAAGCCGGGACTGTCCTTGCGCACGCGGACTGGTGTCTTACCGAAAGACTCTGCGAGGTCTTCTGTCAGGGCGAGGGTATCTTCGCTCGTGTACGCGCCCGTGATGACTTCGACGAGCGCCATGCGGACGGGCGGGTTGAAAAAGTGCATCCCACAGAATCGCTCCGGACGGTCGGTGACTTCCGAGAGTTCGGTAATCGAAAGCGAGGAAGTGTTGGTTGCGAAGATGGCGTGGTCGGGAGCGTACTCCTCGACTTCTGCGTACACCTCTTTTTTGATGTCCATCTTCTCGGGGACGACTTCGATGACGAAGTCGGCATTCGAGACGGCTTCTTCGACGTCAACGAGCGGCGTGATGCGGTCTAAGGCGTCGCTTGCTTCCTCATCAGAGAGCTGGTCTTTCTCTGCGAGTTTCTGGAGCGACCACTCGATGTTGTCGTAGCCGTTCTGGACGAACTCCTCTTTGATGTCGCGGAGATTCACGTCGTAGCCAGCGAGTGCGGCCAGTTCTGCGATGCCGTGACCCATGTTCCCAGCACCGAGAACCGCAATCGTGTTGATGTCATCAAGTTCCATGGTGTATCTGGTCATACATCCACGGCACAGAGGTTTCAACGTTTTCCTTGTGCGATTTTGAAACGCGCGTTGAGTTTATCTGCAGGCCTGAAAAACGCTAATTCCGTTTGAAATCGGTTACAAGGAATTAAGTATGCTATGGCCATTCACACCCCCATGGAGTTTGGCTTTACCGACGAGCAAAAACAGATTCGAGAAGAGATTCGGCGCTTTGCCGAAAACGAGGTGAAACCTGTCGCGACGGAGTACGACGTCGAAGAAAAATATCCCCACAAAATCATCGAGAAGGCAGGCGACATGGGCCTTCTCGGCGCGAACATCCCAATCGAGTACGGCGGCGCTGGCTACTCGACGCTCGAACTCGCCATCATCATTGAAGAACTGTTCGCCGCAGACCCCGGCATCGGCCTCTGTCTCACCTCCACCGGCTTCGGCGGCGAGGCCATCATGGAGTTCGGTACGGACGAACAGAAAGAGGAGTACCTTCCCGGCATCGCAAGCGGCGACGCCATCATGGGCGCGGCCATCTCCGAACCCGACACCGGCTCTGACGTGTCTTCTGTCTCCACGAAAGCCGAGAAAGACAGCGACGAGTGGGTGATTAACGGCAACAAGATGTGGATTACGAACGGGTCTGTTGGGGATTTCTTCGTCGTCCTCTGTAAGACCGACCCAGAAGCTGAAGGCCGCTACAACGGCTTCTCCCAGATTATCGTCGAATCCGACCGCGACGGCTTCGAGGCAGACAAGATTACGGGGAAACTCGGCATCCGCGCGAGCGACACCGCAGAACTCATCTTCGACAACGTCCGCGTGCCAGAGGAGAACCTCGTTGGCACCCGCGGGATGGGCTTCCTCCAGCAAATGCAGTTCTTCGACGAGACCCGCACCGGCGTGGCCGCACAGGGCGTCGGCATCGCCAGAGGGGCCTCAGAGCGCGCGCTCGAATACGCCAAAGAACGCGAGCAGTTCGGTCGCCCAATCGGGGACTTCCAAGCCATCCAGCACAAGCTCTCTGATATGTACACCCGCACCGAAGCCGCCCGCAACCTCACCTACAAGTCCGCGTGGTCGGTCGACAACGAAGACGGCCTGCTCACAAAACTCGCCTCGATGGCCAAGGAGTACTCCTCGCGCGTGGCCGTCGACGTCGCAAACGAAGCCGTCCAGATTCACGGCGGCGCAGGCTACGTCAACGACTTCGACGTTGAACGCTTCTACCGCGACGCGAAAATCACCCAGATTTACGAGGGCACCACGGAAATCCAGAAGAACATCATCGCTCGCGAACTGTTGGGTAAAGGGTTCTAAAGCCACCTTTTTGGGTGCGAGCGCGTCCGCGCTCGCTTTTCTGCATAGTCACTCCTTCCGCAATCGTCCCGCACCGCAATTCTTCGGCCCATCCGAACTGCAAACCCTCTTTAAACTCCCCGTGTTACACGCTGGTAGCTATGGTCGTCACCACTCGTGACCTGCGACCGGTGTTGCCTGCTCACCAGCAGTCGCTCTCTGCTGGCTGTTGTTGCTGAACGACTCATTTCTACGCGCGTCGCAGCCGACCACACTCTCCAAACCCAATCAATGTTCAGCAGACTCTACGAAGACATCCACACCGCAATCGAAAACGACCCGGCCGCAAAGAGCACTGCGGAGGCGCTCACCTACCCCGGCGTCCACGCACTGTTGTTTCACCGACTCGCACACGCACTGCACACCCGCGGGTTTCGCGTGACCGCACGAATCATCTCGCAGTTCGCCCGCTTTCTCACTGGCATCGAAATCCACCCCGGCGCGACCATCGGGCGGCGACTGTTCATCGACCACGGCATGGGCGTCGTCATCGGTGAAACCGCCATCATCGGTGACGACGTGGTCATGTTCCACGGCGTGACGCTCGGAGGCACCTCCTCCAATCCGAAAAAACGCCACCCGACCATCGGGAACGACGTGCTACTCGGCGCGAACGCGACGCTGCTTGGCCCTATCGAAGTCGGTGACGGCGCCCAGGTCGGCGCGGGGGGCGTCGTCCTCTCTGACGTTGCACCCGGAACAACCGTCGTGGGCGTCCCCGCAGCACCGGTGGAGGAATAGCGGAAACCGCTTTTTGTATTCGACTCCTTCCCTGCACTGTGACCGACGCATACGCGCATCTGCGAACTGACCCGACGCTCGCCGCGCTGATTGACGAACACGGCGAGATTCCCGTAGAGCGGGCGGACGACCCCTTTGCCCGACTCGTTACGGCGATTATCAACCAACAGCTCTCGGTGCAGTCTGCTGCCGCCATCCGCGAGCGGCTGTTCGACCGCTACGAGATCACCCCAGACGGCATCCGCGCGGCCGACGAGGAGGGACTCCGTGAGTGTGGCCTGTCGAGTCAGAAAATCCGCTACGTCCGCAACATCGCCGCCCACTTCGAAGACGGCGTCTCCCACGACTACTTCGCGCCAATGAGCGACGAAGAAGTCATCGACGACCTGACCGAAATCACCGGCGTCGGCGTCTGGACGGCGAAGATGTTCCTCATGTCCGTCCTCGCCCGCGAAGACGTGTTCCCGGTCGAAGATTTGGGGATCAGAAACGGGATGACCAAACTCTACGACCTGGAGGACGAACAGGCGATGGTCGAAAAGGCAGACGACTGGCGACCGTATCGCAGCTACGCGAGTCGCTACGTCTGGCGAGCCATCGACTGACGACGCCTGCGTATTTAGTGCCCGCTTCGTGCACGCCATGAGGAACGGTTTTACGCGGGCCTTCCTTGAGGGCGTACATGTCCATCAGAACCGCCGCCCGCGCCGTCATTGTCGAGGATGGGCGGCTGCTCGTCACCGAAAATGAAAGCGACACCGACCGCTGGTATCTGACGCCCGGTGGCGGCCAGCACGCAGGTGAGACGCTCCACGAAACGCTCCGCCGTGAAGTGCGCGAAGAAGTCGGCATCGAGGTGTCGGTCGGGCCGTTGCTCGCCGTCCAAGAGTTCATTCCCGAAAACCACGGCCAACCGGACGGTCAACAGCAGACGAACTTTCTGTTCCGATGTGAGCGTACCGGCGGCACGGTCGAGTCTGCAAACGACGACGACCCGCATCAGATTGGCTGTACGTGGCTCCGCATCACCGACCTCGAAATGGAGGCGTTCTTCCCGAAGGGACTCACGCCACTGTTGAAAGCAGAAGAAATGGAGAAAATGCCCGTGTATCTGGGCGAAACGCGGTAGTTACTCTTCTATATCCTGTTCTTCTTCCTCGTCTTCGGAGAAGTCCTCCTCTGCGAGGCGGCGCACGTCGACGTGGTAGTGTTTGAGGATGTCTCGACCGAGAAGCAGCGGGTAGTCCATGTGGCTGCGGTCTTCGATGCTCGCGGTGACGGTGTGTTGGGTGCCACCAATCCCGACGACGAGGTCCACCACTGGGCGAGAGCGCCCGGATTTCAGGCTACCGGATTTGACGCGGACGATGTTCTTGATTGGGCCAGTCCCGATTTCGGCGGCGAGTTGGGCGTCAATCGAGGTGCGCTTTGCGCCCGTGTCGGATTTGGCGAGGATGGTTTGGCTGCCACGCGTCCCCGAAACGAGCACTTCCTCGGTGTAGCCAACGACGAGCGGCTCGGAGGGGGCTTTCTGGGCACGGCGTGGTTTGCAGGCTGGCACGGAGTCGTCGAGCGTCGCGGAGAGTTCGCGGACGCGTTCGCGGTCGACGTCGCCGCCCGCGGCCTCGATGGCGAGCTGTGCGATGTACGGCGCGGCGCTGCGGCCGGTTGCCTCGTAGAGGCCTTTGAACCCGGCGGTTGGGTTGACTTCGAGGACGTACCAGCCGTCTTCGCCTTCGACGATGTCCACACCGGCGTAGTCGAGGCCGATGATCTCCTTAGATTTGAGCGCCATTTCGCGCACCTCGTCGGGGAGGCCCTGACTCGCGTCTTCAACGTCGCCGCCGAGGGCCACGTTCGTCCGCCAGTCGTCCTCTGGCGCGTAGCGGTTCATCGCGCCGATGATCTCGTCACCGACCACGTAGACGCGCAGGTCGCGGTGGCGTTCGCCGTCGCGCTCGATGAGCTTCTGGAGGAACGCTTGGCGGGTGCCGACTTTCGGATTGACGGGGTCGTTCAGGTCGACGCGCCACGTCCCACCGCCGTGGGTGCCAATGGCCGTCTTGTACACGGCTTCCTCACCGAAGCGGTCTCGCCCGGCGTTCAGATTGTCGCTCGACAGCGCGAGGAGGGCGTCAGGAACCGAGACACCGTTCGAGGAGAGCGCGGAGGCGGCGGCGAACTTGTGCATCGCCGTCATCGTCGCCATTGGGGTGTTGAGCATCGGTCGAAGCTTCTCGAAGGTCATGGCGAGGCCGAGGCGCTCTGCCGGTTGTTCGACGTTCGAGAGGAGCAGACGGTTTGCGATGATGTCCACGTCCGGTTCGAACGAAATTTCTCCGTTAATGATGTCAACCTGCGTGTTCTCATCACGCAACCACTCAGTATCGTAGCCAAGGTCGTCAACAGCGTTGAGAATTGCTTTTGTCTCTTTGCTGTTATGCGTACTCAATACGCCTACAGTGATGTCGCCAGTCATTACCCACTCTTCTTCGTCCCCTTCAAAAGTAGTGTCGGTGTTCGTCGCACGGTGAATCCTTTTTATACTCCCCGGCCTGAGTCAAGATATGTCAAACGCGGCACCGCCGTTTACATTCGACGGCGGTCGGGTCGACCCCGGCGAGACGCGAAACTTTCGGTACACTGTGAGCGAGACCTATCTCGGAGACCCGGTACGCATTCCGGTAACAATTGTCAACGGTGAGCATCCCGGCCCGACGGCGTTCGTCGGGGCCGCCGCTCACGGTGATGAGTTAAACGGCATCGAAGTCGTCCGCGAGGTCGCCCACGAGTGGGACCACTCGAATCTCCACGGCACGATCGTCTGTATCCCGGTGATGAACGTCCCCGCGTTCATCGCCCAACAGCGCTATCTCCCCATCTACGACCGTGACCTGAATCGTTCGTTCCCGGGCAACGACTACGGCACGAGCGCGAAGCGGATGGCCAATCGAATCTTCAAGAACTTCATCGAGCCGTGTGACTTCGCGCTCGACTTTCACACCTCGACGCGCGGGCGGACGAACATGCTCCACGTCCGTGGCGACATGAGCAACGACAAGGTAGCTCGCCTGTCGCGGGCGTTCGCGTCGAACGTCATTCTCTCCGGGTCGGCACCAGACGGCTCGCTGCGCGGGGAAGCCACCCGCTACGGCGTGCCGTGTATCACCATCGAAATGGGCGAGGCCCACCGATTCCAGCGCGAGCTCATCGACCGCGCGCTCGAAGGCGTCGAGAGCGTCTTCGCAGAGTACGGCATGCGCCCGACCAAATCCGTTCACTGGCCCGGCTGGCGGACGATTATCGAGGACACGAGCGAGAAGACGTGGCTGCGCGCGGACGCCGGCGGCCTCGTCGATATGCACTACGAGCGCGGCGCGCTCGTGTACGAAGGCGACCGCATCTGTAAGATTACGAATCCGTTCAAAACCGACACCTCGGAGATTGAAGCGCCGTTTACGGGCCTGCTCGTCGGGGTGCTCGAAAATCCGCTCGTGTACCCCGGTAATCCGATTTGCCACCTCGTGAAATTGGACGAAACCACCCAGCGCGCGCTCGAACGCGAGCAGACGGCAGCGATGAAGGCTGTCCACGAGAGCGAGCAGTCCTAACCACCGTTTTCACATCTCGCCCACTCCGCCGGGTTAGTAACTTCTATACACCCGTAGTCCCACGCTCCGAGTAGGTACCATGAGTCAGTCTTACAACCGTGGCCTCATCGAGGACTTCGGCCGCTGGCGGGAGTTCTCCGCCGGGATGTGGGCTTGGATTTTCCACAAGTTCACCGGCTGGGTTCTTATTGGCTATCTCTTCACGCACATTGCCGTGTTGAGCACTGCAACCGCCAGCGACCCCGCTTTGTACACCCAGACACTCCAGGGATTGGAGAGCCTGATGCTCGTCCGATTCCTTGAGGTTGGGTTGCTCGCGGTGGCCGTGTTCCACATCCTCAATGGCCTCAGATTGCTGTTCGTTGACCTCGGCGTCGGTCTCGAAGCCGAGGACAAGAGTTTCTACGCATCGCTCATCCTGACCGGTGCAATCGTCGTCGCAAGCGTGCCGACGTTCATGCACGGGGTGTTCTAAGATGGCAGAACGATACTCCTCGTTCGAGTACGGTGGCACCCGCTGGCTGCTCCAGCGCCTGACGGCCGCCTTCCTCGTCGTCGTGCTTGCCTTCCACTTCATGCTTCTGCACTTTGCGAATCTCCCGTCTGAGATTACGATCGCTCAGACCGCCCAGCGGATGCAGCAACCGGGCTACTTCGTCACGATGGTGCTGTTCCTCGTGACGGCGACGTTCCACGGCGTGAATGGCGTCTACAACGCGCTCGTGAATCAGGGCCTGCAGGGCACCCAGAAGACTGTCGTGAAGTACGTCCTCATCGTCGCCGGACTCGCGCTGACCGCACAGGGCGTCCGCGTGGCAATTGCAATGACCGGGGTGAGTCTCTAACTATGAGCACGCAAATTCCCGAAACTGAATCCGAATCAGAAGAGCTAGCACAGTCCACCGAGCCAGAGCACCAACAGCGGCGAATGGCCGAGAAACGCGAACGACGGGCCGAACGCGAGGCAGAGGCGGAAGCCGACGCCGCCGCGTACGACGAGACCATCCACCTCAAGGTGTTCCGCTACGACCCGGAAGTCGAAGGCAAGAAAGAACCGCGCTTCGACGACTTCCACGTCCCGTTCAAACAGGGTATGACGGTGCTCGACGCGCTCATGCAGGCGCGAGACCTGTTCGACTCCAGTCTCACGTTCCGTCACTCGTGTCGTCAGGCCATCTGTGGCTCCGACGCGATGTTCGTAAACGGGAAACAGCGCCTCTGTTGTAAGACCCAAATTTCGGATCTTTCTGAACCGGTTCGCGTCGAACCGCTCCCCCACCAAGAGGTCGTCAAAGACCTCGTCGTGGACATGGAACACTTCTACGACCAGATGGAGTCGGTCGAACCGTACTTCCAGACCAACGACCTGCCCGCTGGCGAAGAACAGCGCCAAACGCGCGAGAACCGCGAGAAGGTCAAGATGTCCACGCGCTGTATCTGGTGTGGCGCGTGTATGTCCTCGTGTAACATCGCCGCAGGCGACAACGAGTACCTCGGCCCGGCCGCGCTCAACAAGGCCTACCGCTTTGCGATGGACGAGCGCGAGGGCGAGGACATGAAACAGCACCGCCTCCAGATTATCGAACAGGAACACGGCGTCTGGCGCTGTCAGACCCAGTTCTCCTGTACGAACGTCTGTCCGAAAGACATCCCGCTCACCGAGCACATTCAGGAACTCAAGCGAGAAGCGGTCAAGAACAACCTGAAATTCTGGTAACATGCACGAACACGACGTAATTGTGGTCGGCGCAGGCGGCGCGGGGCTCCGCGCGGCCGTGGCGGCCCACGAAGAAGGTGCGGACGTGGCAATGGTCACGAAGCTCCACCCGGTTCGCAGTCACACGGGTGCTGCAGAAGGTGGCATCAACGCCGCCCTCCGTGAGGGCGACTCCTGGGAAAGCCACGCCTACGACACGATGAAGGGGTCTGACTTCCTCGGCGACGCCCCGGCAATCGAAACACTCTGTCAGACCTCCCCCGACGAGGTCATCCAGCTCGAACACTGGGGTATGCCCTTTTCCCGCGAGGAAGACGGGCGCGTCTCCCAGCGACCGTTCGGTGGGCTGTCGTTCCCACGGACGACGTACGCCGGTGCCGAAACCGGCCACCACCTGCTCCACACGATGTACGAGCAGGTCGTCAAACGGGGCATTACGGTGTACGACGAGTGGTACGTCTCCCGACTCGCGGTGACCGACCACGACGACCCCGAAGACCGCACGTGTCACGGTGTCGTCGCAATCGACATCCAGTCCGGTCGCGTCGAGGGCTTCAAAGCGAACAACGGCGTCATCATCGCAACCGGTGGCCCCGGACAGGCCTTCGACCACACGACCAACGCCGTCTCCTGTACCGGCGACGGTCCGGCGATGGCCTATCGCGCAGGTGTCCCGCTCGAAGACATGGAGTTCATCCAGTTCCACCCGACCACGCTGCCATCGACGGGGGTCCTCATCTCCGAAGGTGTCCGCGGTGAAGGCGGAATTCTCTACAACGCCAACGGTGAACGCCTCATGTTTGAGTACGGCTACGCGAACAACGACGGCGAACTCGCCAGCCGTGACGTGGTGGCGCGCGCTGAGTTGACGGAAGTCAACGAAGGCCGCGGCATCGAAGACGAGTACGTTCACCTCGACATGCGCCACCTCGGCGACGAGCGCATTATCGACCGCCTCGAAAACATCCTCCACCTCGCGGCTGACTTCGAGGGTGTAGACGGCCTCGAACGGCCAATGCCCGTCAAACCCGGTCAACACTACGCGATGGGCGGCATCGAGACCGACGAGAACGGTCAGACCTGTATCTCCGGCCTCTACGCCGCAGGCGAGTGTGCCTGTGTGAGCGTCCACGGCGCGAACCGCCTCGGCGGGAACGCCCTGCCAGAACTCATCGTGTACGGGGCCCGTGCTGGCCGCCACGCGGCCGGGAAAGACCTCGGCGAAGCGCAGATTCAGACCGGCCCGTCCGCCAAATCCGAAGACGGTGACATCGGTAGTCCGGTTCCGCTCGGTGCCGTTGACACGCCCGACGAAGACGTCGCCGCAGACGGTGCGGCCGTCGATGTCGAGACGGTCATCTCGAAGGCAGTCGAAGCCGAAAACGCCCGCATCGAGCGGTTGATGACCAAAGACGAGGGGCTTCAGCACGCAGAGATTCGCCACAAGCTCCAGAAGGCAATGACGCGCAACGTCAACGTCTTCCGCACCGAAGACGGCCTGAAGCAGGCGCTTCGAGACATCCGCGAGGCGCGCGAGGCCTACGAGGACGTGTACGTCGCAGACCCAAGCCGGACGTTCAACACCGACCTCATCCACACTATCGAGACGCAGAACCTCATCGACGTCGCAGAAACTATCACGGCCGGTGCGCTCGCCCGCACCGAGTTCCGTGGCGCCCACTGGCGCGCAGAGCACCAAGAGCGCAAGGACGACGAGTGGATCAAACACACGCTCATGGCGTGGAACGACGGCAGCCCGGAACTCTACTACAAGCCGGTCATCTTAGAAGGCGAAGAGAAGACCTACGAGCCGAAAGTGCGCTCCTACTGAGCGAATCATTTCTTTCTCAGTTTTCACCGAACGAGAGTCGCAACGCGACCACCAACACGACCGCTCCTACGTCCACCACCTTCGACGCAATCACCTACACCGTCGACACGATCACGGCACAGTCCACGTGCGGGGCGGATTCGGGGCGGATTCGGGGCGGTCTGCGGAGGCGGGGTAGTTCAGTGTTGTCGGCTACCGCGGAGTCACTGTGAGCGAATACGAGTTGGAGAGAAAACGACACACACGAAAAACCTCAACGAACTAAACACTCGATACGGCCTGTGAAACTGCCCCACGGTGGCCGATAGTTCTTTTGTGCAGTATCCAAACTCTCAGTCAATGCAAGCAGTCATTCTTGCCGCCGGAGAGGGGACGCGGATGCGGCCGCTCACCACCTCCACCCCGAAACCGATGTTGCCGGTAGGCGACCGACCACTCTCAGCACACACCGCAGACGCCGCCGTCGAGGCGGGTGCGGACGAACTCATCTTCGTCGTCGGCTACGAGGCCGAGGCCGTCCGCGCGTACTATGGCGACGAGTACCGGGGTGTCCCGGTCAGTTTCGCGGTTCAAGAAGAACAAAACGGCACCGCAGACGCCGTTCGCGCCGCCCAAAAGCACATCGACGGCGACTTCACCGTCCTCAACGGCGACAACCTCTACGACAAGGAGGGCATCAAGAAACTCTTCTCAGAGGCTCCCGCAATCGCCGCCTTCCGCGTCCCAGAGCCGTCTAACTATGGCGTGCTCTCGACCGACGACGGCCGCGTGACCGAGATTGTCGAGAAACCAGAGAACCCACCGACTGACCTCGCAAACGCTGGGTCGTACGCCTTCCCCGCCGAAGCCCGTGACTGGCTCGATGACGTCGAACTCTCAGAGCGCGGCGAGTACGAGATTACGGACGTGGTCGCCCGCGTCATCGAGAGCTACGACGTGACGCCGGTCGAGGTCACGCGCTGGCTCGACGTGGGCCGCCCGTGGGAACTGCTCGAAGCGAACGAGTGGAAACTCGGCGAGCTCGAACGCGACATCCGTGGCGAGGTTCACGAGGACGCAGACCTGCGCGGCGCTGTCGTCGTCGAAGAAGGTGCGGTCGTCGAACCCGGCGTCGTCGTCGAAGGGCCGGTGCTCATCAAATCCGGCGCACACGTTGGGCCGAACGCTTACATCCGCGGGGCGACGCTCATCAGCGAGAACTGCCACGTCGGCCAGAGCGTCGAAATCAAAAACAGCGTCGTGATGCACGACACGAACGTCCCGCATCTGAACTACCTCGGTGACAGCCTGCTTGCACCGGACGTGAACCTCGGGGCGGGCACGAAGGTCGCGAACCTCCGCCACGACGACGCGGACGTGAAGATGACGGTTAAAGGCGAGCGCACCTCAACGGGGCGTCGCAAGTTCGGCATCGTCGCCGGAGACGGCGCGAAAACCGCCATCAACACGAGTCTCAACGCGGGCGTCGTCCTCTCGCCGGGGGCGACGACCACGCCCGGCGAGTCCGTCCTCCGCGACCGCTGAATCGGTCTGTCCACCACCCCCGTTCTCCGCCGCTTTTTCTGATTCACGCCACCATGACAGTGCAGAACAATCATGGATGATAATCGAAGAATCGACAGACAGCACTGCCGTAACGGGTGCTTCTAAGTAGTCGTGCTACGATGACTCACTCATATGGTTGACCCAACATCAGACCTCGGTGAGGACGTGACCGAGGAAACCGCCCCACGGTGTGCGACCTGTGGGACAAGTATCATGAACGACCCAAACCACCGGGTGCTCACGTGGATCGAAGACAACGAGGTCCAGTCTCGCCACTTCTGCAACGACCGGTGTCGTGAGAAGTGGAACCCAGAACAGTAGAGTCGCTCAGGGCGCTGGGGTGGGCAGCGCGCGGTGGGCGCGCGGTGGGAGCAAGTAGTTCGCGCGGTGTTTGACGAACATATATTCGAGGATGCCGTTGTTCACTTTCTGTTTGATAGCGGGGCTTTCTTTGACCTGCTTTTCGCCGTTCATCGCCTCTCTCGTCTTCTCGAAGTCACCGATTCCTCGGTGGAGCGAGACGAAGTGGACGCCAGCCTCGCCACCATCGGTCGAATCGAAGTCACGGCGAAGAATGATTGGCTTGCCGTTCTCGCGGACGCTTGCCATCTTCTGTGAGTGGCCAATGCGGCCGTAACTGCGGGCGTCTTCGTCGATGCGGTCTGCACACTCGCCGTCGACCTGCGAGTCCGTCCCGAGGTTGTGGCCCGCGCCTTCGACGAGGCCCTCTTCTGCGTGGAACGGACAGAACATCTCTGCGACGCGCTCTTCTCGATTCTGTTCGACGTACCAGTCGTCGAGGCGCAGCCGGATGCGCGAGACGTGCTGGGTCGTCCCACCGGCAAACGGCCCGTCTTGAATCGTCACGCGGTCTTCTGTGGCCTGATTGTCTGAAAATCCGGACATGAAGCCCATGAACAGCGGTGAGTCTTCGGGAACCGGGTCGCCGTCTGGAATCCCGTCTACGTCCTGATTCGCGGCTGGGATGCCTTCGCCAACGAAGCCGGTGCGTCGCTCGGCTTTTTCGAAGATACCCTCGAAGCTTGCGGCCATCTCGTGGCCGTTCAGCGTATCCTGTTTGCCCATTATCGCCTCTTCTGCGGCGAGGACGACGTGGCCGTAGTCGCTTGCGAGGTGGATGATGGCGTCGTAGTCTTCGAGTTCCGGTTCCTCGAACGACGACAACGCCTTCGGGTGCGGGAGGTCAACCGAGTCGGGGAGCGACACGTCGAAGCGGTCGAAGTACGCAGGCGAGTAGCTCATCGTGAACAGAAGCCCGTTGTGGCTTCGTTCGTAGGCGTGTTCGAGGCTCTGGAGGGTTGCTTCGACGGTTTCACGCTCGTCTGGAGTTGGCGTGTCGCCCGTGTAGTTGAACGGGAGGAGGAGGTGGTGTTTCGGGGCCATGACATTGCCCACGTCACTGGTCATGAGCGAATCGTTCCACGCGTGCTGGCGGGTTGGGTACGACGAGAGGTCGTCGGGACCACTTGGCACGTCGGGATTCCCTTCGCGGTCGAGGCAGGCTGATACTGCGGCGGCACCGCCAATCGCGACGGCGCTTTTTACGAACGCTCGACGCGATATGCCACGGGTTTTGCGGGCCATCTCGGTACGGTTGGGAACGCGCAGAAAAATGTGTTCTGCTTAGCCCGTGACGACGGGGCGCGAGATAATCCAGAGCGAGAGCATGGTGTAGCCAACCATCAGCGCGACGAGCGGAACGTGCGCTCGCTGGGCCAGCGTCGGCGTCTCGTAGCGGCGAATCGCAACGCCGTGGGCGGCGACGACGGCGACGACGTGGCCCACAACGATGAGCAGCACTTGCGACCCCCAGAAGATGGGGAGTGACAGCCAGTCAGTAAGCGAGATGGCGAGTGCAGGCCCAGCCGTGACTCCGGCGAGGGTAAGTGCGACGAACTGGCCCGTGTTGTCGAGGACAAACGGGTAGACGTGGGCGAGTTCGTACGCCACCGCAATCGGGAGAATGGTCGGGGCGAACACGAGGGCGGCGGCGCGCCACTCATTGCGGCTACCTGCCCGCGTGATGAGTAACACGATGAACGCGTAGCTTGCGAGAAAGCCGAGAAAGCCAGCCACGAACAGGAGGATGTTGACGGCTCCACCGAGGTTGAGAGCCGTACGAAGCCCGGTCGAGAGCGACTGGAACTCCGGCGTGCTCGTAAAGCCGTCGAAGCTGACGGTGTACACCGTGGCGATGATGAATGCCGCGATGCTCAGGTCGCCCGCCGCGTCGAGGCAGCCAGCCCACGGGCGACGGCTGTCGAGGTGGATTTCGCCGGTCTCTGTGCGCGAACACCGAACCGGTGAAACCCGGCCAAACAGCCGGTAGAGAACGGCGAAGAAGTCCGCGCGCTCGAACCAAGTGTCACCGAAATAGACCCCACCGAGCACCATCACCAACGTGTAGCCGAGGACGAACGTGGCCGTCGCCTGCGGGTCTCGTGGAATCGCCGTCAGGTTTTCGAAGATGCCGACGACGAGCAAGAATCCCACAACTGCGGGCCAATGGGCGAGTTGCGCTGGATACCTCGCGAGACGAAGGTCACCCTCTTCGAGGCGGGAAAGGCCCCGATAGAGCGTGCGCCACGGCGAGAGCACGCGCCACGGACTTCCGACGAGCAACGAGACGATGGCGACGCCTTTGAGCCAGACCCACCAGCTAAAGACCGTCGCGGGATTCTCTGCCCCGGCTTGCTTTCCAAAGAGTCCCCAGAACACGGCGAGCACGACGAGGGCGAAAAAGCCGACTCGACCAGCCAGTGTGAGGCTGCGGGAAAGCTTCGCCGAGAGCGTCGTGAGACGGGTTGGCGACGCCGCCGTTGGCTGGCGGGCTGAGATACCAAGCCAGACAGCTGTGACTGCAACGGTGACGCCCGCGCCGGCAATCAGGAGTGTGAGCGGAAGCGGTGCTTCGAAACGCGACCCGCCAACTTCGTGCGCACTCACGACGCCGCTCGTGAGGAGGACAAAGACGCCGGAGAGCAGCGCGCGCCGAAGGCGGGACATATGCTCTGTTCACCGGTTCGAACCAAAGAAGGTAGCGAATCGACTCATCTCCGGCTCACGTCGCGCACACGAGCGCGGGCAGCCGCGACGGTGTCCGCGAAATCTGCGAGCGTGCGGGTGCCAAAAATGGCGACGAGTGTCGCGCCAACGAGGTCGAACAGGAGGTCGACGATGGTGTCTTCGAGGCTGTACTGAATGAGCAGCGGGCCAAAGCCGTAGCTGTCTGCGAGGCTGTGCATCGTAAATTCGAGCACTTCCCAGAAGACGCCAAAGCCGAGCGTGAACACCAGAATATAGACGAACAAGAACGGCTGTGGGAATGAAACAACGTCGTGGTGTTTGTCGAAGACGCGAGCGGTTGTGTAGCCGACCCCCGCGACAATCGTCGCAGAGAGCGTGTGGGTGACGTGGTCCCACCACCAGACGGTCGAGTAGAGACCGACCATCCCAACGGCGTGGAGGAGGACGGCGAGCGTAATCCACAGCGTGAGCGCTGGATGCAGCGGAATTCGGTAATCGCGTTCGAGGATCGCGGGAAGGAACGTAATCCCAAGCGCGATGAGCGCGTTAACGATGATGCTGACGTTCCGGTTGACCACGCCAACGACGAACACAACGACAATGGCGAGTTGCATGAGGTGGCCAACCTGTCGTTGCTGGCGCGGAGAAACGTGCAACTGTGCAATCGTCATCACCGTATTATACGTGGGGGAGGGGTAAAATCACCCACATAGTGCTACATGGTGACATATCGACAGCATACCTATATACGCTGGGTGGCCTACAAAACTTGCAAATGATGGCAACGACCCACGCGCTTGTGGGCGCGATGGTGGCCGCTGTCACGCTGTTTCTCGCACCTGAGTACACACCAGTTGCAGTCACGGCGGGCATCGCTGGCGGTGTGTTCCCGGACTTAGACCTGTACTGGGGACACAGACAGACCCTGCATTACCCGGTGTACTTCTCGATTGCGGCAGTCGGTGCCACAATCGGTGCCGTGTACGCGCCTTCGATATGGACGGTTGCACTCGCGTTCTTCCTGCTCGCCGCCGCACTCCACTCGGTGATGGACATCTTCGGTGGCGGCCTCGAACTCAAGCCGTGGCAAGGCGGCTCAGACCGCGCGGTGTACAACCACTTCCACGGCGTGTGGCTGGTTCCACGCCGGTGGGTGCGCTACGACGGTGCGCCAGAGGACCTGCTCCTCGCAGGCGTGATGGGCCTCCCAGCGCTCTGGCTCTACGACGGCGTCATCGACCACGTCATCCTCGGCGCGCTCGTCGTCTCGATTGGCTACGCGCTCGTGAGAAAACAGATGGTGTATCTAGCAGAGCGCCTCATCCCGCAGGTGCCAGACCAGTACTTAGACCGCGTCCCAGAGCGATTTATTCGGGACTTTTCGCGGTAGTTAGGCGACCTTGATGTAGGCGTAGCCCATCGCTTGCAGTCGGGTGAACTCGCCAACCCCGGAAGGCACGATTTTGACACCCTCTAAGAGGTCGTCTTCTGCGATACCGATGGCGTCCATCGAGTTCTGACACGCACAAAACGTGACGTTCTGCTCGGTTCTGAGCTGTGAGATACGGTCTGGATAGTCAGAACCCTCGCTCGTGAGGGAGTTGACGGCGTGGCTGTTTGCCACGAGGACGATGTCGTCTACATCAACGGTCTCGTCAGCCCGGAGGTTTGCAAGGTTGTTGAGGGCTTTTCGCTCGTTCTCTGCGCCATCGCTCTGGAGGTGGAAGACGGTGTTCATGTCAAGGGGTTCTTCGGTCTCGGTTGTCTCTGTGGCTTCGGCTGCCTGCTGTTCGGTGGTCGCGTCGGTCGTCTCGCTGTCTGTGGGTTCATCGGTAGCTGACTCTCCACTGCTGGTACAGCCTGCGAGAAACAGCACGCCTGCCGCGGTTACAAAGTGTCTGCGTTCCATTCGAAGGACGGTGCTTACTCAGAAGGGTTTACGTACTGCGCTTTCCACTGCTCGCGCTCTTCGAATGCACGTCGGCCCTTCTCGCTCAGATCATAGTAGTTCGTCCGGCGGTCGAGTTCGCCCTTCTCGACGAAGCCCTTGTCGACGAGGGTGTCGAGGTTCGGGTAGAGCCGTCCGTGGTGAATCTCCTTTTCGTAGTAGGCTTCGACCTCTTCTTTGATGGCGAGGCCGTGGGGTTTGTCGTGACCGCTGATGACGTAAAGGAGGTCTCGTTGGAATCCCGTCAAGTCGTTCATTGGCATAGAAATATGTCTCCGAGCTATCCACATTATTATGTGCCGTCTAAGGGATTCTTTCTCGATGTCTAAGGTGTCTAGCGGTTTCACGGCGTTTTTATATAGGCGTAGCCAGCCGCCTGCAATCGCGTGAGTTCGCCGCCGCCGGAGGGAACCACCTCGGCGGCCGGGTGGAGGGATTCTGCAGTCAGTTCGCGACTCTTGAGTGAGTTCGAACAGACGCGAAACGAGACGCCGCGTTCGTGAAGGTCGGTGATTCGGGCGGCGTGGGGTCCGCCGTCTCTGAGAAGAAAGACGCCGTCGCCGTTGGTGACGAGGACGACTGCCGTATCCGGGACGGTGGTGTCTGCGAGTATGTTTTCGATGTTCGAAAGGACGGTTCCATACGCGGCTTCGCCACCGACGGAGAAATGAAATGCCGTGTTCATACCTCCTCTCACGTCGGCTGGTGGCTTTGCTGTTTCAGAGGCCAAGGGCAGCGAGCAAGTCGAACCCGACGTCGACCTGTTCGATGAGCTTAAAGCCGAGATAGATGCCGAGGATACCTGCGATTCCGGCGAGGTTCGGTGGAGCGGGGATTGGAATCTGTAAAAAGCTAAACAGCGAACCGGTCGCAAAGCCGGTAGCGAGTGCAAGCATGACGATTACGGTGTCCATATCTGTCGTCTGTGGCCCATCACCTTCAGATGGCTGATTTCTTACAGCGCCCCAATTTGTCCCATTTGGATAGAGACGTACAGCAGCGAGAACAGCGTAGCGTTGTAGAGGCCGTGAATCAGCGAGGGAACCACGATATTCCCGGTTCGCTCGTAGGCCGCACCGAAGACGAGCGCCGGGAAGAACAGGATGGCGATGCTCACGAGTCGGCCGCTCGTGCCGCCGGTGAGGGCGACGAAGTGGATTGCGGCGAACACCGCACTCGCCAAGATGACGCCCGGAACGGGGCCAAGCACGCGCCGGATGGTACCCTGTACGATGCCCCGAAAGAGGAGTTCTTCGCCGGGGCCGATGAGGACGAACGAGGCGGGAATCAACACCAACAGGACTTCCGGATTCTGGATGCCAAGCTCTGCGGCCTGGTTTGAGGAGGTTTGGACGCCAGTGAAAAAGACGAACAGGCCTGCGAGGATGATGGCGGCGATGGCGGTAATGTAGCCCCCAACGACCCAACCAAGGTCTCTGAGCGTTGGTATCCGCGCGCCGATGAACGACGTTGGCAGGTCACGCAGTCGCAGATAGACGAGCGCAACGCCACCGAAGGCGATTCCTTGGGTCATCACGAGCGAGATGACGATGAGGTGGGTCGCAGAAAGTTCGAACCCCGTCAAAGACAGGAAGACAATCGTGCCAAGTGAGAGGGCAACACCAGCCACAAGCCCGACGGCCGCGACGACGAGGGCAAGCGCCACCGTCACCACCGGGCGAGTCTGCTGTGTCGGAGCGGTCATACTAGCGTAAGGTGACAGACTCACAAAACGGTTCGGTCGCGAAGACACGCAAAAAGCGGTTTAGGGGGTGGGGTTTCGTATCCCGGCAGTCCACTGCGAACGGGGGGTATGGGGGATGAGCGCGGTGAACCGATTCGCTTTCCAACAATATCTTCGCAACCAGATTGACCACTGCAGTGGTAATAACAATATCGTCAGACGTCGCGCGAATTTACTAGCAAAAAGGACAGCGTACGAGTGAAATACTATCTACATTAAACTGATGATATTCACCCATATCGACTAGTGACTCTGGGAGATACATTAAGTGGTAGATGGTAACAATTAACATGATAGACCGTGATGGTACGAGCAGAGGGGCTGGAGTGAAATGAAGTGTGATAACTGCAAAACCGTCGGCGATTGGCTTGGAGCGAACACCTCATGGGAACCGGTCGGGCACGAACCGGCCGCACACCCACTGTACGAGTGCAACGAATGCGGAAATCAACAGTGGGCGAAATAATTCACACGGCCCACCGCACAACTAGATTCTTTACCATTGACCGTGATAGTTACAGTATGGCAGTATCAGTAGTTATTACCCTCACCGTGATTTCGCTCGTCGTCATGACGCTCGCGTTCCTCGCCGGCCGCTACCTTATCGGTCGCATCATGGCTCCGGACATCGATGTAGACCTCCTCGAAGAACCTGTCGTAGAGGAACAAGTCGGTCGCGGTGCCGTGTGAGCGTCCACTCTGGAGTGAAGCACCGAAAACCAAGCCAGGATCGGGATTCGAACCCGAGGAGTCTCGATTACAAGTCGAGTGCATGAACCGCCCATGCTCTCCTGGCGCACTCTGTGCTTATTCCTTCTCCTTTGAGTGATTATCGCTTTCGATGTGCTTCTCCAATTCGACCCGATGTAGGGTGTAGCCGTGGCGCTCGTAGAATTTGAGTGCGTCTTCGTTTGCGGCCATCACATCGAGGGCGATGATCTCTGCACCGGCGTCTCGTAACTGCTCCTCCGCGGCGGCGAGGAGCGTCGAGCCAATGCCTTGCCCGCGGAAGGCCGGTTCGACGTAGATGTTCATCACGAGACCGCGGGACACGTCTTGCTGGTAGACCCCGGCTTCCACGTCGAACATGACGAAACCGACGATGGAATCCGCTTCGCGCGCGACGATGAGTTTGTCTGCGACGACGAAGCGAGCGAGTGCCTCGCGGATGATGTTTCTGTTCGCATCGGCAAACAGGTGTGACCCGAACGCGCGCTGGCCGGTCGCGAGTTCCACCCAGAGGTCTGCAAGCGTATCGACTGCCTCTGGTTCCGGAACCCCAAGTTCCATCAGGTGCGCAGAACCTCGATGGCGGGGAGTGACTCGCCGGTGAGCATCTTGAGCGCCGCGCCGCCGCCCGTGCTGACGTGGGTAAAGCCCTCGATGCCGAGACGTCTGAGCGCCGCGGCGGTGTCGCCACCGCCGACGATGCTGTTTTTGGCTTTCGTCGCCGCGTTGTAGAGCCCTTTCGTGCCGACCGCGAACTGTTCCATCTCGAAGACGCCCGCCGGGCCGTTCAGAATCACGGTGCCCGCGTTCGCCATAATGTCGCCGTAGAGGTCGACCGTCCGCGAGCCGATGTCGAGGGCTGGTTCGTCGGGGGCGGCCGGAAGGTCTGCAATCGGAATCTCTGCGCGCTCGCCGTCTCGCTCGACGGCTACGTCTCGGGGGAGGATGATTTTGTCGCCGTAGGCGTCGAGCAGGCGACCCGCGCGGTCGACTTCGTCCCAGTAGCCCTCATCTAAGATGAACTCGGAGCTTGCCTTGCCGAGTTCGACGCCCTTTGCGATGAGAAACACGTTTCCGACGACCCCCGTCGTGAGCACGGTGTCCGCGAGCCCGCGTTCTAAGACGCTTTCTGCGACGTCGATGGAGTCGTTTACCTTCGCGCCGCCAACGGCGTAGACCCGCGGTGTGGGTGCGCTCTCGATGTCGCCGAGTACGTCGATTTCCCGCTCCATGACCCGTCCGGCGTAGGCGGGAAGACGGGTTGGGAAGCCAACGAGCGAGGGCTGTGAGCGGTGGGCGGCGGCGAACGCGTCATTCACGTAGGCGTCGAGGACGGGAACGAGACGGTCGACGAGTGCGGTCTGCCCGGCGGCCTCGGGGTCGAACTCCATGTACTCCTCGCTGTAAAAACGGGTGTTCTCTAAGAGGACAGCTTCGCCGTTTTCGAGCGCGCCGATGGCATCGCGCGCTTCTTTCGAGAAGTTACCATCGCAGTACGAGACGGGAAAATCAAGAAGTTCGTCGAGACGGTCGGCGTGGGGAGAGAGCCCGGAAAAGGAAGAGCCACCCGGCCGACCCTGGTGGGCGAGGATGGCGACACGCCCGCCCCGAGAGAGGAGTTCTGAGAGTGTGTCTACGTGCGCGAGGATGCGTGCATCGTCTGCGAGCGAGCCATCGTCGGCAAGTGGGCTGTTGACGTCGACGCGCACCCCAATCGTGGTTCCGTCCACGGAGAGGTCGTCGAGGGTCGGAATCATTAGCCACGACTGGGTTGCGCCGTCACAAATTCCTTTCTGCTCTGGGCGGTGGGCTGACGGGTGCGCGCATCTCCGTCACGAACGTTCATGGACGTTTTCCAAACCAATGAATCGCACAACCCATATGAATATTACACCGCACATGGTCACCTGTCTCCAAAGTTGACCATAAATCTGTCAAAATACCCGGCCGAAGTAAGAAAGGTTTATTGATGATTCAAGACCCGGTATCCATGTGGAGCGTTCTCAATGGGTATAGCAGAAACTTACACGCGTGGGCGGCGGTTTGTCATAGAGCAACCGCTCGCGCTCCTGGTAGGATTCGTCGTTGTCTTGATGATCATCGACTTGCTTGATGGTCTCTCGACAGGTCGAATCCAATTTTCGCGGGTAGGGACGCTTGTATGGGACGGTCTCATGCAGGGTCTCGTCATCGGGCTTGCCGGTATCGGCCTCTCGATGACGTATAGTATTTTGAACTTCGCAAACTTCGCACACGGCGACTACATCACGAGCGGGGCGTTCGCTGGCTGGGCGACGACGTATCTCGTCGCCGGGCTTGGCCGCGCTGACGTCGGCTCGCTGTTGCTCGTCGGTGCGAGTGGCTCTGTGTTCGGTGGTCAACTCGGTATTGGCATCACCGAAACGCCACTCGCCATCATCCTCGGAATGATTGTGGCGGGTGTGGCGGCAGTCGCGCTGTCGCTGTTTATCGACCGCTTCGTCTACCGGCCGATGCGGGCAGAAGAAGGCATTGCCCTGCTCATCACGAGCATCGGGGTCGCCTTCGCCATTCGCTACCTCATCCTGTTCGTCTTCGGCTCTGACGTGCGCGGAACGACAGACGCGGGCGGCGTCCCGGAGGTCGCCCCGTACTTCGTCGACGGCGGGGTCAGAATCAGCATGCACGACATCACGTTGGTCGTTGCGAGCGTCGGGTTGATGCTCGGCGTCCATCTCCTTCTCCAGCGCTCGAAGCTCGGGAAGGCGATGCGTGCGATGGCTGACAATAAAGACCTCGCGCGGATTACTGGTATTCCAACCGAAGAAGTCATTCGGGCAACCTGGATTATCGGTGGCGCACTCACCGGCGTGTCTGGCTACATGTTCATCCTCTGGAAGGGAACGATTAGCTTCAACGACGGCTGGTTGCTCCTCTTGCTTATCTTCGCCGCGGTCATCCTCGGCGGGATTGGCTCGGTGTACGGTGCAATTGCCGGTGGCCTCGTGATTGGCCTCGCGGCCTCCGTGTCCGTCATCTGGATTCCCTCGGAGTTCGCCCGGGCATCCGCGTTCATCGTGATGATTCTTATCTTGCTGTTCAAGCCAAGTGGGCTGTTCAGCGGGAGGGCAACCGCATGAGCGCAAAAGAGATGCTCGAAAACGAGCGCTCTGCACTTGCAGAGCTCTGGGAGCGCGACATCGTCAAAGTCGCCGCCGTGTTAGGTGCAATCTATTTCGCCTACATCATCGCCGGGCTGTTGCTCGGCTTCGAGGTCCGCGGACAGATTAACGCCATTGCACAGCTCACGTTCTACATCGGCGTCTTCTCGCTGTTGGCGCTCGCGCTCAACCTCCACTGGGGGTATACTGGCCTGTTCAACATCGGGATTGCCGGCTTCATGGCCGTCGGGATTTACACGATGGCGATGGTCTCGAAACCAATCGCCGCAGAGGGCGGTGCGGCCTCGGTGGGCGGCCTCGGGCTTCCCATCTGGGTTGGCATCCTCGCAGGGATGGCCGCAGCGGCGTTGCTCGGCTTCATCGTGGCGTTACCCGCGTTGAAGTTGCGCGCCGACTATCTCGCAATCGTGACGATTGCCTTCTCTGAAATCGTCAGATTCGGCTACCTCTCTGGAACCTTCCAGAACATCACGCTGTTTGGCTACGAAACCGGGACGGGCGGCGGTAGTGGACTCATCCTCAACTTCAAAGACCCACTCCAAGCCCTGCTCGAAACGCTGTTCCTCTGGGATGCGTATCTCGGCGTCGTGAGCGCGTTTACAGTTGTCGTGCCGGAGAATCCAAAGCCAGTGGTCGACGGCCTCGCCTACGGCGTGCTGTTGCTCGTCTTCGTCGGGCTGTTTTACTGGCTGCTCCAGCGCACCGGTGAATCGCCGTTCGGACGCGTCCTCAAGGCAATTCGTGAAGACGAAGACGCCGCGAACGCACTCGGGAAGAACACGAACCGGTTTAAAATCAAGTCCTTCATGCTCGGCTGTGCGCTGATGGGGCTTGGCGGCATCCTCTGGCTGATGAGTACGGGTGCAGTGACGCCCAACTTCTTCCTGCCACGCATCACGTTCTACGTGTGGATTGCCCTCATTATCGGTGGGGCTGGCTCTAACACCGGGAGCGTCCTCGGTGGTGCCGTGTTCGCCGCGGTGTTGTTCCAGGGGCCACTCTACGTGAAGAACCTGCTCGATGCCGCACTCGACATTCCATCGCGCGGGCCGCCCGACTTCGGGCAAGCGATTGGCCCGCTGTTTTCGAGCCTCGACCCGATGCCGTTCATCGTCTACACGCTGAACAGCATCAACACGCTGCAGCTCGTGTTCATGGGAGTCGTGCTCATCTGGCTGATGCACAACCGCCCAGAAGGCATGCTCGGCCACCGCAAGGAGATTGCGGCGAGCATCGACCTCGGGCGACCTGAGACGACCAAGAAGCCAACGGCAACCGACGGCGGTGAGACCAATGAGTGATACAGAACAGGTAGCGCAGTCAGCGGCCAGTGGCCCAGACCTCACCGAATATCCCCTCGAAGTCGAAGGACTCTACAAGTCCTTCGGTGGGATTCAGGCAGTAGACGGTGCGACGTTCAAAGTCGAACGTGGCACCATGACCGGTCTCATCGGACCGAACGGGGCGGGGAAGTCCACCACGTTCAACCTCATCATGGGGACGCACAAGCCCGACGGGGGCACGGTGCAGTTCAATGGCCACGACATCACGGGCCACCCGGCCCACGAGATTGCGAACAGTGGTCTCGTGCGCACGTTCCAGATTGCGCGTGAACTCGCGGATATGACCGTTTTAGAGAACATGATGCTCGCCCCGAAACACCAGAAGGGTGAGGCGCTCTGGCGGTCGGTCGTCCCGTTCGCCCGCAACGACGTGGTCATGCAAGAACACGAACTGCTCGACCGCGCGTGGGGCATGCTCGAATTCTTCGAAATCGACCACCTCGCAGAGGAGTACGCGGGCAACCTCTCTGGGGGCCAACGCAAGCTGCTCGAATTGGCACGCGCGTTACTCACCGACCCCGACATGCTCCTGCTCGACGAGCCGTTCGCGGGCGTGAACCCGTCGCTCGAAAAACGGCTGTTGAAACACATCCACGAACTGCGCGAGCAAGGCTACACGTTCTTGATTGTCGAACACGACATCGACCTCATCATGAACAACACCTCGCACGTCATCGTGATGCACCAAGGACAGGTGCTTACCGAAGGCCCACCGGAGCAGGTCAAGGCAAACGAGGACGTCATCGAAGCCTACCTCGGAGGGACGGTATGAGCCTGCTCGAAGTCCGTAACTTAGACGCTGGCTACGGTGAGGACTTACAGATTCTCACCGACGTGGACATGGACGTTGGCGAGAGCGAGTACGTGACGATTGTCGGGCCGAACGGCGCGGGCAAATCGACCATGATGAAGTCCGTCTTCGGACTGACCACGCACATGGGCGGCACCGTGGAGTTCAACGGCGAGGAAATCTCCGGGCTGAACCCCGAGGATATCATCCACAAGGGAATCGGCTACGTCCCCCAGAACGACAACATCTTCCCGACGCTCACGGTTCAAGAGAATCTGGAGATGGGCGCGTACATTCTCGATGAACTGCCACAAGACGCGCTTAACGCGGTCTACGAGCGCTTCCCCATCCTCAGAGAGCGCAAAGACCAAAAGGCCGGGACGATGTCTGGCGGCCAGCGCCAGATGCTCGCGATGGGTCGGGCGCTCATGCTCGAACCCGAACTCCTCCTCCTCGACGAGCCATCCGCCGGGCTTGCGCCCGACCTCGTGATGGAGATGTTCGACAAAATCGACGAAATCAACGAGGCGGGCACGGCCATCATGATGGTCGAGCAGAACGCGAAAGAGGCGCTGCGCCGGTGTGACCGCGGCTACGTCCTCGCAAACGGCAAAAACCGCTTCATGGACACTGGTGAGGCGCTCCTCGGCGACGAGGAAGTGCGCCAAGAGTTCCTCGGCGGGTAAGCGCGAGTTCGGCTTTTCATTTTTTCAGTACTTACCGAAAGCGAACGCCAAGAGGTCGACGTTTTCCGACGTGATGGGTTCCCTGCTCATCACCTGCTGGATTGGATGACACCAGCACCATCGAACCGGTCGATACTGAATAGACCGAGCCAACGGCTCACACCGCAGGTGCCAAAAGAAAAGGTGTAGGTTTACTGGCCGAGGGCTTGTTCGACGACCGACGTGTACGAGGACTCGCCGATGTTGAACGCAACCTTGTTCGTGACGGTGCCGCCAAACTCACTTTCGAACACTTCCGAGAAGCGGTCGGACAGTTGCTGGCCGTAGTCGTTGTTGACGAACAGCGTTGCGGCTGACGAGCCACCGAGGCGCTCTGAGGCGACCTGCGCCATAACGCGACCCTGCAGGAAGTCGGATGGTGCCGTGCGGAAGATGTAGTCGTCGTCATTCAAGTTTGAGACGGACAATGCCGTCGAGGATGGCGAACAGCCAACGACCTTGTTCGGGATGAACACCTGCTGGGAGACAGGCACGTTGACACCCGACGAAGCCGACCCACACACGGCGGGGTAGCCTGCGTTGACGAGCGACTGTGCGGCTGCGACACCGGAGTCAGGCGACGTCTGCGTGTCTTGGACCTGTGCATCGACGGTGATGTTGATGCCAGCGTCGTTGACCTGCAGTGCGGGCAGGCGGGCAGCATTAATCATTGGCTGACCAACTGCGGCGAGGTCACCGGTCTCCGGCAGGAGGATTCCGACCTTTACTTCGCGGCTGTCGCTGCCGGGTGCGGAGTCGGCCATCGGGCCGGAGCCGTCTGGGTTGTCGCTCTCGAAGTTCTGGGTCTCCTGTGCGGGCGAACTCTGGTTCGCACGGTCGAACGTCCAGATGTCGTAGGCTGCGGATGCAGGGTCACCCTTGTCGTCGAAGTTGACCGCGGAGGACGCACCCTGATAATTGATGTCGTCACCGGCTGCGGCGGCTTCGACGGCATCGACGAAGTTCTCCGGACCGAACTCTTCGCCGGATGGGTTTGCGATGCGACGGAGCTGGTCGCGGATGTCCGTCCCGCTGTTCGCGCCTGCTGCGGCGTTTGCGAGGATAAGAACGGCCACCGAGTCGTACGACTGGGAGGTGAACACGGATGGTGCTGCGCCGAACTCCTCTTGGAACAGCGAGTCGAACGCTTCCTGGTTTGGCCCGCCTGCTGCGGGGGCCGTCCCGGTCACGTTCGCCATGTCGTTACCGACCTGGTCTGGGAGGGTGTTCGATCGAAGGCCATCAGGTACCAGGATCTGTTCGCTCCCGTCGCTCAGATTGTAGTAGTCACGGAACAGCTGGATACCCGACTCTGGGTAGCCAATCACGGTGATGACGTCTGGGGAACCGTCCCCGCCACCGCCGCCACCGCCGCTGGTCGTGGTGGTACCGCCACCGCCGCCGCTCGTAGTCGTCGTCTCCTCTCCGTCCGGACTGCCGATACAACCGGCCAGTCCAGCAATCCCTGCTGCGCCAAGTCCCTTAAGGAATCTCCGGCGCTCGTTATTTGGTGCCATACAACTCGGTCTATTGGTCGTGAAGTTTATAAAACTACCCTTGAATATGTGACTCCCTGCCGCGGTTTTGCTTTATTGTCGAAATAAAAACGATGGTCAAATGTCACGACAATCGGGGCAAACAAGCTGCCCGTTTACGTTCGCCAAATCTCTGGTTAGCGACCCACAGACCTCACAGATACTCTGATTCGAATACTCGGTATCCAGTGGGTCCGCATCGGAGAGGTTCGGTTCTGCGTCGGTTTCGTCACCCGAACCGAGGTGTCCAAGAACCGACGCGGTAACCAAGTCACCTTCGGTAACGATTCCGATAGGTTCGGCCCCTTCGAGAACGATGAGACGGCCAGCGTTCCCCCGCGTGAGCATGCTCGCAGCTTCCTCTACGGGCAAATCATCAGAGACGGTGACGATACCCGGGTGCATCACGTCAGAGACGGTCGCCGAACTCGGGTCTTTGCCGTTGAGAAACAGACCAAGCATATCGCCTTCGGTGACGAGTCCAACGACCTCTTGGCCGCGGAGAACCACAGCACAGCCCTGTCCTTCGTCGCGGATGAGCTGAGCCGTGTTGACGGCCAAGTCGGACTCGCTCACCCCGACAAATTCACGAGTCATCACATCGCGAATCGTGACGGTATCTTCCATATGAGAATATTTCACACACTGGGGCTAAAAGCTACCTCCAGCACGCTTAAGCATACGCCCGCCGTATGTGAGTAATTACGCGTTTTCGAAGTCGAATTCGACCGCAGAGCCGGTGGCTCTGCACGTTTCGAGCGCGTGTTTTGCGGCCATGCCCGCATCCTGTGGCGACCGGGCTCTGCCGACGCCGACTTTGAGTTCGACGTTCACCGCGTCGCGCACGTGGTCGATGGCGTCTTGATACGCGGCCTCGTCCATGTCGGGACAGACGGCGATTATGTTGTCGCCGCCGACGAAAAACGAGAGCGCGCCGTTTTCTTCGCGCATGTAGCGCATCAACTCGGCGTACCCCTGTTCGATGTTGATGAACGTGTCAAACTCGTTCAACTGGTCTGTGTACTGGCCCGTCGCGTCGTTCACGTCGAAGTGGGCGAGTTGGACGTCTTCTGCGGTGCGAAACTGCTCGTCGATGGTTCGCCCGCGCAGAATCTCTTTCCGTGTTTTGTCCTGTGCGCTCCCCGCGTCTTGAAGCTGGCTGGTCGCGTCTTCGAGCGCCTGAATCGGTGATTGCCCGGTCGCCACGCTGAGGCTCACGGTCACGGGATAGCGGTTGCGGACGGACTCTTGAATCCGTGCGTGGTCTTCGACTGAGAGGCCGTTGGTCACCGCTATCATGTTGTCAAAGCGGCTGAAGAAGATGTAGCCATCGCGGTTGCCAAACAGTTGAGAAAGGTCTGCATACAGCCGCGATTGGAGCGTCTGGAGGTCAACTTCACGGCGTGGTTCGGGCGTGACCGTCCATGGCCCGTAGTTATCAATTTGAATCAGAGTTACCTGCGTATTCGTCACGGTTGGTCGGCCCTACGAAGTCCGCGCGTATCTTTCTTTTCGATGCGGATTTTGACGGAGGGTTACGGAATGTCGTCTGCGGTGAGCGTTTCGTGAAACGAAACGAGTTCGAGAAGTGCCTCGTTTATCGCAGTCAGTTCCGGTTGGTTGTAGGCGTCGTCTGTCGCCCAAGAGTACTGAATCGTGCCGGCACTATCGATGAGGAACACTGCACGCTTGGGGACATTTTTGTGGCCTTCCCACTCGTCGTAACAGACGTTGTACTTCGAGGCGACGGAACCGTCTGTATCAGAGAGGAGCGGGAAGCCAATATCGTACTCTTCTGAGAACTGCGAGTGGGAGTAGACAGAGTCAGTCGAGATTGCCCACACTTGGAGGTTTTCAGTATACGAAAACCACTCTGCGTCGCGGATGCTACACAGTTCAGTCGTACAAATCGGGCTGAAGTCGAACGGGTAAAACAACAGCAGGATTATCGACCCATCAGCCGTGTAGTCCGTGAGGCTGAATCTCGTTTGTTCCTCATCCTCGACACCGACCAGCGAGAAAGATGGTGCCTGTGCCCCCATTTGTGGCATAGAAACACAATCGCAGCAATCATGTGAATAGTCTGGCTTTTCCACCCTCCTTGTGTGTGGTGGTGGGTATTCGCACAGCGTTGGGCGGTCTACGACCGAAATCCGCAGATTAAAACTACCGGGCACCCGACTCCGGAAACAATGATTCCCTCGTTCGTCATCGGCATCGCAGGCGGCACCGGTGCCGGAAAGACGACTGTCGCCCGCGAGCTCACCGAAGGGGCGGGCGATTCGGTCACCCGCATCCCGCTCGACAACTACTACAAAGACCTCTCACACCTCGACATGGACGAACGCGCCGAGGTCAATTACGACCACCCAAACGCCTTCGAGTGGGAACTCGTCCGCGAGCACATGGGGGCGCTCATGGAGGGTCAACACGTCGAGATGCCCCAGTACGATTTTACGATTCACAACCGCCGTGAGGAACGCATCACCGTCCAGCCAACGGACGTCATCGTCTTAGAAGGCATCTTCTCGCTGTATGACGAGCAGTTAAACGACATGATGGACCTCCGCGTGTACGTCGAGACGGATGCAGACGTTCGCATCCTCCGGCGCATCCGCCGCGATGTCATCGACCGCGGGCGCGACTTAGACGGCGTCATCCAACAGTATTTGAACACGGTCAAACCAATGCACGAGCAGTTTGTCGAACCGACGAAAAAACACGCAGACCTCATCATTCCTGAGGGTGCAAACCGAGTGGCGGTGAACCTGCTCGCGGATAAGGTACACGCAGAGATCAACGGGACGGCGACGGAGTTGCGCGAGGCATCGAGCCCCGGTCGGCCAGAATAGCTTACGCCTTTTGCTTGTCGGGGTTTTCGACGTTCGTATCGTAGTCCCAGAAGCCACCGCGACGCATGCCGCGTCCGACGGCTTTGTGGAACTCGACGAAGTCAGCGAAGTTCTCCTCGGGGACGTGTTCGAAGATGTCCGCGACGCTTACGACGCGCTGGTAGTTGATGCGGATTGGGTGGTCGCCGTACTGCGCTACGTAGTCAGCTTTGGCGAGCGGGAAGTCTTCGTCTTCGTTGATTTTCTTGGCAAGGATTGCGTGGCCGTATTTACGCATGCCCTCGCTGCCTTCCTCACCGTCTGGGTCGTGGGGCCAGTCCATGCGTTGTGACAGTTCCCGACTCTCAAAAGGGTTTATGTTCCGGCGGTGGGCGGACGTTTGGAGGGGTTTGTCAGAATGGTAAATAGAACCGTGACGGGAGTCTGTAGCAATGCCCCCAGCATGACGTGTCCCCATGAAATACCTCAAGTTTACCCTCGCACCGACCGAACGCGCGCTGCACCCACTCGATGAAACAATCGGATGTCACCCCCACGTCACCCGAGAAGCGCTCTTGCAC
Organism: Haladaptatus sp. ZSTT2; assembly: GCF_037081775.1. Lineage (NCBI taxonomy): Archaea > Methanobacteriati > Methanobacteriota > Halobacteria > Halobacteriales > Haladaptataceae > Haladaptatus > Haladaptatus sp. ZSTT2. Next base: position 559,556 of record NZ_JBAMHQ010000001.1, read on the forward strand.
GTCGATTTACTCGCAGATGGCCTGCAAATTCTCCTCTACCGCCTTCGCGGCGACGCAGACTCCTTCACGGCGATGCTCGCCGTTCACCCGGACGTACGCTCCTACGAACTGGTCGACGTAGACGGCGAGCGGTTCCACATCTACATCCAGGTCGAGGCCGACGAGGTCGGCGGTGAACTCATCTCACTCGTTGACGACCACGCTCTCATCATCGACGGCCCGCTCGAATTCACCGCGAAGGGCCTTCGCGTGACCGTGGTTGGAACCCACGACAAACTCAGGGACGCCCTCGCCTCGATGCCCGAAGCGATAGACATTTCCATCGAACAAGCGGGCGACTACGCACCCGACCGCAAAGACGTGCTGTCACCGCTCACGGCCCGGCAGCTCGAAGTGTTCGAGGCAGCCGTCGAGTCTGGCTACTACGACGTGCCACGCAGAGCAACGCACAAGGAACTCGCAAAGAACCTCGATTGTGCGCCGAGCACGGTCGATGAACACCTCCGCAAAGCCGAGGCACACGTCGTTTCCGGACTGCTCGGCTGACATGGACTGGCACATTTTAGTCGTTCCCCCGAGAGCATTCTGTATGACCGCTGACCTTCGGGCCGCGTTCCACGCCCGCGAACCAGTGTGTGGCAGTTGGATTTCACTCGCAGACCCCGCCGTCGCAGAAGCTACGGCAAGTCTCGATTATGACTTCCTGCTCATCGACACCGAACACGCTCCGCACTCGGTTGAGACCGTCACCGACCTCGTCCGTGGCGTCGATGCCGCACCGGGCGACACCGCACCGTTCGTCCGCGCAGCGTGGAACGACCCCGTTCGCATCAAGCGCCTGCTCGACGTCGGCGTCTCTGGCATCATGGTTCCGATGCTCGAAAGCCGCGCCGACGCCGAAGCGTTCGTGAGCGCGACGCGCTATCCCCCTGAGGGTGAGCGCGGCATCGCCGCAAGCCGCGCCGCCCAGTACGGCCTCGACTTCGAGGAGTACGTCGCCCGTGCGAACGACGAACTCGTTACGATTGGACAAATCGAGACTCGCGCCGGGCTCGATGCCGTAGAAGAGATTGCGACCGTCTCCGGCCTCGACGCGCTGTTCATCGGCCCCGCAGACCTCTCTGGCGCACTCTCAGTGTTCGGGGAATGGGAAAGCGACGAACTCCACGAGGCGATGGAGTCGGTGCTTTCGACCGCTCACGCCCACGACGTGCCGGTTGGCACGCTTGCGAGCACGAACGACCAAATCGACAATTGGCTCTCACTCGGCTTTGATTACCTCATCGCGGGCATCGACGTGAGCCATATGCTCGCCGGAAGCGTGGCCGCAAAAGAGCGCTTTGACAATGCGATGGCAGAGCGGTAGAACGAACGACTACGACCCGACATCCACCTGATAATCTTTCAGGATGTCGCGGCCGATGATGACCGGGTAGCTCATGTGGCTCCGGTCTTCGACGCTCGCCATGAGCGTGTGCGTCCGCCCGTCGATATCGATTGTGATGTCCACGACGGGGCGTGTTTTCCCCGTCTTGTTGCTTCCCGAAACGATGCGCGTGCGGTCGGTGATTGGCCCCGCTCCAATCTCTGCAGCTAACGAGATGTCGATGCTCGTCCGCGTCGCGCCCGTGTCTGACTTTGCGGTGACGGTTTTCGCGCCCGACGTGCCGTAGACGGTCACGTCTTTCGTGTAGCCAATGACCGGACGCTCTGCGGGCAAATTCTCGACCGCCTCCTCGGTGATGAACGCCGGCGTCGAGTCGTCGAGGTCGGTCGCCAGTTCCGCGACGAGTTCTGGCTCGACCTCGCCACCTGCTCGCTCGATCGCGAGTGCAGCGATGTACGGTGCGGGGCTGATTCCCGTCGCCCCGAACAGACCTTTGAATCCCGCGGTCGGATTCACTTCGAGGACGTACCAGCCGTCGTCGCCGCAGATGAGGTCGATACCGGCGTAGTCGAGGCCAATAACCTCGGTGGCTCGCAGCGCAATGTCTCTGACTTCGGCTGGCAGGTCGGCGGTTGCATCTTCTGTGTCCCCGCCAAGGGCGACGTTCGTCCGCCAATCCCCGTCAGGCGCATGGCGCGTCATCGCCGCGATAACCTCGTCGCCGACCACGTACACCCGGAGGTCGCGGTGTCGGTCTGCATCGACTTCAATGAACTCCTGTAAGAACGCCCAGCGGTTTCCGACTTGGGGCGAGAGCAACTCCTCTGGCGATACCTTCCACGTCCAGCCACCGTGCGTCCCGATTGCTGTCTTGTACACTGCCTCCTCGTCGAACTCACCACGCGCTTCGTTCAACCGACCAGGGTCGAGCGCGAGCAGTTGGTCTGGAACGGGAATGCCCGCTTCGGAAAGGCGCACCGCCGTCGAGTACTTGTGCATCGCCGTGAGCACCGTCGTCGGGTCGTTGAGCACCGGGACGAGCCCTTTTACCGTGTCTGCAAGACAGAGCGCCTCGGTGGCGTAGTCGGCTTTCGAGAGCAACAAGCGGTTGATGACAATGTCAACGTCCGGTTCGAGCGTCGCCTGCCCTGCTCGAATGCGGACTTCGATGTTGTCGCGCCGGAGCCACTCGGGGTCGTGGCCCAGTGCTTCGATGGCGTTGAGAATCGCCTTCGTCTCTTTCGAGGTATGGAGGCTCAACACGCCAATTCGGAGCCGTCCGGCTTTCGTCATGGCTTGATTTAGAAACTCACGACACTTGAATCAATCTCCGAAACGATATTAAGCGCGCTCCGGGTGAACGGCGTGGCGGTCGTTCGGAGACGTTACCAGAGAACCGTACGGAAAACCTGTGAAAAATTCTATCCCCTCAACAGGCGTATTTAGCGATAGTCATGTCCGCACTGTGGACTGACCGATAGATAATGAGCTCAATTGCACAACGGACTCCTGAGAGCCTGGCTCAGCGCGACCTCCAGATTTGGAACGACGGTGACGTGGATCAGCTAGACGAGATTTATTCAACCGATGCGATGTTCGTCGATGCGTTCGGAAAAGACCACGAAATCGACTCGTGGAAAGCATACCTACTGCTGATTAGAACCGCTTTCCCAGACCTCCACGTTCGCGTCATGGAATCCATCACCGAAGGCGACATGGTGGTAACACGGTTTGTGATTGGCGGGACAATGGAGGGTGAGTACCGCGGATTCAAGCCGACAGGACGGCCGTTCGAAATTCACGGACTCATCTCCCATCGTATCGAGGATGGGGAAATCGTCGAAGCGTGGAACGCGGTGAACTCGTTGGCGATACTCGAACAAGTCGGCGTGTGGGAGTAACTGTCCAGCCGTCGGTCGAATCCCGTGGTTCACGCTTTTCACGCTCACCGAGTGCAGAGCGAATGCTCTGTGGAGGTGTTCGCGGTAAAAGGCGGTGAGAATGGGAGCGAGCGAAACCACTAGTTTCGCGAGCCACGAAGCAATCACTGATTGCTTCGGAGGGGAGCAAATCCGTTGGATTTGCGAGCTTCAAAGCGGTCTGCGACCGCTTTGGAATTTGAACTTCAGTCATTTCGCTCGCTTGCGCTCGCTTCACTCCTTAGTTCAAATCCTGCGATTCACGCTTTGCTCCTCACGGAGTGGCGAGCACACGCTACGCGGTGCTCGCCGGTGATGTTCGTCGGAAAAGGCGGTGAGAATGGGATTTGAACCCATGAAGCCTTGCGGCTACCAGTTTTCAAGACTGGCGCATTTGGCCACTCTGCCATCTCACCAACAGTCCGTCATACCGCGTCATCCGATTAAGGCCTGTCGCTTTTCAGTCGCGCGAGAGAACGAGGTCGCCGTCCTCCGCGACGACCGTCAGGCCGATGTCATCAAAGAAGGCCGCAGCATGCCGAGGATAGATGCGCCCGGCCTTCTTTCGCGCGTTGATGAGCGTGAGCGCCGTCACGAGGTCTGAAGCCGTCTCCACCACGGGGAGGTTCGGCAGGAAATCGACCTCAAAGCCAGCGTCCAGCCCGCGGTCGGTGAGCGTCTCGACCGCCGGTTGAGTGTACGCCGCCTCGAAGTTGATAGGGTCGTCGAACCCTGCGTAGTAGACTCGTCCGTCAGTGGATGGGCCGAGAATCACGGGATGGCGGCGGAGTTTCATCGCCCCGTTGTCGATTTCCTTGCGCGTGAGGAACATTGCGGTGGGTTCGACCGCCGCCGCAGTCTGGACTTCTTCGCGGTCGAGCAGATGGGTGAGCGTGTTCCCGACGCGCCCGGAGAACGTTTGCCCGACTTGCACCTCGAATCGAGCGTCTGCAGGCGATTTGAGACACTCGTCTGCGAGGTCGCGGAGTTCCGACTCGACCGACTGCGCGGTCTGGTGTTCCTCCGGCAAATCCTCGTCTGCGCGGTAGTTCACGAGCAGCTCGCCGCCGCTGTTCTCGACGGCGCGAAGCACGTCTTTCAACATAGCGGCGTAGAGGTCTGCGGTCTCTTCTTCGCTGAGTGGCGTCGTCTCCGCCAACTCAGTGAGCACGAGTCCCGGTCGCGGTGGGTCTGCGAGAACGGCAACCGTCGTCATGGAAAACCCTGCGTCCGGCGAACCCTTGAACCCGCCGCTTGGTGCTCCGTAGCTACGGCGTCATTCTAACGGCTCAGAAAGCGCCACGGCGAGGGCGTCGTCCAGTACACCGTCTCTGAGCAGGTCATTGACGGCGGCCATGTCAATATGGAGTTCTCGGTCGTCGGTGAGTGGCGAGACCACGTCTCGAATCACATCGTAGGCGGCGGCTGTGCCGACGCCATGGGTGAGGTCGTCTTCGATGAACTCCGCGGCCTGTGCGCCACAGAGCAGTTCGACGGCGACGACCATCCGCGCGTTTTCGAGCGTTTTTCGGGCGTTGTGGGCCGCCTGCGCGCTCATGCTCACGTGGTCTTCTTGGTTGCCGCTCACGGGCGTGTTGTCCGCAGAGGCACGGCCGAACGAGCGACACTCGTTGAGCAGCGACGCGGCGGTGTACTGGGCAATCATCAACCCCGAGCGCAGGCCGCTGTGTTCGGTCAGGAACGGCGGCAGGTAGTCCTCTTGGATGTTCGGGTTCACCATACGGTCGGTGCGCCGCTCGCTGATTGCGGCGAGTTCGGTGAGCGCATTTGCGACGTAATCGAGCCGGAGCGCGAGGACTTCACCGTGGAAGTTCCCACCCGAGAGCACGGCCGCAGACTCCGTGCCGCTGGCCCGTGAATCCACCTGCCCACCGGGGAAGATGAGCGGGTTGTCGGTCGCGCTGTTGAGTTCGATTTCCACTGTCTCTCGAAGGTGGCGGACGGCCTCGCGGACTGCGCCGTGGACCTGCGGGAGACACCGAATCGAGTAGGCGTCCTGCACGCGATCGCAGTTGCGGTGAGATTCGACGATTTCTGACTCCGCCGTCAGACGCTTTACGTTCCGCGCGGAGGCGGCCTGTCCGGGATGTGGGCGCACCGCAGAGAGCGCCGGGTCGCACGAGGCGGTGGTTCCCATCGTCACTTCCGTGGTGAGCGCCCCCGCCGTGTCAGCAGCGCGGAGCAACGATTCTGCGTCCACGACGAGCAACGCACCGAGGCCGACGGTAAGCTGCGTTCCGTTGATGAGCGCGAGGCCTTCTTTCGACGCGAGCGTGAGCGGTTCGAGGCCGACACGGGCGAGTGCCTCAGCCCCGCTCAGCCGTTCGCCGTCGACGTGTGCTTCGCCCTCGCCGAGGAGCACGAGTGCCATGTGTGCGAGGGGGGCGAGGTCACCGCTCGCGCCGAGGCTCCCGCGCGATTTCACGACGGGGTGGACACCTTCGTTCAGCATCGTCACGAGGTGGTCGAGAACGATTTCTCGGATGCCAGAGAAGCCTTTCACGAGCGCGTTGATGCGCGTGAGCATCATCGCTCGTACCTCCTCTCGGCTGAGTTCGCGGCCCGCACCCGCGGCGTGACTCCGAATGAGATTGGTCTGGAGTTGCTCGATGTCCTCGCGCGGGATGCGCTCGTTCACGAGTTGGCCAAAGCCGGTGTTCACGCCGTAGACTGCGTCTCCGGCATCGACCACGTCGGCAACCCGCTCGCGGGCGGCGCGGACGGCCTCACGAGCCTCGTCGGAGACGACGACTGAGACATCCTCTCGGGCAACGCGCGCGACGGCCTCCGGCGTCAGCGAGGCTCCATCGAGCGTAATCGGGTCACTCATCGCATTTCACCCACACAGAGAGATTCGCCATGCATAGTGTGAGAATCACGACAGACCGTGAAGTCGTTTTCGAGGCATTTGAGAGCGGAGAAAACAGAAAGCCCGCACAGTTATGTGCTCGCCGCGCGCGAGTTCGCACATGACGTGGCAACAGTGGCTCGTTCGACTCGTCCTCTTTTTGACTGGACTGTTCTTGCTCGGCGCGCTCGTCAGCCTCGGCCTCAACGGCGAACTCACAAATCCGGCCGCGCTCGTGACGCTCGGCCTCGTCGGCGGGAGCGTCCTCGCCGTCATCGTGGTTGCACGAAAATCCGCGGCGTGGCTCGCCAATCCGTACTGGTGACTCAGCGCCCGCGTCGGCCTTTCGTCTGGCGGTAGTCGCGGCCCATCTCAGCCGAGAGGTGTTCGACGAACGCTTCGTACTCGTCGTCGTCCATGTTTTCAGGAGCGAGCATCGGAATCAACTCGAAGCCCCGCCCGCGGAGGGTCGTGGCGTGACACGCTTCGATGTCGAGGTCGTCGGGCTTTTTCGTCGTGTACTCGAAGGCGAGCGCAGAGAGCGCTTCTTGCCCGACGGGGATGATGAGTTGGGGGTTTATCATCCGCAATTCTGCGGTCAGATAGCCGTCACAGGCCATGCGCTCTGTGTCAGTCGGCCCGCGCTCGGGGTGGCGACACCGGGTGACGTAGGTGAGAAAGACGTTTTCGAGCGACGGTTCGGTGGTGTCCGCGGGTGAGTCGCTGAAGCCAACGCGTCCGAGGAGTTCTTGGACGCGCTCGCCGTCTGCGTCGCCGGTAAAGGGGATACCCGTCTCGTCTGCGCCCGCGCTTGGCTGGCCGCCGACGAAAACGAACTCAGCGGACACGTCGCCGTAGCCATGAACCACGTTCGTCCGGGTCTCACAGAGCGCGTCGCAGTTCGCACACGCCTCGTCCATGTTGAACGGGTTCTGGAGGTTGTCGGGGTTCGCCGCCATCACTCGATGTTTGCCGGGTTGCGTGGGTGGTAGTTGGTGTCGTATTCGCCGACCTTCCCGTCGAGGCGGTCTGGGTTCATGCGCCCGGAGAGCAGCATGTAGTCGAGAATCGTGAGCGCGAGCATCGCTTCGACCACGGGTACTCCGCGCGGGGGCAACACTGGGTCGTGGCGGCCGATGACCTTCTCCTGTTTCTCCTCGCCGGTCTCCCAGTCAACCGTCGTCTGGGTTTTCGGGATGGACGTAGGCGCATGAAGCGTCACCTCGCCGTAGATTGGCTGGCCGGTCGTGATGCCGCCTTGAATCCCGCCGTGGTCGTTGCCGACAGGCGTTGGGTCGCCGTTCTCGTCGAACATCCAATCTTCGTTGCGCTCGAAGCCGGTGTAGGTCCGCGCCTCGCGCCCGAGGCCGAATTCGAAGGCAGAGGCGGCGGGGACGGCCATCATTGCTTGGCCGAGGCGAGCGGAGAACGAATCGAAGCGCGGTGCGCCGAGGCCGCGCGGGACGCCCTGGGCCTCGAAGTAGACGCTGCCGCCGATGGAGTCGCCTTCTTCTTGGTACTTGTTGATCAGATCGCGCATCTCGGCTGCGGTTTCTGGATGGGCACAGCGCACCTCGTTTTCTTCTGCGTGTTCGAGCATCTCCTCGAAACTCACGTCGGGCGAAACAACGTCGCCAATCTGGTTGACGTGGGCTTTCACCTGAATATCTTGGGTGGCGAGAAGCTTCTTCGCAATCGCGCCTGCAGCGACCCAGTTGACCGTCTCGCGGGCAGACGAACGCCCGCCGCCGCCCCAGTTGCGCGTGCCGAACTTCGCAGAGTAGGTGAAATCGCCGTGGCTCGGGCGTGGTGCGGTGATGAAGGGCTCGTACTTCCCCGAGCGAGCGTCTTTGTTCTGAATCGTCATTCCGATGGGCGTGCCGGTGGTGTAGCCGTCTTGGACGCCGCTGTGGATTTTCACTTCGTCGGGTTCGCCGCGGCTCGTCGTAATCATCGACTGGCCGGGTTTGCGGCGGTCTAAGTCGCCTTGAATGTCTTCTTCTGTGAGTTCCAGCCCGGCGGGACACCCGGAGACGGTGACCCCCATCGCGTCGCCGTGGCTCTCGCCGTAGGTGGTGACGCGAAAGAGTCGGCCGAATTCGTTACCGTTCATTGCAGGCCACTCAGGTGGCCGCACATTTAGTGTTTACAGGACATGGCGCAAAGTTGCCGCTTACTGGAGGGCAGAAAGACGGCAAACCGCAAACGGACAGAGCATTTCGTCGGGGGTCAGCCCGCCGTGTGAGCCGATTTGGTCGAGTTCGCCGTCGTCGTACCAGACGAGTTTGTCGCGCGGAACGGCCACGAGGTGGGGGGCGTGGGCTTCAAAGTGCGCCGATGGCTCTTGGTCGCCGAACAGCCCACGCGCCGTGTACTCCTTGCGGTCGAGGGTGAGCACGTCCAGCTTGGCTTCGAGCAGTTCTCGCAACGATTCGACGTGCCCCTCACGGACGTGGAACTGGAGGTTCCGCCCGCTGCCAACCGCGGGAATGGGGTCGCCGTCGGCGTCTCGTTTCAGATGCTCGTTGAGGCCGTCGATAGTGTCGAGGCTGACGTTCGTCTCGGGGTCTGTATCGAGATGGCCGTGGTCTGCGGTGACGACGAGGAGCGTGTGTGCTGCCACCTCGGGAGCCAGCCGCGCTACGAGTTCGCGCTGAATGTGTCCCGTGACTTTCGAGACCATCTTCTCGTACTCGGGCGACTTTGTGCCGTGCTGGTGAGAAACCCCATCGACGTGCGGAACGTAGGCGTAGGTGTAACTCGGTCCAGCCGCCGATTCGAGCGTTTTTCGGACGAGCCGACCCATGTGCGCGAGGTCGCCGTACCCCGAGACGTCCGCGCCAGCCATGGCGAGTTTCGAATGTTCAGACCGAGAGATGCGTTTGGGCATGACCACGGTCGGCGTGACGCCCGCCTCGTGGGCGCGTTCGTACACCGTCTGTTCGGGCGGCGAGAAGAGGAACCGTCCGTCCAGCCCGTCGAATTTCTCGGGGGCGTACTCGCCGTCGAGTGTCGAAAACGGGAGCGTCAGAAGCACCTGCGAAAGTTCTTCGTAGTACTGAAACCAGCCGAGTAGGCAGTGTTCGACCGGCTGGGTTCCCGTCGAAACGGTCGTTATGGCGGCCGAGGTTTCGGAGGGATAGGTGGAAGTGAGCGGCGTCACCGTCCCCTGCTCGGTGAGCCTGTCGAGAAAGCCGTGTTTGTTCTGGTCGCGCGCCCACTGTTCGTAGCCGAAACCGTCTACGAGCACCACGACGACGTTCTCCACGTCCGTCTCGACGCCCGCGAACACGTCGTTCGGGAGGGTACGACGCGTCGGCGCGTCAAAGAGTGAAAGAATCGTATCCGGGACGTTCGCAAAGGAGTAGTCTGCGTAGTCCGGAAACAGAAAACCGTCTCCCAAGAACCGGTCGCGGAGGTCGGCGACAACGTCGTCCTGTCGCATTGACACCACGTGGACGAGGGAGCGAAAAGAGGATTCCGGTTAGGCAGATAGTTAGCCGATTTTCTGGTCTACGCGCGCACCCAAGTCGTACAGCACGTCGAAGAAGTTGGGGAACGACACGTCAACGTGTTCTGCGCCTTTGATTTTCGTCGTTCCCTCCGCGGCGAGGCCCGCCACGGCGAGGGCCATGATGATGCGGTGGTCGTTCTTACCCTCTACGACCGCCCCCGACAAGTCCGACTCACCGCCGCGGATGATGAGTTCGTCCTGGCGTTCGGTGACGGATGCGCCCATTTTCGTGAGTTCTTCTGCCATCGCGCTCACGCGGTCAGTTTCCTTGAAGCGAACGTGTTCGCAGTTGGTGATTCGGGTTTCGCCGTCTGCGACCGCACCGAGCGTGGCGATGGTGGGCAGGAGGTCGGGCGTGTCGCCCACGTCGAATTCGATGCCCGAGAGGTCAGATTGCCTGACCGTGATGATGCCGTCATCGTCGTCCCACTCGATGTCTGCGCCCATGCCGAGGAGTACGTCCACGATGGCGCTGTCGCCCTGTGCGCTCGGGTGTGCGCCCGTGACGATGAGTTCGCCTTCGGCGGCGAGTGCGCCCGCGGCGAGCAGGTAGGACATAGACGAGAAATCGCCGGGGACGTGGTACTCGCCGTCTTCGGGTTCGTAGGTCTGGCCGCCCGCGACCGCGAAGCCGTCGGGTGTGGGTTCTGCGTCGATGCCGAACGCGGCGAGCACTTCGAGCGTGATATCGACATACGGTGCGCTCTTGAGGTCAGTTTCTAAGTGGACGCCGATACCCTGTTCGGTGGTCCCACCGGCCATCAAGAGCGCGGTGATGTACTGTGAGGACACGTCGCCGGGAATGGAGACCTCACCCCCCGCGAGTGGGCCGCGAATCGCAAGCGGGGCCTGCCCGTTGTCGCGGGTGCTTTCTGCGCGCGCGCCGAGTTCGGTGAGCGCGGAGAGGAGCGGGCCTTGTGGGCGGGAGCGAAGCGAACGGTCGCCTGTGAGCACGGTGATGCCATCTGCGAGCGCGGCGGTGGCCGTCACGAGGCGCATCGTCGTCCCGCTGTTGGCGCAGTCGATGATGTCGCCAGGTGTGCCCGGTTTGCCACCAAACCCGGAAACATCGAGACCGCCGTCGATTTCTTCGACGCTACCGCCGAAGGCTTCGACCGCGCGGATGGTCGCCTTCGTGTCGGCGCTCATGAGCGGGTCGTAGATGAGCGCGCCGTCGGCGTAGCCCGCGGCGAGGATGGCGCGGTGGGAGTAACTCTTCGACGGCGGAGCCTTTGCTCGCCCGGCAACGGTCGAGTTCGAGATGTCAACGTCCATGGGTGGGTAGATGGGACGACCCGGTATCAGGATACCGGACACGGAGAGGTCTGCCAGCCGCTACGGGGTCGCCCCGGTAGGATTTTAGCCATCGCTCACGCACCCGTGAGTATGCAACCGGACTTTGCCGACCTCGACGCCGCCCTCGCAGAATCGGGGGTCGATGGCTTTCTCATCTACGCCGCAAGCGACGACTCGAATCAGCGCTACCTCTCCGGATTCGACGCGCCAGACCCGTTTCTCACGCTCTACGACGGCGAGGTGCACCTGTTCGTCTCGCCGCTCGAATACGGCCGAGCCAAGAAAGAAAGCGGCGCGACCACCCTCTCCCGCGGGAGTGAGTTCGGTTACGGTGACCTTGTAGACGAATACGGCCCGACAGAGGCGACCCACCGCGTCTGGACGAAGTTCCTCGACTCCCACGACGTCTCCTCCGTGCTCGTCCCCACCGACTTCCCGCTCGGCCACGGCGACGGCCTCCGCGAACAGGGCATCGAGGTCACCGCGGACGACGATGACGTGCTCCGCGACATTCGCGCCGTCAAACTCCCCCAAGAAATCGCCCACATCCGCGCCGCCCAGAAGGCGAACGAGCAGGCGATGAAAACCGCAGAGACGCGCATCAGCGAGTCCACCGTCGATGACGGCGTCCTCCACTACGAGGGCGAGCCGCTCACCTCAGAGCGCGTCCGCCAAGAAATCGAGCTGACCCTCCTGCGCCACGGCTGTGCGTTAGACGAAACCATCGTTGCCTGCGGTGCGGACGCCGCAGACCCCCACGACCGCGGCAGTGGGCCACTCCTCGCAAACGAGTCCATCATCGTGGATATCTTCCCGCGCGACAAGGAGAGCAAGTACTTCGCGGACATGACCCGGACGTTCGTCAAAGGGACGCCGAGCGACGAACTCCAAGAATGGTACGACATCACTGATGAAGCACTCGAAGCGGCCCTCAACGCCGTGAAACCGGGCGCAACCGGCAAAGACGTCCACGACGTGGTCTGTGACATCTACGAGGAAGCGGGCTACCCGACGCTTCGGGCAGATGAGACGACAGAAGTCGGGTTCATCCACTCGACGGGCCACGGCGTTGGCCTCGACATCCACGAGATGCCGTCGATTAGCCCACGCGGCGAGGAACTCAAACCCGGTCACATCATCACCATCGAGCCGGGCCTCTACGACCCCGACGTGGGCGGCGTGCGCATCGAGGACATCATCGTCGTCACCGAAGACGGCTACGAAAATCTGACCGACTACCCGAAAACGTTCGTCCTCGACTAAACGAACCCCTTTTTGCTCCCGCGCGGATACGTCGCAGACATGGAACTGCTGGTCGTCGGTGCGGGCGCGATGGGACGCTGGTTTGCAGAGAGCGTCGCCGACGAATGCGAGCTGGCCTTCACGGATGCCGACCCCGCGGCCGCCGAGCGAGCGGCCGCCGAAATCGGTGGCCGGGCCGTCTCACTCGATACCGACGACCACTTCGACGCCGTCTGCGTTGCGGTCCCCATCTCCGTCGTCGAACAGGCCATCGCCGCACATGCAGACAAGGCAACCCGGGCGCTCCTCGACCTGAGCGGCGTGATGGACGAGCCGCTCACCGCGATGGCGACTCACGCCCCCGACATAGAGCACTTTAGTCTCCACCCGCTGTTCGGGCCGGATAACGCTCCCGGGACGATTGCCGTCGCCTCTGCCAACGCGGGGCCGGTCACCGCCCGACTCAGAAAGGCCCTCGAAGCCGCGGGCAACACGCTGTTCGAGACGACCGCAGAAGAACACGACACGGCCATGGAGACGGTGCAGGCGAAAACGCACGCCGCCATCCTCGCGTTCGCCCTTGCCGCAGACGACGTACCCGACGAATTTCACACGCCCATCTCAGAAGGCTTGTTCGACCTTGTCGAGCAAGTCACCTCGGGGACGCCGCGAGTGTACGCAGAGATTCAAGAAACCTTTGCGGGCGCAGAGGAAGTCGCAGTCGCTGCCCGAAAACTCGCAGACGCAGACGCAGAAACCGTAGAACGCCTCTATCGCGAGTCACGACGATGAAACAGGAACAACGCACGCAAATCGTAGAGAACGCAAAGTATCTTCGCGCCGTCAGACCAATCGACCCCGACGAAATTTTCGAATACGTCGATGGCGAACCACACCCCGCAGTCGTCCGGCAGGTGCTCCGAGAACATTCCGTCGAACTCGGCATCGTCGAGGCCGAAGACGGCACGTTCGTCCCCGCTTCTGACGAGCCGATTTCGACCACGTTCCACGGCGTGAAGGCGTTCCCGCCGGAACACTCAGCGCGCCTAGAGGACTTCATCGTGAACCGCTTCGGCGCGGGCTGGCCTGATGGTGAGGGCGGTGACGTGCTCCGCTACAACATCCGGAAGCTGAAAGAGGACTACTTCGCCCAGAACCCGGTCGAATACGACGAGGACGCCGCGCTCGGCTACGCCGTGTACCACCTCCCTGACTACTACGCGACGGCACAGTACGTGTTCGCAGATATGCTCCGCCACGGCTTGCTGAGCGAGCACACCCGTATTCTCGATGTGGGCGCGGGGGCGGGCGGCCCGGCGCTCGGCATCCACGACCTGTTCCCCGACGACGCGCTCGTGGACTATCACGCGCTCGAACCGAGTGCGGGCGCAGACGTGTTCGAACACATGCTCGGGGAGACGCGCGACACCTTCAGAACCGAACTCCACCGCGAGACTGCAGAGGCGTTCGCGCCGAGTGAAACCTACGACATCGTCCTGTTCTCAAACGTCTTGAGCGAGCTCGACGACCCCGTAGCCGTCGTCAAGAAGTACGCCAAACACCTCGCAGACGACGGCTCGATTGTCGCCATCGCGCCCGCCGACAAAAACACGAGCATCGGGCTTCGCGAAGTCGAGCGTACGGTCGAAGACGGCCTGTCGGTATGGGGGCCAGCGGTTCGCATCTGGCCCAGCTTCGTGCCCGCAGACGAGGGCTGGTCGTTCGACGTGCAACCAGACCTCGAAATTCCGGCCTTCCAGCAGAAACTCGACGAGGCGGGCGGTGACTACGGCGAGTTCATCAACGAAGACGTCCAGTATTCCTGGACCGTCCTGCGCAAAGATGACAAACAGCGCCTCGACATCGAGCCGAACATCAGCCTGTTCGCGCGGATGAACGAGATGGAAAAGCACGTCACCAAACGCATCGACGTGCTCGCCGTCAAATTGAGCCACTCGCTGTCGTCGGGCGACGCCCACCAACTCTACAAGATTGGCGACGGCTCAGAGCAAACCGACCACTACGCGGTGCGCACCCAGAAGACGACGACGAACGCCGCGCTTGAAGACGCCGAGTACGGTGACCTCCTCATCTTCGAGAACGTCCTTGTGCTCTGGAACGACGACGAGGAGGCGTACAACCTCGTCGTGGACGGTAAGACGACGGTCGACGCGATGCCCGCCTGAGGGCGGGGTGTTTTTGCGGCAGGCGGCCGCATGAGGAGTATGAGCATGGAGATTCTGTTGACCAACGACGACGGCATCGACAGCACCGGATTTCGCGTGCTGTACGATGCCCTCTCTGCGGTGGGGTCGGTGACGGCCGTCGCCCCCAAAGAAGACCAGAGTGCTGTGGGGCGCAAGATGTCGCGGGAGGTGCGCATCCACGACCACGAACTCGGCTACGCAATCGAGGGCACGCCAGCCGACTGCGTCGTCGCGGGGGTGCAGTCACTCACCCCCGACCCCGACCTCGTCGTCGCTGGAATTAATCGCGGCGCGAACCTCGGTGAGTACGTCCTCGGGCGCTCTGGAACGGTGAGCGCCGCCGTCGAAGCCGCCTTCTTTGGCATCCCCGCAATCGCCGTTTCGCTCTACATTCCCGGCGGGTGGAATGCCTTTAAGAAGCACCAAGAGACAGCCGATTCCTACCGCGAGGCCGTCCGAGCGGCCGAATATCTCACGACTCATGCGCTCAACGCGGGCGTGTTCGACCACGCCGACTATCTCAACGTGAACGCACCGATGCCCGGCGAGGAACCGGCAGACATGGAAATCACTCGGCCGTCGCACGTCTACCAGATGGACGCAGAACAGAACGGCGAGACCGTGACGCTCCACGACCGCATCTGGGAGAAGATGGCAGCAGGCGACATCCCCGACCCACGCGGGAGCGACCGTCGGGCAGTCGTTGACGGACGTATCAGTGTCTCGCCGCTCACGGCACCCCACACGACCGAACACCACGAGGCGCTTGACGCACTGGCTGAAACGTACCTGTAGTCGCAAAAAGCCGTCTGAGACGGTGTTAGCTCGTCGGAATCTGCACACCAATCTGGCCGAGAAGGGTCGTCATACTCGCGCCGTCTGTCATTTCAACAACCCGCCCGTCTTTGATTTTCCAGAAGCTGAATCCATCGACGGCAATCTCATTGCCGGTTGGCTTGTAGCCGCGAAACTGTCCGGTGTGCGTGCCGGTTATCGTCCACCACGCGAACACCACGTCACCCTCTGCGGCCAGTTCGTTTACCGTGACGGTTGCGTCCGGGAACCCCTCGTCCCACTCACGGTGAATCGCTTTGATGTCATCAAGTGTGACGAGTGGCGTCGAATCGCCCATCCGCCGAGTTCCGATTTTCACGTCGGGGGCGTACAATTCATCGAGTACGTCGAGTTTGTCTTCGTTCCATACCTCGGTCATCTCGCGTTGAACCAGCGCTTTGTTCGCGCTGAGAACGTCTGTCGTTGCCATGAGTCACCTCTTTCAGCTCACACGAGCAGAAGAGTGTATTGGTGGGAAACGGAGAAGACTGTTGAGCAACCGTCCGAGAATTGTGAATTTTCGGACGCAGAAACAAACACTGAAGGCACGCCTTGGTGACGAGTTCGTATGTCCGAATATGACGCCATCGAGATGGTCGAGTCACCCGCGACCGTCTCGTCGCTTGCTGCGGATTTTCGCGCCCTTGGTATCGAGGCTGGTGACACGCTCATCGTCCATTCGTCGCTGAGTTCACTCGGATGGGTCGTTGGCGGGCCAACCGCCGTCATCGACGCGCTCCAGGAAGTGCTCACAGAACGTGGCACGCTCGTCATGCCGTCGTTCACCTCACAGTACTCGAATCCAGAAAACTGGGAAGCACCGCCGGTTCCAGACCACTGGGTCAAAATCATCAACGACGAAATGCCGCCGTTCCGGCCGGAAAGCACCCCAACGCGCGGCATGGGGGCGATTGGCGAGTGTTTCCGGAACTACGCGGGCGTCGAGCGAAGCGCCCACCCAATCAACTCCTTTGCGGCGTGGGGTGCGGGGGCGTCCACGATAATTTCCGACCACGAGTTCGACTACGGCCTCGGCGAAGGGTCGCCGCTCGCGCGCATCTACGACCGCGGCGGGAAAATCCTCCTCCTCGGCGTCGGCCACGCGAACAACACGTCGCTCCATCTCGGGGAATACCCCGCGAGCTTCGAGAAAGAAATCATCACTGAGCGCGCGCCCGTCGAGCGGGACGGCGAACGCGTCGTCGTCGAATACGAAGACATCGAAACGAACACGGACGATTTCGAGGAACTCGGAGCCGATTTCGAGGCGGAAGTCGGCGTCACCGAAGGCACGGTCGCCGCCGCGGACGTGAAACTCATCGACCAACAAGCGATTGTCGACTATGCGGTCGAGTGGTTCGAAGCCCACCGATAACGCGACAGTGTTTCAAAACGAGGCTACGCTCGCCTGACGAATGCACTCAGGAGCACGGAGGCATACGCCAACAGCAACATGCCACCGAAATAGGGCGCGGACGCAGACACCATGTTCGGGATCACGGCCTCAAACTGGGCCATGACCACGGTGTCGAGGACCATCCCGGGTAACACGAGGGCAATCGCCGCCGGCAACCGTGCCGCTCCCGACACGCGCCGCCAACGATAGAACACGAGCGCGAGGCCAATCATTGCCGGGACGGTTACGACGTACAACGCGCCGATGACGAGCGGCGCGTTTGGATTCAAGAGAAATTGCCCGGCGACTCTGAACGCGAGGGTGGCGACGAGCCAGACGACGAATCCGAGCAGGAAAAAGGCCTGCATCGTCGGTGTCGTGAGCGACGGCGTGCGTTCGACACCGTCTGCTGCGGTTCCAGTTGCCATAGCAAACCTACCCTGGCTTGGTCTATCAAGTGGCTGGTGAGGGCTGCAGGTTTGTGGCGGCTTACCTCTGCCACCCCACTACTCGGTTCGGTTCTGAAACAGTCGGGCGAACACGAGCAAGAAAAGCAGGTGAACGACTATCCCGACGAGCACGTATCCGACCCAGAGCGGGTCGTCCGAGACGCCCGCGACGTAGGCTTTGACCGGCCAGTAGGTGGGGGACACACCGGCGAGCAACTGGAGTGGCTCCGGGACAAGGGCGATAATGAGTGCGGGGCCGAGGAGAACTGGGTTCAACAATTTGCTGATGGCGATGCCTTCGATTGTGTTAGACGCGAGGCTGCCGAAGGTGAACGCGAGCACTGGCCCGCCGAGGGCAGCGACTGCGGCAACCCCGAGAACGACGAGCGGTGGTGCGGGAACCAGCCCGACGACGACGAGCGCGGGCAGTGTCGCTCCGAGGCTCAGCGCGTATGCCGTCCCGGCACGATACAGGAGGTAGCCGCGAGCCGAAAGGGGGCTAGTGCGGTAGGCTGCGAGCACGCCCTGCTCGCGGTCTTCGAGGACGAACATCCCCGCGACGAAACCGTAGATCGCGGGGCCGAACACCGCCATCGTGCCCGCAATCACCGGGTAGTACGGCTCCAGTGCGACTGCGGGGGCGGCCATTTGCGTTACTGTTGGCATACCAACTCTGATAATGCTGGAAAGGAGGAGTGGGGCAACCGCGACGAACGCGAGCATCGGGTCTCGAAGCCAGTTTCTCACGTCGGTTCGAATCAGCGCAACCACGGGTAAACGAGCCGCGGACACTGCTCCACGCGGCTGGTTCGTCTGCCTGTGGTGACCGAGTTGTGCGCCCGGGTCTCCCCCGCTGACGATGTGACGGCGAAAGGCGCGACTCGCCCACACATATGCGACGACATTGCCAAGGAGGAGATAGCCGAGTGCGTAAGCAAGTTCCCACGCAGCAATCGGGCTGAATCCCGCGTGGACGAGCACGATGGCCGGCTTTGCAGGCAGCAGATAGAACAGGGGTGTCTCGACGAATCCCACGTACTCGAACAACGGGAGAAACAGTACGGTCCCCCAGCCAGCGGCGCTGATGAAGTAGGCGTTGATGGAATCGAACCGGGCGACGGCGACGAATCCGATGAGCACGAACAGCGCGGCAGAAAGCAAGATGCCGACGACCAACACCGGGAGATTCGAGACCGCGCCGTGGCCGAGGACAGCGGCGAGGGTTCCACTGGTCGTCGCCAGCAGTGCCAGCGAGAGCACCTTCGAGGCGAGATAGCCGCGGACGCCAAGCGGCGAGACGACGAGCGCATCGAGGACGCCTTCACCCTTCTCGAACAGGACGAGCGAGGCGATGAAATAGAAGCCAAGAACGGTTGGGTCGGTCACGATGAGGAGCACCGCAGCGTCGGTGCGTAACCCAGGCCCGAGCACCCGAAGTCCGAGGATGAATCCCACGGTCAATATCGCGTACACCGCATAGAAGCCGTAGCGAATCTGCAGGCGAACGTCCCAGCCAAGCATCGCCCGAAACGAGTTCACGAAGCTCACCGCAGCACCTTGCCCGTGACGGCGATGAACACGTCTTCTAAGGTTGCTTCGTCGGTGTGAATCGTCTCCACCTGCCCGCGAGAGAGGAGGGTCGTGAACGCCTCATCCGTGCCGAGCGTCGATAGCGGGAAGGTTCGGCTCTGGAGCGCGCTGTCAGTCCGAAACTCGACGCGGACGGTGGCTTCGCCGTGGGCCAACTTGAGCGCTCGCGGCGTATCCACCACCGGGAGTTCGCCATCGACGATGAAGCCAACGCGGTCACACAACTCGTCTGCAACCGTCATGTCGTGGGTGGTGAGAAACACCGTCGTCCCGCCGTCTCTGAGGTCTGCGATGAGCTGTTTGACCGAGCGGGCGGTGCCGGGGTCGATGCCGGTTGTTGGCTCGTCTAAGAACACCAACTCAGGGTCGTGGAGCAACGCCCGCACGAGGTTCAGACGCATCTGCATTCCCTTCGAGTAGGTTCCGACGCGGCGGTCTACGGCATCTGCGAGCCCAACGCGTTCGAGGAGTGGCTCTGGGTCGCGGACGGCACCGCCGTGCAGCGAGGCGAACAGCGTGAGATTTTCTCTCCCGGTCAGTTTGCGGTAGTGGTTCGGCGTCTCCGCTGAAACACCGATGCGTCGGTAGAGGTCGCGCCCCCAGTCGGAAACCTCGCGGTCGAAGAGTTTGACCTCGCCTCCATAGTCGTCGAGCAGCCCGACTAACACCTTTTGTGTCGTGCTTTTCCCGGCTCCACTTGGCCCGAGAAAACCGAACACTTCGCCCGAGTCGGCCGCAAAATCGATGCCTCGAAGTGCCTGCTGGTCTGCCCCGGCGTACGTGTATTCGAGGTTGCGGACGCGTATCAATACGAAATATCACACGAGAACAATAGAAAAAGGTGCTGTCGAGAGGGGGACACCACGGCCACACACGAACCCGAAGACAGTCCGTGACCAGCGCGTCCACGTCGGCGAGAAGGATCATATAGCTTCCTCGCCAATAGAAAGGGAAGTTCATGGGGAGGGGACCAAACGAGGGTGAGCGAAGACCACACAACGACGCACCGTGCGCCAGTGGGTGTTTCTGTACGGGAATCGACGATGGATTGCACTGTTTCTCTCCGCGCTGATTTTCTGCTTCCTTCTTGGAGTTGGGGCGATTTGGGAGTTCGAGATGGAGCGGCTAGTGGTCGAAACCCGAGCCGTCCAGACGCTGTTCAATACGCTGCTCGGTGGTGTGATTCTGTTTCTCGAAACACTCGCTCGAATCGACCGGCTTTACGCTCAACGACGAGGAACTTCGACTCCGCCCATAACGATGCTAGACGGCTGAATCCGTCGCGTGTCCGTTGTACAGTTGAAAATCACCAAGAGTTATTTTTACCGTGACGAACTGGTATAGCCAATGCATTCGGCGTTCATCGAACTACTACAAAACAATTTGGAGCACGCAACCGAGTTCCAGAACCGGTTCGACCACGTCCAAGACGCCCAACACCCGGCCGTCGTCACGGTGTGTTGTTCTGATTCGCGCGTCCTCCAAGACCACATCTGGGGCAACGACGAACCTGGCCAGATCTTCACCTGCGGGAACATTGGCAACCGCGTCGTTCAACAGACAGACGCCGGTGAAGTCGTCTCCGGCGACGTGCTCTATCCGGTCGAACACACTGGGACAGACATCATCGTCGTCGTCGGCCACACCGGGTGTGGTGCCGTGACGGCGACCTACGACGCACTCACTGGCGAAATCTCTGAACCGGCAGGCATCGAACACTGTTTGTCGCTGTTAAAGCCACACCTCGAATCCGGCGTGGACGCCCTGCCAGACGACGTGAGTCGAACCGAGGCTGTCAACCGGCTGGTCGAATACAACGTCGACCGGCAAATCGCGTTCCTCGACGCGAACGAGACGATTCCCGACGACGTGGATATCGTCGGCGTCGTCTACGACTTCCAAGACGTGTACTCAGACCGTCGTGGGGAAGTCCACGTCATCAACGTAAACGGCGAGATGAACGTCGAAACCCTGCGCGAGGCCCACCCGGCCATCGACGCGCGGATTCGTCGGCTCTGGGAGTACTGAGCCGCCTGTCTACGGAGTCGACGGGGAACGGTTATTCGGCTATCGTGTCGAGTCCGTGGGCCGATTCGACCAATTCCTTTAGCTGGGTGAGAAAGCGCGCTGCTGGCGCGCCATCAACGACATCGTGGTCGAACGTTGCGGTGACCGAGAGATAGTCTCGAATCTCGATATCGCCGTCTTTGACGCCGGGTTTTGTCGAAATTCCCCCAAGCGTTAGCTGGAGTGGGTAGTTCGTCGGCGTGATTCCCCACCCACCGCCAGCACCGAACATCCCCACAGCCGAGACGCCGACCGTTCCGGCGAGTTGCTTCCATCGACGGGGAGCGAGTCGAGGAAGCCGGTAAATCTGCCGTCTGAGCACGCCGGGTAATCGGAAAAAGAGCGGCGCGAACCGGGAAAATTGTGGCACGTCAGAAGTCGTCTGTGCGCGTCGAATCTCTCGATGAATGGAGTGAAGCGATCGACGATTCGCCGCCCGGATGACGTGGGGCACACCGATTCGTTCGCCGGATACGGTCGTCTCAACGATGACCATCACGTCAACGTCGTCGAACCGCACGACACGACCCAACGCGTCCCGATACGCCTGAACGTGTGGCTGAGCGTCGATTGCTTGTGCCAGACAGAACACGATGAAGGCAGTGAAAGAAAGCCGCTCTCCAGTTGCGTGCTCCAACTCGTCAATGCGGGTTCTCGCGTCGGTCACGTCGAATTCGACGAGGCCGTGAATATCGCTGCGTCGTCCGGCCATCCGCATGGAGTCCACCGTCGCCCGGCGTCGCAGAGAGAACGGTTCGACTCTCTCACCCCTCGTATCCATATCTAGAAGAGGATTGCAAACGCGATAGCGTTTCGTTACCACCGTCGGCGCGTTCCGTCTTCGACTTGCAAGCGGGGCGCGAAAGTGCGTTGTTGCCCAAACGCGAGAGCGTTCAGCGACAGTCAGGAAAACGGTCTGGTCACAAAATCTCTAAGAATTTTTATTCTCTCCCCAGTCGTCTAGTATGTCGCCCTCTCAGTGAGAGGGCGGGAACAACGATGACGCTAGAAGTTGCGTGTGACACAGCCGTCAATGGCTGTTTATTCATGATGCGAACGGAAGATTCCGATAAAGACCGCCTCTTGAAAGTCACCCAAGAGCACGTCAAAGAACAGCATGGAAAGGAGTTCTCGCTCGAAGAAATCGAGAGCAGGTACGTAAAGATCGTTTCAGTCTGAGACCTGCGACGAGATTTTTTGTTTGATTCGTGACCCGACAAGCGTACCCACAAGGCCCGACGCCAGCCACCTGTTCTTAGACGCGGACGCCCCAGAAAAAGGCGATGCCGAGCACCGTGACAATCGAGAGGAGCAACTGGAGGGGCGCGCCGACACGGATGAAGTCGGAGAACGTGTAGCCACCTGGCCCGTAGACGAACAGGTTGGTCTGGTAGCCAACGGGCGTCATGAACGCCGTCGAGGCGGCGAACGTCACCGCAAGCACGAACGCGAAGGCATTTGCGCCAATCGACTGGGCGGCGCTCGCCGCGACAGGAATCATGAGCACCACACTCGCGTTATTGCTGATGACGCTCGTCAACAGCCCGGTTGCTAGATACAGTACCCAGAGTACGCCAATGGCGGGCAGGAACGTCGCAGTAGAGGCGACGGCGTTGCCGAGAAGCGCGGCCGCGCCGGTCTGCTGGAGGGCGATGCCGAGTGGAATCACGCCCGCGAGCAGGAAGATGACGTTCCACTCGACGGATTTGTAGAGTTCGTTCGGTTTGAGGACGCCGCTCAAAATCATCGCCACCACACCGCCGAGTGCGGAGACGACGATGGGAAGGATGTTGAGTGCGGGGAGCGCCACGACGCCGGCGACGATGGCGACGGCGAACGGGATTTTCTCGCTGCGATAGGTCACGTTCTCGAACTCGTGGGCAACGATGAAATCCTCGTTTTCGACGAGGCGGGTGAGGCTGTCGGGTGGCGCTTGCACGAGGAGCGTGTCACCCACGCGAATACGAATCTCCTCGAATCGGTCTCGGACGACTTTCCCCCGGCTTCTGAAAGCGAGGACGTTCGCGTCGTAGCGCTGGCGAAACGTCGAGCTGGCGAGGTTTTCGCCGACGAGGAACGACCCCGATGGGATGACGACTTCGACGAGCACCGGCTCTTCCTCGCCGGGATGCAGGTCGTCTTCGGTTCGCGGCCCACCAGCGAACTGGACGCCCTCTGCGTCCATGAGCTGTTCGAGCGTCTCGCGGTTCGTCCTGACGCGGAGCGTGTCGTTTTCGTGAATCTCCTTGCGGGCGAGGGGCTCTGAGAACTGCTCGCCGTAGCGAATCAACTGGAGCACGTCGATGTCGAGTTCGTCGCCACCGAGCGCTTCTTCTACGGTCTTGCCGATCAGCGAGGAATTGGCTGGGACGACGACGTCTGCGAGGTACTCTTGGAGGGCGTATTCTTCGACCAAGTCCTCCTCTGCAGGCACGCGTTTTGGAATCAGCCAGACGCCCACCGTCATGAGATAGAGCGTCCCGACCGCGAATACGACGATACCGAGTTTGGTGAACTCGAACATCCCGAAAGCGTGCAACCCGCTTTCGGGGGCTTCTGCGCCAAGTCGCGCCACGATGTCACTCGCCAGAATGTTCGTAGACGTGCCGATGAGGGTCAACGTCCCGCCGAACATCGACGCGAACGAAAGCGGCATGAGCAGTTTTGAGGGCGAGGTTTTCCCCTTGTGGGCGAGGTCAGCGATGACGGGAACCAAGATTGCGACGACGGGCGTGTTGTTCACGAACCCAGAAATCGGTCCAGTGACGCCGATGGTGGCGGCGAGTTGTTTTCGTTGGTCGGTGCCAGCAAACGAGGCCATCTTCCGGCCGAGGAGTTGGACGATACCGGTACGGTTGATGCCTGTGCTCAAGATGAGCATGGCGAGGACGGTGATGGTGGCCGGACTCGAAAACCCCGAAATACCTTCCTGTGCAGAGACCTGCGTCCACGGTTCAAGCACCATCAACAGCACCATAACGATGATGGCGGTGACGTCGATGGGGAACCACTCGGTTGCAAACAAAAAGAGAGCGAGCGCAATGAGAGCGAAGACGACGAGCATTTCACCCGTCACTGGCGTCGAGGCAACCGCGGCCACGGCCAGCGCGGGCGCTAAGAGAGACATACCTAACCGAAGGGATAACGAGGGAAAAACGCTGGTATCCGCGCCGGCCCCAGACCAGTCTGGTCGTACGCACAGAGGGTTCTTGGCCCCTCCCGGGCGGTGACGTGTGGCGGGTGGCCGAGCGAAAAGGGGCAGTGCGCGGCTACTCGATGGATTGGACGAACGTCACCTGCTTTTCTTCGAAGCCCGTGTTCGTGTAAAACCGTCGCGCATCAACGTTGTGCCACTCACAGGAGACCTTGAGGTGGTCGCAGTCGGCCGCACGCGCCAGTTCTTTCACCTTCTCTACGACGCGCGTGCCATGACCACGATTTTGGAAGGCGTCTTTGATGTAGAGGTTCACAATCATGAGATAGCGCGAGTACTGGCGCGAGGAGTGTTCGCCGTCGCGGAGGGTGACGAAGCCGATGGTTTCCCCCTGTACCTCGACGAGGTAGTTGGTGATGCCGTCACGTTCTAACTGGTTTCTGAACCCGTCTGCTGGAACCTCGGCTTGGCTGTCGTAGACCAGTTCGTTGAACCGAGAATACGGCTCGTTGTCGGTAGCGAGTGCGTACCAGTACTCGATGAGTGTGGGAATATCGGCTTCGGTGGCTTCGCGTAACTCCATCTGTCGTGTGCTCGCAGTGTCAGCGCAGCTATCTATCTTTTTCCCTGACGGCGTTTCACAGCCGAGAAATTCACCCGGAGGTCAACAGATAAACCTCACCATCTCAAATCCTCGCGTGTGAACGTCACCATTATCGACTACGGCGTCGGTAACCTCCGCAGTCTCAGGCGCGGCCTCGAACGGGCCGACGCGACCGTGACCGTCTCCGACGACCCCGACGCAATCGCCGCGGCGGACGCGCTCGTCCTCCCCGGCGTCGGGGCGTTTGGCGAGTGCGTTCGGAACTCGAAGCCGTTCCACGACGTGCTCATAGACGCTGCAGAAGACACGCCGATACTCGGCATCTGCGTCGGACTCCAACTCATGTTCACCGAGAGTACCGAGGGCGCACCAGACGGCGAAACCATCGACGGCCTCGATCTGATTCCCGGCCGCGTCGAACGCCTGCCGAGCGACGAAGTGAAAGTGCCACACATGGGCTGGAACGAACTCACCGTCGAACGTGACCATCCGCTTGTTTCTGGGATTGAGAACGGTGATTACGCCTACTTCGTCCATTCCTACTGCTCTGCCGTCGCAGCCCACACCGTCGCCTCCTGTGACTACGGCTTCGACTTCGCCGCCATCGCCGCAAACGAGGCAGGAAACGTCATGGGAACCCAATTCCACCCCGAAAAAAGCGGCGAGACGGGACTCACCGTGCTCAAAAACTTCGTGGACTATGCAGCGCAGTATCGAGAAGAATCGCTCGCCGCGGAGTGACCAAGTGCTCGATTTTTCAGAGAGTCCCTAGCCACTCAAAGGCTGTCAGTGGACGAGTCAGTACCCCGCTCTAACTGCTCGGAGAGATAGTACGAATACCCCACCGTATCTGCGCTCGTCACCAGCGCGGGCACGAGCATGAAGTAGATGGCGTCCTCGCCTTCGAGCGACTCGACCTCGATCTCGTGGCGATTCCCGTCGAAGACGGAAACGAAAACTCACGACGAGCGGTCGAGAAGTACGTCGACGCACACGGCGGCCAGTACGACGGCATCATCCGCAATTCGACGGTTCGGCCGAGCGGCGACATCATCGACCACCATCTCTATTCGATTACGGCCGAGCAGTATCGGGAAACAGTTCAGTAGAACACAGACAGGTCTCGGACTGTCCCCTTGTTATCGCTTTTCGCGCTGTTCGACCTTGTTCAACTCGATGAGCAACCGGAAAATCGCTTTCACGAGGTTCGCGTCTACCTCGAAGCGCTCTGCGTTCTTCCCGGCGCGCTCCATCACTTTGTCCTCTTGGGCCTCGTCGGTGGTCGGTAGGTCGAGTTCGGCTTTGACCTGTGCAATCGTGTCTGCGACGTAGGTGCGCCGGGCGATGAGTTCGACCAACTCGCGGTCGATGTCTTCGATTTCCTGGCGGTGTTCGTCGAGCGTCACTTCTGTGTCGCGCCGTGATTCTGTGTTGTCGTTAGCCATGTGTGTCCAGCTCGGTTGCTCCAGCGGTCTTCGAGTTGTTCCAGTGTCTTTCGGTCGCCAATCGCCGTAAAGCTCGGCCCAGTCCCCGACAATGAGACGCCCCGCGAGAGGGGCATCGCTTCGACCAGCGGGTCGGTCGGGAAGTCGAGGGCGGCGCAGAAGGCGAGGCCGTTTACCGTCATCGCGCGTTCGTAGTCGCCTGCGAGGGCGAGGTCGGCCACCAGTTCAGCCATCGGGGCGATTTGCTTGCATCGGGCCACGTTTGCGTCCGCGCTGAAGGATTGTTCGTCGGGCGTCCAGACGAGCACGTCCCACTCGACTTCTTCGCGGTGGAGGAGTTCGTCGCGGGTGTTGTCGGTGACGGTGACGCCGCCGAGCATGCTCGCGCTCGCGTCGTCGAACGCGCCGGTGACAGTGACGCCCACGTCGCGGGCGGCGGTGACGCCGATGCGCGCGGCGTCTGCTCTGTCTATGTCGGTGTCGAGGGCGGCGAGTGTGGCGAGCACCGTCGCGTTCGCAGCGGCGCTCGAACTCTTCAGTCCAGAGGCCATCGGCACGTCGCTCTCGGTGCGAACGTGGCCACCTTCGCCGTTTCCGTACTCGGCGGTGACGAGTTCGACACATCTCTCGATGAGTCGCGTGTCCGCGTCCGGTGCGCCGTCTACCTCGCCGGTCACGCCCGCCCCGTCGTCGAGGGTGACGTGTGCGGTGGTGTAGCGGTCGATGGCGAACGCCGCGCCCGTCCCCGTTGCGAGTGCGTTGAGGATAGTTCCGGCGGCGGGTGCTTTTGCCGTGCCCTCCATGATACAGGTTCTCCTCCCCTACCCGCCTACTTACGCGTGGCGGTTGACGCGGATTTAGCCGCCTGACAACGCCGGGTTTTTGGCGCGTAGGGCAGTACGGATTGTATGAGCCTTCGCAACGACATCTCGCCCGAAACGCTCGGTATCGAACTCACCGAGGGGGGCATCGTCGTCCACTACACCGACGGCAGAGAGGTGTTCTACAACGGGATTCCAGCGAAAGTCGAGGGGACGGTCAAAACCGCACCGGCCAAAGACGTTCACATCCTCGTCACCGACCCGACGGAGACCGAAGGTGTCGTCGTCTACGTGAACGACCGAAACACGGCAGACGAGATCCTCGAATCGACGGGCGTCGGGCGCGTCCTTCTGGCGGAGGGCGAAGAGACCACTATCTTCCCCGGCGTGACCATCCGCGACGCTGGTGGCTTTCGCGTCGAAGTCGACGCAGACCCAGAGACGGTTCGCGGTCGCGTATTCGTCTTTGAAGAGGACGACATGGGCGAACGCTCGTTCGAAATCGTGGCCCCACCCACGGACGACTGATTACTGGATATAGTCGGCTTCGTCACCCTCGCAGTTTTCCTCGTGTTGGCGCGCGTCTTCTTCGACATCGAACATGAGACCGCAGTGGTCACACTCGTACCAGGTCATGTTGTCGCGCTCGGTCGTAGAGACCATAGGTATGAACTGTCGTGTGTCGATAAATTCGTTTCTCCGAGCGAACGGTAAAGAGCGCGGGGGAGAAAGAGGGTAGTATGAGTTCGGGTGTGCGAGACGAGGGCCTCACGCTCACGGTGCAGAGTGCCGAAAAACGCGATGCGGGACGGGGTGTCGCGCGCCTCCCCGAAACCGCTCGCCGGCGACTCGGCGTCCTGAGTGGCGACACCGTCATCATCGAAGGAACCGCCTCGACCGTCGCAAAGGTGTGGCCCGCGGGCGCGGGACTGTCGAAGAAAGCGGTCAGAATCGACGCCGACACCCGCGCGAACGCCGGCGTCAACATCGGCGACGAGGTGCACGTCCGGAAAGTCGACGTGGCCGATGCCACGATGGTCGAAATCACGCCCGACCGCGAGTTTGCCGACGACGATGAAGCGACGAGAGCCATCCGCGACGCGCTCGTAGACCGCCCGCTCACCGCAGGCGAACAGCTTCACGTCCCCCGACTCGGCAACGGGTCGCTCGCCGTGACGCGAACCCAACCCGACGGAATGGTGCGCGTGACGGGCCAGACGCGTCTCGTCTTGCTCGAATCGGGTTCGGCCGCGTCGAAGCCGGCTGCAAAAGCCGTCAATAAAGATGATTCGGGCGTCAACTACGAAGACATCGGCGGCTTAGACGACGAGCTAGAGCAGGTCAGAGAGATGATTGAGTTGCCGCTCGCAGAGCCGGAGCTGTTCACCCAGTTGGGCATCGACCCGCCGAAGGGCGTTTTGCTCTACGGGCCGCCCGGCACCGGAAAAACGCTCATCGCCAAAGCGGTGGCAAACGAGGTGAACGCCCACTTCACGGTGATTTCCGGCCCGGAAATCGTCTCGAAGTACAAGGGTGAATCAGAGGAAAAACTGCGCGAAGCGTTCGAGACGGCAACCGCGAACGCCCCGGCCATCATCTTCATCGACGAAATCGACTCGATTGCAGGCACCCGCGACGACGACGCCGACATGGAAACCCGCGTCGTCGCCCAGTTGCTCACCTTACTCGACGGGCTCGAAGACCGCGGTCAGGTCGTCGTCATCGGCGCGACCAACCGCGTCGACGCCATCGACGCCGCGCTGCGCCGCGGCGGGCGGTTCGACCGCGAAATCGAAATCGGCGTCCCCGGCATCGAGGGTCGCCGTGAGATTCTCGACGTTCACACGCGCGGGATGCCGCTCGCAGACGACGTGGAGGTTTCACTACTCGCAAAGCGCACCCACGGCTTCGTCGGCGCGGATTTGAAAACGCTCGCCACGGAGGCGGCGATGCACGCGCTTCGTCGCCGGGAAGACGGAACGCCGCTCACCGTCTCGCGCGCCGACTTCGAGGCTGCGCTCGCGGTGGTCGACCCGTCTGCGATGCGCGAATACGTCGCAGAGACGCCGAACGTGGACTTCAGCGCGGTTGGCGGGCTTGAAGACGCAAAGCAGACGTTAGAGGAGGCGGTCATCTGGCCGCTCGAATACGGCGCGCTGTTCGAGGCGGCGAACACCGACCCGCCCTCCGGTGTGCTGTTGTACGGCCCACCGGGAACCGGAAAGACGCTGCTCGCTCGCGCGCTCGCCGGAGAGAGCGAGGTAAACTTCATCCGCGTCGCCGGGCCGGAACTGCTCGACCGCTATGTGGGTGAGTCGGAGAAAGCCGTCCGCAAGGTGTTCGACCGGGCACGACAGGCCGCCCCTGCAATCATCTTCTTCGACGAAATCGACGCCATTGCCGCGCGCAGAGACGACAGCCACGAAGTGACCGAGCGCGTCGTTTCCCAACTGCTCACCGAAATGGACGGCGTCGTCGATAACCCGAATCTGATGGTGCTCGCGGCGACGAACCGCCGCGACGTGCTTGACCCCGCGCTCGTTCGCGCAGGTCGCCTGGAGACGCACATCGAAGTGCCTGCACCCGACGAGGCAGCCCGCCGGGCGATTCTTGCGGTACACCTCGCGGGCAAGCCGCTTGCAGCCGACGTCGATGCCGACACATTGGCCACGGACACCCGTGGTTACTCGGGTGCAGACTTGCGGTCAGTGGTTCGGCAGGCCGCGATGTACGCGATTCGAGAGTTCGCCGCAGAAATCGGCCCGGAAGCCGCGACCAGCCGGGCAGCCGAGTTAGTGATTCGCGAATCCCACTTCGCACAGGCTCTAGAGCAAGTAGAACCCTCGTTGACCTGAGCAGAGGACTGTGACGGCTCCGTTTTGCCTGTTTAAGATGACAGTAATAAAAACAGTAATGCTTTGACAGTGGGGACGAACGTTGAAATAGAACTGATGGGTGACGAAGATAGGCCAGTCATTCTCGTTGTCGAAGACGAAGCTGACGTGGCAGAAACGTACGAGATTTGGCTCAGTGGCAAGTACGACGTAACCGTGGCACAAAACGGTCGTGAAGCGCTTGCAGCTATCACCGAAGCGGTTGATGTCGTCCTCTTAGACCGGATGATGCCGGGGCTTTCCGGAGACGAGGTACTCTCGACTATCCGTGAACGCGACCTCAACTGTCGCGTGGCGATGGTGACCGCCGTAGAGCCGGATTTCGACATCATCGATATGGGATTCGACGCCTATCTCAGCAAGCCAGTAAGCAAAGCCCAGTTGCACGACACCGTCGATAGTCTTGTAGAGCGGGCGACCTACTCTGCGCTCTTACAGGAATACTACGCGCTCGCAGAGACGAAAGCGGCACTGATGACCGGGAAGCGTATCGAGAAACTCGAACAAAAC
This sequence comes from Haladaptatus sp. ZSTT2, assembly GCF_037081775.1. Lineage (NCBI taxonomy): Archaea > Methanobacteriati > Methanobacteriota > Halobacteria > Halobacteriales > Haladaptataceae > Haladaptatus > Haladaptatus sp. ZSTT2. Next base: position 589,754 of record NZ_JBAMHQ010000001.1, read on the forward strand.
GACGCATACAACGAACTCGAAGCCAAGCTAGCGGACGTGAAAGCACGGTTGAATGAAACGCAGGGTGGTTTCACGGACGAGACGTCGTTCATCAGCGCACTTCGGGATTTGGGGGGTACGAATGGAGACCAATCGTAACACTGACACTGACCAAGTAGGCTACGAGCTGGAGGGCGTTCTCCCCGAGGAGACACTCCGCGTCTCACCGGGTACGAACATTCTGATAGCCGGTCCGCCGATGAGCGGGAAGCAAGATCTCGCCTTATCTATCCTCGCACAGGGGGCCACAGACGGAGAAGGCAGCGTCATCGTCTCGACAGACCGCAGTGCTGACTCCATCAACAAAGAGTTCACAAAGCGGGTACCGAATCTCAATCACGACTCGTTTGGTATCGTGGAGTCGCGCGAGTCGGGTGGTTCTGCGAAAGACGAGTTCGTCCACTCGGTGGCCTCACCAGGAGACCTGACGGGTATCGGTATCGGCATATCGCAGTTCATGCAGCGATTCAACCAGTCTGGCATCACGCAAACGAGACTCGCCCTCGACTCCATTTCGACGCTCCTGTCCTACGTCGAAGTGCGGACGGTGTTCAAGTTCTGCCATGTGCTCACCGCCCGACTCGAAGCGGTTGGCTATCTCGGCGTGTTCACCCTCGATACCGGCGCACACGACGAACAGGCCGTAAACACCATCAAACAGGTGTTCGACGGCATGATAGAACTCCGGGAGAGCGACGCCGGCATCGAGATGCGCGTGGTTGGACTCGGCGGCAAGCGCACGAAGTGGACGGCGTACGAACCCAATCACTCTTAGGCGATGGCGCGCTACCTCGCAGTCGAATGAGTGACCAGCCGGGGGTGGCAGAAGTTGACGACGCAGACTGGCGCGACTACTTCGGCTTCGACACCCCCTACGACCAGCAGGCGAAGGTCATAGAGCGCACCATCCGGACGGCAAAGGGGAAGGGCTACTTCGTCTTCGAAGGCCCGTGTGGCACGGGCAAGACCATGGCCGCGCTCACCGCCGCGTCGTATCTCATCCGCGAAACAGACCTCTACGACCGCGTGGTCGTCGTCACGCCGGTCAAACAGCAACTCGCGCAGTTCGTTGCCGACATGCGCGCGCTCAACGACGGCCGCGACGACCCGCTTTCTGCGGTCGCCCTCGACAGCAAGGGTGACCTCTGTCCCTACGAGCGCGAAGGAATCTTCCCCGGCGATGCGAGCGTCCACGACCGATGTGAAGACTTGAGAGACCACACCAGTTCGCTCGTGAAACTCAACGACGGCGAAAAGGGCGGCCTCCCGAAAGAGAGCGCCATCCCGGGCGTGCGCGAGGACGCAGAGAAGTGGTGGGACCCCGCCCGCGCAGAGAAGCTCGCCGCCGCGGCGAGACAGGACGCAGAAACGTGGCAATCGCTCAACACAGCCACGCTCGAAACGGCCGGAGCCAAATCGCCGTATCCGACCCACCAGCCAACCGCGCCCGACGAGGTGCTCGATACCGACACCGGCAACGGCCCACTCTACTGTCCGTTCGAGGCCGACTGGTACGCCCGCGACAAAGGGTCGCCCGTCGGCTTCGAGCACGGCGAAAACGGCGTCGTAACCATCTCAGAACTCCTGCCCCAGTCGGTCGAACACGGCACCTGTCCCCACCGCGTGATGCAAGTGCTTCTCGGGAACGCAGAGGTCGTCATCGGGAACTACATGCACCTGTTCGACGGCCAGACGCGGGTGCTCACCGACGCCATTTTGGACGAGAACACGTTCGTCATCGTGGACGAGGCCCACCGCGTCGAAGAGCGCGTTAGAGACATCCTTTCTGACCGCGTTGGCCTCCACTCGCTGCGACGGGCGCGCGGCGATTTGCAGATGCTCACCAAACACGCGAGCAAGACGCGCGAGCACAAAATGGAGGTGAACGAAGCCCTCGGGACCTACGAGGTATCCTTAGACCACGTTCACCGCGCCATCGAGTTTTATAACGCCGTCATGGACTGGATGGACGAGCGCATCACCGCCCATCTCGACCAAGAATTCGACGACTGGCACCGGTTGATTCAGTACGACGAGTTCCCCGAAGAAGACATCGAGATTCCGCTCAGACCGCCCGAAAGCGAGGAGATAGACGCCCTCTCGACGTGGGCCAAAGCGGAGGGGTACGGAGAACGCCTCTGGCAGGCGATGGGGCCACTCGGCGTGGCCGTCGATGCCGTCCTCGAAGAAATCGAGCCAAACCGGAGCACGGTCTGCGGTGCGGTTGGCACGCTCATGACCAACTGGTGGGAGAACAGTCGAGCCACCTATTTCCGCGAACTCGTACTCGAATACTCGCCAAAGGAACTCGGCGAGACGGCGAACGTCTGGGAACGGGCGTTCACGCCCGCGCTCACCATGTACAACTGTCTCCCGTCGGCAGAGTGCCGAGAGATATTCAACACCGTCGGCGGCGGCGTGCTGATGAGCGCGACGCTCGAACCGCTCTCCGTATTTACCGAGGTGGTTGGCCTCGCTGACTTCGACCCCGAGCGGCCGGTCGATGCCCACACCTTCGACTTGCGCTTCCCACCCGAAAACCGTGCGACGTGGGGCGTCGACCTGACGCCCTTTACCGCGCGAAATCGCGGGTCGCCAACCGCAGGCGAGGACAACGCAGTGCGCGAAGAGTACGCCTACGCGCTGCGCGAACTCGCCCGCAGTCCCGGGAACGTCCTCATCTGTATGCCGAACTACCGGGAAGCGACGTGGGCGGCAAGCCGGCTGCGTGAGGAGGTCTCAAAGCCAGTGCTCGTGGACGAAAGCTCCTCGAACGAGGACACAGAGGCGCTCAAACAGACCTTCTTCGATGGCGGCGAGAAGGTGCTCGTGACGAGCACGCGGGGAACACTCACCGAAGGTGTCGATTACGACGGCGACAAACTCGCCACCTGCGCGGTCGTGGGCGTCCCGCTCGTGAACACGCGCTCACCCCGGGTTCGAGCGGTTCGCTTCGCCTACGCGGAGGCCTTCGGCTCGGAGAATGCCTTCACCTATGCGCTTACGGTTCCGGCGGTTCGTCGGACGCGCCAGGCGCTCGGTCGCGTGATTCGTGGCCCGGACGAACGTGGCGTGCGTGCGCTTATCGACCAGCGGTACTGTGAGACGACGAGACGCGATGACGTTCGTGCGTGTCTGTCTGCAGAAGAGCGCACTGAACAGGTACGAATGACCCCGATGTTCCTGTCCGCGCAGATTGAACAATTTTGGAACAACGTGGGAGATTCGTGAACAAACCGATACCTTAGTATATAATCACATCAACCATGTACTATGTGGGATGGACACACCCCTGACACTGAGCAACAGCGCTGTTGCCCAATCTGCAACCGGCCCGTCACTGGAACCGTCATCAGCGGGCCCGAGAACGCTGCGTTCCGTCCGTGTGGCCATCATATCCATCCGGTGAAACTCGACTAATCCCAGAACGATTTGGTGCGGGCGTACTGGCGTTCTTGTCCCAGAATATCGCGATAGAACTCGTCTTCGTTTTCGCGTAACTTGCCGATGATACGCGCGGCGTTGTGCGGTCCGACGCCGCGGGCGGCGAGCGCGATAATGGCTTGCTTGCCGTGGCTCTGGACGAGGCTTGCAGACCGATAGGCTCGACGGGTCATTTTCTCTTGGTCGTCGTCCTTCTCGCGTGCTTTGACCGCCGAAACAACTTCGTCGGCCCACGGATTGAGCGCGGCAATCCGACTCGATTCGCACAGGGGACACTGTGGCTGGTCGGGGATTCTCCGCACCTTTTGTGTGCGTTCCCACTCCTGACAGTGGAGACAAAAGAGCAGCAGCTGGTCTTCCTGAATGCGTTCTTTCACCGTCTGGATAACGCTCGCATCCGCATTTTCGGGCGCGAGCAGTTCCCGACCAGACGAGCGCCCGTCAATGCCAATCGCCGTTCGGCCGCCAACGGTGACGAGCTCGATGTCGCCCGACTGCATCCGCGAGAGCACCTCGGCCGCCCGTCCCACGTCCAAATCCTCGTGGAGGATTTCGCGCACGGCTTCGTCGTACACGGGGGTTTCATCCAGTGCGGCGAGCAGGCGGCCGAGGCCGAACTGACGGCGCGAATCGCCCTGCCAACTCTGGAGCGAGCCGAACTTTGCTGCGACCTGTGCGAGCTTGAACTTGAGCGCGTCTGCGTTTTTCAGGCTCAACTCAATGAGTGGCTTAAGGTGGTCAGGGTCGGTCGATTCGAGCACTTCAACCACCGTACGCGCCGTCACGTCGCGGGGCACTTCGAGTTCGATGCGGTAGGGGTCTACGTCGAGGCCGACCGACGAACCAGTGCGCTGGCCAATCAATGCAGACAGCACGCGCCCGAGCGTTTCGTTCACCTTGTGGCCGAAACAGGCGTTGACGACCAGCGTCCGACCCTGGAATTCGATGACGACACGGTCGTCCGTCGGCACGGGATGGTCCTGTTCTCGCTGTCGAACGAGCGGCTTGAGCGCTTCTTCGATGGTTCTGCGGTCTGCGGGGTAGCGTTTGCCGAGGAAGCGCGCGACGGCTTCGCGGTCGTCGTTTCCCTCTACCTGGCTGGCGGCGACTTCCCGAACCTCACCGACCTCTTGGGCAACCTCGAACGGCACTGGAATCTCGCTTCCCGTCCACGACGGCACTTCGCCGGAGGGGTCTTCGATGGGTGTCACCTGCACGCGTTGTTCTTCCTCGTCGATTTCGGTGATGCGCCACATCTCGCCGCGCTGGATGAACACCTCACCCGCCCCAGCGAAGTTCACGACGAAGCGCTCGTCTAGCGTGCCGACCTGCCGCCCACTCGCCATGTCGTACACCTCGAACGTCTCCTCGTCGGGAATCATCGAGAGGTTCGCGTAGAAGTACCGCCACGTTCCCCCACCCTTCGAGAGCAGGTCTTTCTCCTCGTCCAGCCAGAGGATGCGATTGTGCGAGAGCTCTTTTATGACTTCCTTGAACTGCCCTTCGGTGAGGTCAGCAAACGGGTAGGCGCGCGTCACGATTTCGTAAGCCTTGCGCCCCGAGATGTCACCGAAGTCCATCACGATGCCTGCAATCTGGTTTGCGACGGTGTCGAGGCTGCCATGATGAATGTTCGTCTCCTCGACGTCGTTCACCCCGGCCCGGCGGGCGATGACCATCGCCTCGAAGGTGTCGTCCGGCCGGGTCGTGATGATGGTTCCGTAGGAGGTGGCATCCCGTCGGTGTCCGGCCCGGCCGACGCGCTGGAGCATCCGCGAAACCTCGCGCGGGCTCGAATACTGGATGACGTGGTCAACACGCCCCACGTCGATACCGAGTTCCATCGAGGAAGTACAGAGCAGGGCATCGAGTTCTCCGGCTTTGAACTGGTCTTCGACCTCCACGCGGGCGTCTCTGGAGAGCGACCCGTGGTGGACGCCGATGTTCAAGTCGAGTTCGTTGAAGCGTGAGCCAAGCGCCTCTGCGGTCTGGCGCGTGTTCACGAAGATGAGCGTCGATTCGTGGCCGTCCACGAGGTCGCGGATGGCGCGCACGTGGCTTGCGATGTCGGCTTCGGTCATCAGCCGTCCCGCGAGTCGGTCGTCTTCGGCCGTGATTGCTGGCTCGAACACGGTCAAATCGACGCGACTGCCCACGTCCACTTCGACGATGGCACAGCCGCGGTCGCCGGTTAGGAATTTCCCCACCTCTCGCGGGTCGCCCACAGTCGCAGAGAGGCCGATTCGTTGAAATGGCCCGGCGAGTTCGCGCAGGCGCTCTAAGCCAATCGTCAACTGTGCGCCGCGCTTCGAAGCCGCGAGTTCGTGTACCTCGTCTACGACGACGTGCGACACGTCGGAGAGGGCCTGGCGGAGCTTTTTCCCCGTGAGCATTGCTTGGAGCGTCTCCGGCGTCGTCACGAGCACGTCCGGCGGGTCGTTCGCCTGCTTGGTTCGCTGGTACTGCGTGGTGTCGCCGTGACGCACGTCCACCGTTACATCTAACGTGTCGCCCCACCAGTCAAGGCGACTGCGCATGTCGCGGTTCAGCGCGCGAAGCGGCGTGATGTAGAGTGCGGAGATTCCGGCGCGTTCCTCGGGCGGTTTTTCCACGATGGCGTCGAACACCGGAAGCATGGCCGTTTCCGTTTTTCCCGTTCCGGTCGGCGCGATGACGAGCGCGTCGCGGCCGGAGGCGAGCGGCGGGATTGCTCGGCGCTGAGGGGCGGTGGGCGTCGAAAATCCGCGCGCAGAAAGCGCCGTGCGCACCGCCTCACCGAGATACGTAAACGCGTCCGCACCCGCGACCTCACCGTCTGACATTGTGGCTGGGTAACGGCCAGAGGAGGTTAAACCGCGCGGCCAGTCAGATGGTCGAATAGTCTCCGAGGCGCGTGCCGTCGAGAAGGTACGCCTCGCCGTCACGGAGGCCGTCGGGCAAAAACGGCGAGAGAAAGCCGTCTTTTTGCGCGTTCACCCAGGTTCCGCCGACGAGGTCGTTGAACGCGGGAAAGATGACGAACGGCGCGCCGTCGTCGAACGCCCGGCCGTGAAACTTAGCAAACGGTTCGGGGTTGACCGTCCCGCGAAGCCAGACGCGTTCGGTGCGCCCGCCACCGACTTCGTCGGTGAGATTCACTTGCGGGTGTTCGTGTGCAGTACAGAGAACGTCGGCTTCGAGCACGTCGGGCGAGGGCCAGGTGTGTCCGTGGGCGAAGCCAACCTCACCGATGCGGATGCCGTGGGCGGGTGTCACCTCGATGCTCTCGATGTGTTCTTCGATGTCGCCGTCGTGGTTGCCTTTCACGACGGTCACGGGACAGTCGAGGGCCGAAAGCAAGTCGTGAATCTCGGCGATTTCCTCTTCCGGGCCTGCTCCGATGGCGTTGCCGAAATCACCCAAAATGATGACGCGGTCTGCGGCCGTTTCTGCTTTCAGTTCGAGGAGTCGGTCACGGCGCTCGCCCGCCTTGCTCGGGACGGACACCCCATCCCAGCGGAGGGCGACTTCGAGGCCCGCGTGGTAGTCGGCCACGACGAGCGCGCGACTCCCGGAGAGGTCGGCTATCGCCGCCGCCTGTCCGGGAATCGGCTCGACCGAACTCGCCATCAGATTGCGGTGAGCGTCGATTCGTCGGGTTCGTAACACTGCCCGTCCATCAGCGCGTCTTGAATCGCGTCTTCTACGGCCTCGACGGAGACGCCGTGTTCATCGACCACGGCGGCGATGATGGCTTCGCGGTCTGCGCCGTCGCCGTCATCTAAGTCACGCATCGCGGTCAAGACGGCGTCTTCTAAGTCTACGTCTGCGTCGTCAGCCGCCGAATCGTCGCCGGTCTCTGCTTCGGGTTCTGGCTCAGCCTCTTCCTCGACGTCTTCTGGCTCTGGAACCTCGATACCGGCTTCACCTGCTGGGCCGACCTCGGAGCCGGTCGAGAACTCGGTGCCGAACTCCTCTTCGACCTCTTTTCGCTCCTCGTCGTCCATCTCGTACATCTCGTCGAACTCGCCAGGTTCGAAGTCTTCGAGGTCATCGTCTTCCTCGAAGTCGCCGAGTTCGTCGTCCACGTCGTCTGCGGGTTCTGCCTGTTGGGTCGCTGTCGCGTCGGCTGCGTCAACGGGTTCTGCTTCGGGGACGGTTCCCGTCGCGTCTTCCTCCGGTGGTTCGGTGTCGATTTCTGGTTCGGATTCCACGACCTGTTCTTCGACTTCTGGCTCGCTGTCTTCGACGACCGCTTCGTCTGTTTCGACCGTCTCAGATTCCGCTTCGGCCGTCGGTTCGGGTTCCGTATCCTCGGCATCAAGTTCGGCTTCGACTTCGGCTTCCACGGATTCGATACCCTCGTCGGCCGCGTCAGTCACCGTTTCGACCGACTCGAACGAGGCGACGCGAGTTGGCGATTCCGGCCCGGCCATCGACGGAGCAGCGTCGAACGACGGCACCGAATCGCGGTCGCCCGTGACCACTTCGAGCGCCTGCGTTGCGAGCGTCTCCATCGCCGCGAGATAGGCAGTCGTCGTGCCGTAGTGGTCGATTGCCTTCGGGATACCCGCGGCAAGACTCTCGCTTACGCCCTGGGCCGCGAGTTGCGCGGAGAGGTCGTCGCCGCGCGAGTCGAGCGCGAGTGCGCCTGCGAAGGTTTCGATGCGCTCTAAGGTGCGCTCTGCGGTCGTGACCGTCCACCGCTCGCGGGTTTCGGCATCGACTTCGCTGATGCTCTCAGGGCGGATTGAGGTGTAGACGCGGTCTGAGTCCGCTGGCTCGAACGTGCGCGCCTTGCCCGTCACGGCGACGAACGTTGGCACGGATGCGTTTTCGAGGAAGGTGAGCGCCTCTGGCTGATACTGCCCTGCGTACACGACGAATGCACCGGTTGGGTCGACGATGCGGGCGCGAAGCTGGTCTTCGTTCACCGTATCGACTTCCGTGAGGACGCCCACGGCGAACATCCGGTTTACGCGCGCGCCGGTCGGCGTGACGACGTAGTTCGGGGCGCGCTCTTCGTCGGATTCCGAGTAGGACATCGACGCGGCGTCGAACTCCGCGGCGAACAGACGGTGGGCGACTTCGCGCCCCACAGGAGTTGCGCTCATGCGTCCACCCCCGAGAGGACGGCCGTCGCACGTGCGGCCGGGTCGTCGTCGGATTTGCGGAACGAGGTTGCATCGAGGTTCGCGCCGTAGTCATCGACGCTCAGACTGCCCCGAACCACGAACTCGCCGCCCACGACGTTCTCGCGAATGGCGTCCGCGACGACCTCTTGGTCCATCGCCTCGCGGGCGGCGTCGAGGGCATCTTCGAGCGACCCGCCGTACACCTGTTCGGTGAGGTCGCGGTCTAAGATGACGGTGAGCGCGCCGGTGCCGTCGTCAAGAATCGCCTTTACGCGCAGGTCGTCGTAACCGTCTACCTGTCCGTGCGAGCGACACTGGCCTTTCTGGGTGACGCGATTGCACTCCGGACATCGTTGGATGAGGCCGGAGCCATCGCGCACCGACAGCAGGTTGCCAACAATTTCTACGTCGAACAGCCCACCCATCCCGACGGCTTCGTCGATGCGCTTTCGCGGCGCATCGTCGCTCACTTCGAGGTCTGTGTCGAGCGCTTCGACGGCCGAGAACTCCGAGATGTTGACCGACGGAATCCCGCGGAACTCGCGGACGTACGCGCCGGTGATGCGGACGGACGCGCCCGCTTCGAGTTCCCCGTGTGGGTTCCAGTCGGTAAACGGCAAGCGACCGGAATCGTCAGCGAGGACGCCAGAGAGGATGGTCGTCTCACCGTCGCGGCCGCTGATGGTTTTTTCCTCCACTTCGCTGACCACGGCATCGACGTTGACGCCGCGGTCCCCAGGTTTGAGGTCGGTGAGCGGCTTGTCACCGCCTACGTCGAACGGTACCTCGATGGCTTCTGCCGGGTCAACCGAGGAGCTGTCTCCGAGGTTGAGTTCGGGATTCCCCTCCCACTCGCGGACGCCGGCGTTCGTGACGGTGACGGTGTCACCAGCTTTGAGGCCGAAGTCGTGCCAGTCGGTGTAGGAAATCTTCCCCGTCTCGTCTGCGAGTTCCCCCTCGTGGATGAGGTGGTCCTCGTTCTGGTAGCGAATCGAGCGCTTGCCCACGGTGAGCACTTTGGCCGTCACCGTGACGTTGGAACTGTCCGTTCCGATGTCCGCGATGGAGACGGTTTCGGGCGTGGGCGCGCCACCCCCGCCACCGCCGTACTTTCGGCGGACGCTCTGTTTCGCTTCCTCCAGTGGAACGCTGTACTGGACGAGGTTTTCTAAGTCGCGTTTGACCTCCGCTTTGTCTGCGCCGAGAGCGGAGGCAAGCTCTTCGGCGGTGTCTTCGAGACTCATCACCGAACCTTCGTGCGGATTCCATAAAAAGCGTTCGTGGGAGCCACCCCTACCGAAAGCTGTTTTCACGCGTCTGACCTATCATCTCCCATGCGCGTCGTCGTCAATGCAGCCATGAGCGTGGATGGAAAGCTCTCACACCGCCGCCGAAAGCAGGTGGTCATCAGCGGCGACGCCGATTTCGACCGCATGGACGCCATTCGTGCGGAAAACGACGCCATCATGGTCGGGGCGGGAACCGTCGTCGCAGACGACCCGAGCCTGACCGTCGATGACGAGACACGCCGCGCGGCACGCAAAGCGCGCGGCGTCCCTGAAAATCCGGCGCGCATCATCGCAGACTCCCACGCCCGCTGTCCGCGAGACGCCCAGATTTTCGACGAGCGCGCCCACACCTACCTGCTCGTGAGCGAAGCGGCCCACCCTACGCGAATCCGCAAACTCGAACGCAAGGGCGTCACCATCATCACCGCAGGCGAAGAGCGCGTCAATCTCACGAGCGCCTTCGACGCCCTCGCAGACCACGGCATCGAGTCGATAATGGTCGAAGGCGGCGGCGAACTCATCTTCTCGCTGTTCGAAGAGGGCCTCGTAGACGAACTCACCGTGTTCGTCGGTTCGATGATTATCGGCGGCCGCGAAGCCCCGACGCTCGCGGACGGCGAAGGATTTGTCGCTGGCTTTCCGAAACTGGAGTTGACGAACGTTGAACGGATGGACGACGGCGTCGTGCTGAGTTACGTCCCAGCGAAAAAGTGAGGGTGTTGGTGAACTTTCTTCTCCACTCGCGGCGCTCTCGACCGGTGAAAAGCGAGAGAATGTGAAGACGAGTTAGTGGTCGTGACCGGTCATCTCGGCGAACGTCATGCCAAAGCGCTCTTCGAAGGTTTCGAGGACGCTCTCTTCGATGGCTTCTACGTCTGCGTCGAACTCGCCCTGTGCGTGGTGGACGAGGGCGTGAGCGCGCTGGGCGAAGCCGATGAGAACGACGTCTGCGACGGTTTCTGCGGTGGACTCCTCTTCTGAGAGCAGGGAAAGCAGTTCGGTTGGGAGTTCGACTTCGTCGGTCGAACCGTCCGAGGATTCGATGCTGAACGTGGCTGTCTCTACGGAATCAGACATGGGATTCACTTTGCGCGTGGACGTAAAGGGTCTGTGGAATCTGTGCTTCGTGCGTGCACACGCGGTGCGGTGGCTCGTGGGGTTGGAAAACAGAGAGAATCTGTGAGAGAAATCGAGCGCTTAGTCGTCGGATTCGGGGGCGGCGACCTGTTCTTTAGCGCGGTTTTCGCGGTCTAACTCCTCTAAGTAGTCGTCCGCGTCGATGGCGGCTTGACAGCCCATGCCGCCTGCGGTGATGGCCTGCTGATAGTGGAAGTCCACCACGTCGCCCGCGCCGAAGAGGCCGGGCACGTCCGTTGCGGTCTGTTGTGCGCCTTTGCCGTCTTTCGTGATGAGGTAGCCAGCGTCGTCCATCTTCGCGCCCGTGCCTTCGAGGTAGGCCGTGTTCGGCGTGTGGCCGATGGCGAGGAACACCGCGCCCGTCTCGAAGTCGAATTTTTCAGTAGCGGGGTCGTCGAGTTTCTCGGAGGGGTGGCCCTCGGGGTGGCGAATCATCGTGACGTGGCTCACGCCGTCTTCTGGCGAGCCGTGGATTTCCGTGACCTCGGTGTTGCGGAGGATTTCGATTTCGCCTTCTTCGACCTGTTCGTTGACGCGGTCGATCCAGTAGTCCTCGGCGCGGAACTCCTCGCGGCGGTGGACGAGGTACACTTTCGAGGCGAACTTCGTGAGGAAGGAGGCTTCCTCCATCGCGGCGTCGCCGCCGCCGATGACGACCATTTCTTGGTCGCGGAAGAACGCACCGTCACAGGTCGCACACGTCGAGACGCCGTAGCCCATGAGGTCGTCTTCGCCGGGGATGCCGAGCGTTCGAGCGCTCGCACCGGAGGCGGCGATGAAGGCGTCTGCGGTGATGACGTCGCCCGAGGTGAGTTCGATGCGGAACGGGCGCTCCGAGGCGTCGACCGATTTGACGACGCGGTTTTTGACGGTCGCGCCAAAGCGCTTTGCCTGTGCTTTCATGTTGTTCACGAGTTCAGGCCCGCTGATGCCCTCGGGGAAGCCGGGGTAGTTGTCCACCTCGGTGGTCAAGGTGAGTTGGCCACCCGGCTCTGTGCCTTCGAGAACGAGCGGTTCGTTGTTCGACCGAGCCGCATAAATGGCCGCGGTGAGCCCCGCGATGCCGGACCCGGCAATCACGAGTCGGTGGTGCTCAACCTCGGCTGCGTCGCCTTTTGTCATGTGCACAAATTGACCGTGGACAAGTATTTACCTTGCGCTGTCTTGCGCAGTCAGCACGATTTCGTCCGGGTGTTCGGGCACAGATCTGCCGTCGGTGCCAAGGCCCATATTCGTCCCCGACAACGAGGTTCTATGGCCGCTGATTTAGCAGAGAAGACCAACCGCTACGAACGACTGCTGGCGGAGGCCTTAGACGCCGCAGAAGACGTGAATCCGCCGAACACGCCACTCGGGGAGTCAGCCGCCGAGTACCGCGAGATGGCGCAGTCGTATCTCGACGACGGCCGCCACTTCAAGGCAAATGACGACCTCGTGAACGCCCTCGCGTCGTTCTCCTACGGCCACGGCTGGATGGATGCGGGTGCGCGCATTGGGCTGTTCAAGGTTCCCGACGAGGGGCATCTGTTCACTGTCTGACCGCGTGTCAAAGGAGGTGGAAGTGACCGACGGCGTGAATCTGACACCCTCCTCTGTCGATGGGCTTACATGGTGTGGGTGAGAGATGCAGAACAATGGAGGCCGTCCTCTGGTACGTGTTGACCGGTACCCGAGGTGGAGCCAACCGCGTTCGCCTGCTCAAGACGCTGAATCGGCAACCGCGGAACGCAAACCAACTAGCCGAAGACTTAGCCCTTAACTACAAGACGGTCAGACACCACCTCGATGTTCTCATGGATAACAACATTGTGACGACGAGCGGCGATGAGTACGGAGCGATTTATCTCCCCAGTGAGAACGCCCGCCATCACTGGGATACGATAGAGCAAATCATAGCGCAGGTGGAGTGATTATGGTCGAATTTGGGCTAGTCGTTATATGTGACAGTAAGGTAGGTGGAGGTAGATGAGTATCTGGGTCACGGTCGCACAGGGCGCAACTGCACTAAACGTCCTCCTCCTCGCAGGACTCGGCTATGTGTGGGGTCGTAACTATCTGCAGTTCCGCTCTAAGCACACAATCGGTCTATTCATCTTCTCGTTGTTCTTGCTCGCTCAGAACGCGCTCACGCTCTACTACTACCTCATCGACCCCGACCTCTCTGCGTGGTACGCCTCTGCAGTGCCCGAAATCGTCTGGCAGGCGATGATGCTGCTCGCGGTGTTGCAGTTCATTGGCCTCCTGTTTCTCTCGTGGACGGCGTGGGACTGACGGGAACTGAACAATCGCCATACGGAGAACTACCAGCGCGGTGACGCACACGAGTTTTCATGGGTTAAAAGCGGATTTCAACGCTCACTCCACCAGTTCATCTCCAGTATGCGGTATGTTACCTTGGCCACTGGATAATAACGGCCATTCACGGAAACATCAAGTCGCCATGTCACGAGACACCGGCGAGAATTCGAGGTACAGCCTGCCAACGCGACGAACCGTCCTTCGGACGCTCGGCGTGGGAACCGCGGTGGCGGCGCTCGGTGGGGTCGCCGCTGGGGAAACAGGGGACGGGACGCAGACAAGTGCGAGGGGTGGGACACAGTCTACATTCCAAGCCGACAACGACTGTCCGCCGTGCATCGACGACCTGATGGGATATGCGTCGTTGACGACCGAACTCGACCTCCCAGAGGCGCTCATGCCCCAGCACACAGTTGAACTGCGGCTTGACGACGCGGACGTGTTGTTCCCCGAAGAGGGGGATAGTGACGAGCAGGCGGACGGAGAGGCCGAAGGCTTCCCTGATTTCTATTTCGACCCGGTCGGCCTCGCCATCAGTGTCGGCGACATCATCGAGTTCCCGAACGCCTCTGCTGACCTCCACACGGTGACGGCAATCCACCCACGATTTTTCGGCCTGCCACGGCGGATTCCCGAGGGAGCCGCACCCTTCTCCTCGCCCCCAGTCATGAGCGGGGAGAATTGGATTTATCAGTTCACGGAGCCGGGTGTGTACGACATCATGTGCCTCCCGCATTTCGATCTTGGAATGGTGATGCGCGTCGTCGTCACCGGGGATGGCTGTGAACAGCCCAAAGCACCTGCCGGAAGCGAACAACTGCCGCCGCCGGTGGCCACCGTGCTCGACGCAGAGTTACTCACGCCACAGAACATCATCGACAACGGTCCCATCGCGTGGGAAGACCTCAAAGGAGAGATTCCCACGTTCAATCCCGATGAGCTGTTCGCAGAGGGGGGCGAAGGCGGCTCAGAAACTGACGGAGAGGCAAATCTAGACGGCGAAGAAACGGGAACCGAAACCAGCTGAGCGAACTGGAGTGACGCAGCACGTTCTACACTTTTTCACTGGCGGGTCACCCGGCCGCAAGGCTGCTTAGAACTGCCAAGCTGCCGACGAGTATCATTGCGATGTCGAGAACTCGTGTCAACAGGACGTTCCATTCTGCAGGTTCGACTTGGTCGCGCGGTGTCGTGCTGCCAATTGCATCGATGCGTTCGCTAAATCGTGCGAATCGATAGGGCCACCGCGCCGCGAGGAATCCCCCAAGCAGGAAGAAGATACCGACGGGGTTAATCATGCGTTTTCTCAACCCGAGTCATTCGATAAATAGTTTCTGTCGAGGGAGACTGTGTGATGCGTGGCGTGTTTCGGTGCAACCCATTCGCGAGTCCAGACGGGGTTTAAGCCGCGTGCGCACCTATTTTCATTGATGTACCGAAATCGAACTGACGCGGGCGAGAAACTCGCGGCGGTCGTCGATGCCCACGACGTGGTGGCGGACATCGTCCTTGCGATTCCACGGGGTGGGGTGCCCATTGGCAAAATCGTCGCAGATTTCCTCGCCGTGCCACTCGACATTATCGTCGCGCGAAAGCTCGGTGCGCCCGACAACCCAGAGCTCGCCGTTGGCGCAGTCGCAGCAGACGGGAGCGTCTGGCGAAACGAACCGCTCATCCAGACACTCCGCGTGTCTGAAGAGTACCTCGAAGAGACGATTGCCCGCGAACACGAAACCGCTCAAGCGAAGGCCAAACGGTATCGGGGGGAGCGCACGCCCCCCGACTTGACGGATAAGCGCGTCGTCATCGTCGACGATGGGCTGGCGACCGGGGCGACGGCGCTCGCCTGCGTACGGCTGGCGAAGGCAGCGGGCGCGAGCCGCGTGGTTCTTGCGGTTCCCGTTGCGTCTGAATCGGGTGCAGAGCGGCTCATGAGCGAGGCTGATGAGGTGATTTGTGAGATGACGCCCGCGTACTTCAGCGCTGTGGGACAGTTTTATGAAGATTTCGGTCAGGTGAGCGACGAAGCGGCGATGGCGGCCCTCGCCACTTACGAGCGGTAAATCGGTTGTATATGGGTTGTGTCGTGTGGTTTTGGCCCGTTCCGTTTTGCGAAACATTTATAAACTTTACGCACTAACTATACGTAAGGTCAACACCCGGCTTTTTAGGGTTTCGTACCCCCCGGCAGACACCCGCCCTGGCCCAATGGAGACGCTAATGAGTGACACAACAATCAGGACATACACCGGCGAACAGCCACAGGAGAAGCAGAAGAATCGAATCGTCGATGAAACCGAAGTGTGCCCAGAGTGCAGCGGTCCGCTCATGTCGGACACGGAACACGGCGAGACGGTCTGTCGCGACTGTGGCCTCGTCGTAGAGGAAGCAGAAATCGACCGCGGCCCGGAGTGGCGCGCGTTCAACGCGAGCGAAAAGGACTCGAAGTCCCGTGTCGGTGCACCGACGACGAAGATGATGCACGACAAGGGGCTTTCGACCAACATCGACTGGCGAGACAAGGACGCCTACGGCAAATCCCTCGGTGCCCGCCAGCGCGCGAAGATGCAGCGCCTCCGCACCTGGAACGAGCGGTTCCGCACGCGCGACAGCAAGGAACGCAACCTGAAGCAGGCGCTCGGCGAAATCGACCGCATGTCTTCGGCACTCGGCCTGCCGAGCACGGTTCGTGAGACGGCGTCGGTCATCTACCGGCGCGCGCTCTCTGAGAATCTCTTACCAGGTCGCTCCATCGAAGGCGTCGCCACAGCGTCGGTGTACGCCGCTGCCCGACAAGCGGGCATGCCCCGCAGTCTCGACGAGATTGCGACGGTATCGCGCGTCGATAAGATGGAACTCACGCGCACCTACCGCTACATCGTCCGCCAGCTCAACTTAGAGATAAAGCCCGCAGACCCAGAGAGCTACGTCCCACGCTTTGCGTCTGACTTAGACCTCTCTGATGAGGCAGAGCGCACCGCCCGCGACCTGCTTCGCAACGCGAAAGAGCAGGGCATCATCAGCGGGAAGTCGCCGGTCGGCCTCGCGGCCGCCGCCGTCTACGCCGCCGCGCTGCTCTCGAACGAGAAAGTGACCCAAAGCCAGGTCTCTGACGTAGCGAACATCAGCGAAGTCACCATCCGCAACCGCTACAAAGAACTGCTCGAAGCCAACGGGAACTACCTCCCCGTATAAGTCAGGCAACAAAGCTTTTCATTGCAGCCTGCGAACAGTGTGCACACATGGTGGAAGCATATGTTCGTCTACTCTGTCCTGAGTGCGGCAAAGATTGGGAATCGACGCCGGGTGACCTTCCGCCCTTGAAAACCACCTTCCATTGTCCGAACTGTCACGCAAGTCGAATGCTTTCTGAGTTTATGCGTACCGAACACGACCTCGACACGGTCAAGCAGTTCGAGTAGGCGACGCCCACTCGCAGTCCCGGCTTTTTTCAGAGACCCACGCTCGTATCGTCAGTCACGCGGAGTATACTGTGAGATATATAGTCAATGTATGCAGAATAGACCAGTCAACTGAAAGAGACGTCGGCGTGAAATTCCGGCGAATACTGTCGATACAGCCCTTCTAATCCGGTACGTATGCTAACGAGACTCAAGATAGTAATATAACCCTCCGCTTGTAAGAGGCTGTTGTTATGAAGAAGCAGGAGCTCATCCACCTGCACGGCCTCCTCTCGGAGGTATGCAACCACTACGAAGCAGAGTACGAAATCACAATTGAACACGAGGAATACGAGGCACTTGGGGTACGGCCGACCTCTATCCACAAATCCAAAACGGACCACAAAGCCGCAGTCTTTGCACTCGCAGACGGTATCACCGCAGAAATGACCGAGGCGGAATCCGAGAAGATCTCCGCCACGGCCGATTAATCGCGTCGCGACCGACGCAGTCTCTCTGTCACCACATTGACGAAAAGTGGCGACGCTCTCAGAGCGGTATCGTGCAAAAACTCCTCGCAGCCGCCGTCGGCTTTTATCGACGACCTATTCGGCGTTGAGCGTCGCGCCTGTATCCGCATCGTCCTCACCTTCGCCAAGAATGCGGACGTCAATCACGTCGAGCGGGATATTGTGGAGGCGCTGACCAATCTCTTTGCGCGCGATGCGCGCGGCGTGTTCTTCGCGTTCGACGTTGAACACGGTCATTTCGAGTTCGAGCGCGACGAGGCTCTCGTCTGCGCTCAAGAATGCGGGGTCTAACTGCTCGTGGCAGTGGGGACAGACGCGCTCACCCATGTTGATTTCGACGTAGTTCAAGTCGGGGTTGAGCATCTCGCCCGTCTTCGAGATGGCAATTCGAACCGCTTCGTCCGGCGTGCCGACGTCGTACACCGGGACTGCGGCTTCGACGACAACTCTGCAGTCCATGGACTATTATTCAGCGGCCTCCCGTAAGAAGGTTAGGCCAAATCAGCATACGTCGCCTTTGTGACCTGTTTGTCATGTTGAAAGCGAAAGCACAAACCGCACCCACTCCTCTACGGTGGTAATGGAATCGGGCACCCTCGCACTTGCCAACCTCACGGGAGAATTTGACCTCCAATCGACGGTCGAAAGCGGCCAGTCGTATCTCTGGCGGCGCGAAGATAGCCGGATGTACGAACAAACCCCAGCTTACGGCGGCGACGCGTGGTACTACACCGTCCTCCCGCGCGACGGCGACCCAGCAGTCGTGCGCGTCCGCCAGAAAGACGGCCACCTTGAATGGGAATCGCAGTTCGACGCAGAATCGGCCCTCGTCCATCTCCTTCGACTGGACGACAACCTGCCCGCGATTTTCGACGCGATTCCCGACGACCCCCTCGTGTCCACCGCCTACGACGCCTACAAAGGAATGCGACTCGTCCGCGACCCGCCGTTTCAGACGCTCATCTCGTTTATCTGCTCTGCGCAGATGCGCGTCTCGCGTATCCACGACATGCAACTTGGCCTCGCGCGCACCTACGGCGAGAAACTCGAATTCGACGGGAAAACCTACCACGCATTCCCGACGCCCAAGGCGCTCGCACAAGCAAGCGAAGCAGAACTCCGCGACCTAAACCTCGGCTATCGCGCACCCTACGTCAAGCGCTCTGCCGAACTCGTCGCAACAGGCGAGGCTGCCCCCGAAGACGCCGTTGGACTGGAGTACGAAGCCGCCCGTGACGAACTGAAAACGTTCGTC